>WLOK01000070.1 GCA_009699315.1 Actinomycetota bacterium
AGCTCGTCACGATGGGCAGCACCGGTGCGCCCCTACCTCCACTTTGCTACCACTGGGTTTACGACGCTTTGCCCCACGTCTGGCTCACATCTATAACTGGTGGCACGGATGTTGCTTCGGCATTTGCGGGTGGAGTAGTAACCCTGCCGGTCCGTGCTGGTGAGATCCAAGCGCCATTCCTCGGTGTCGCACTCGCTGCATGGAATAGCGAAGGTCGCCCGGTCATTGCGGAGGTAGGTGAGCTCGTAGTAACCAAGCCGATGCCATCGATGCCGATTTACTTCTGGAACGATCCCGATGGGTCGCGTTATCGCAGTGCCTACTTCGATACCTACCCCGGTGTGTGGCGTCACGGTGACTGGATGACGGTCACTCCACGCGGTTCAGTGATCATTCACGGACGATCTGATGCCACCATCAACCGTCAGGGTGTGCGGATGGGATCGGCAGAGATTTACGAGGTCGTCGAAGGCGTGCCCGAGGTGAGCGAGTCACTTGTTCTCGGGATCGAGTCCGCCGATGGCGGCTACTGGATGCCGCTGTTTGTGGTGCTAGATGAGGGCCGACAACTCGACGAGGACCTCATCCACACCATAAAGATGGCCCTGAGAAGTCAGATGTCTCCACGCCACGTGCCTGACGACATCATTCAGGTGCCGAAGCTCCCGCATACTCACACGGGTAAACGGATGGAAATCCCCATCAAGCGAATTCTCCAAGGCACTCCGGTAGACCAGGCGGCCAATCGGGCCGCCGTCGACGACGCCACGGCCTTGGACTGGTTCGCGGAGTTCGCCAGACGAAATGGAGCAGAAAAGTAGGGATTACCCCCCATCAACCGGCCATGCTCTGGGAGGGTCGAAAGGCTTGTCTCTGTCACCGGGTCGAGGTACGAGGAGGTTCTCGTGGAGGGACGTTCGCTCCTGATCGTCGAAGACGATGCTCTGCTGCGCGAACTGGTCGCCGGTGCCCTTGAAGTTCGAGGATTTCGCGTGACCACCGCCGCCACGGCTGCCGATGCAATGCGGGCGGTGCACGTCGTGGATCCCGATGGTGCGCTCGTCGATATCGACTTAGGTGAAGGACCCACTGGATTCGATTTCGCTGATCGACTGTTACAGCAGTACCCCCACATCGCCGTCGTATTCCTGACCAATCTTCCCGATCCGCGCTTCGCTGACCGGGACCCCAACGGACTGCCACGCGGGGTCGCCTATCTGCGTAAGTCAGCCATCTCCGACGTCGATGCAATCATTGCGGCACTCGACACCGCTCTTCGAGGTGGCAATCTGACGCAACACCGCCACGACCGCAATCCGAAACGCCCACTTGCGAACCTCACTCGTCGGCAGATCGACGTACTACGCATGGTCGTCGATGGAAAGACCAATGCGCAGATCGCCGATGCTCGTGGCGTGACCCTGAAGTCCGTCGAGGCAACCCTGCAACGCGCCTACCTAGCCATCGGAATTGCTCCAGAAACACACGGCAACTCCAGAGTCCTCGCTGCACGACGCTTTCTGGAAGCCACTGAACCCACTGTCCGGCAATTGCCCGCCCCAGAAAGCACCGGATAGATGAACCGACGGACCACCTTCCGCGTGCTCTGGGAGAGACTGGGTGAACCAGGCTCATTGGGTGTTCGTACAGCTCTGCTGTTCATTCCGGCTGGTGTTCTGGGTCCCTTGTTCTTCGATCGCCAACGCGTTGGTGGCCCAGCGACATTGTGGCTGATTGTGGCGATTGTGGGCGAACTAGCGCTTATCGCGGGCATGCTGACCGGTAAAGCATTCCTGCATCGTGCAGGAGTGGTTCGCAGCCGCCCAATTCTCACACTCGTCATCATGGGCTTAGCAGCTGTTGTACGCGGGCTCGCTATCGGCGCCGTGGCTCTCGCTCTCGGCCTCACAGCGGATATTGAGCTTGGCTACCGCCTTGGTGCAGCCTTTGTTGTCTCTGTGCTCCTCATCCTCGCTATCGTGGTGAGTACCTACGATCAGCATCGTCGAACCGTTGATGCGCTGGACACCGAACGAGCACGCCTCCTAGAACTTCGATTGACAGCCGAGCAACGCTTAACCCAGATGCTTACGCGACTCACTGACAAGGTTCGCACATCTGTCCAGCCGCGAATCCGCGAAATCGATGCGGCTCTTTACGGAATCGGGCAAGGCGCAGACCCGATGGCGAGCGTTGATTCTTTGCGTGAATTTGTGGAGAACGAATTACGTCCCCTCAGCCGGCGTCTGGGTACCGAACCTGAAACGTTCGAAGCCGAAAACCACACGCGAGAAAGTCATCAACGCCCCAAGGTCCCACTTCCCGATCGCCTGTGCGTCGCTACATCGTTCAAGCCGCTCCCCCTCGGCCTCCTGTGTATCGCTGCCGCAGCAGCACCCGCCTCTCGAACGCTCGCGGCAATCCCGGCATTGGCCTTCACTCTGATCTACGCGGCGGCCTGTATGGCTCTTGTCTTCGTCGTCGGCAGGGTGTTCACGAACTGGCGTACCTTTCCCGTGATATCGCTCCTGATCACCACGATCGTTTACATGTCCATCGGCTACGGAGCCATGGCAGGTCTCATCGCAATCGGCATTCCCACTCCCCCTTTCTTGCTTGTTCCTGCGGCGATTTTCTGTGGGCTAGTTGGTGCTACAACTGTCGGATATGACGCCTTTAGTGCGCAGCAGTTTGCCACCGAGCAGCTTCTGCGCGAAACCGTTCTCGAACTTCAACTCACGGTGAGTTCGCTCAATCAACAAGCGTGGGTCACTCAGCGCAGGATCGCTTATGTAATGCATGGACGGGTGCAAAGCGCCCTTCACTCAGCAGCTCTGCGACTCGCTTCAATGGATCACCCGGACCACGCCATAATCAAAAGCATCAGGAGGGACATCACTACTGCGATCGCCGAACTCGATATGCCAGGTAGAACCGAAATCTCGCTAAGTGCAACTCTCGATGACATTGCAAATCTGTGGTCAGGAGTATGCGCAATCGAGTGGTCACTGACTCCCACCGCGGAAGACCTTCTCGAAACACACCCCTTGACTGCACAGTGTGCGGGAGAAATCGCGCGCGAGGCCGTTAACAATGCGATTCGCCACGGGCATGCGGCAGAGATCGTGTGTGACGTTTCTACCGATGACTCAAGCGCGATTATCGTCGTGACCGACAGCGGGGCCGGAGTCAATCAGAATGCTCGTGGATTGGGTATGGCCATGTACGACCATCTCTGCAAGGAGTGGGCTCTTGAACCGACGCCACAAGGAACAGTGTTGAAGGCTGTCGTTCCGTTTGCCTCAGATATCCCCGCCCGCGAGACTTCAACATAGGGCCAACCCAATGTCACGCCGGGGCGCTGCCGGTGTGAATCCACACTTGGTGACATGACCGCAGCCACGCAGGCGCCACTATCCGGGGCTTTCCCCACCGTGCGACTTTCTGCGCGCGAGATGCGCGCATTCGCTCTTTACGCATCGGGCCGCACAATGTGCGAGGTCGCCGAAGACATGGGGGTGAGTGAGGCGACCGCGCAGACGTATATCAAGCGGATTCGCCGCAAATACGTGGCCGCTGGGGCGCACCTGTCTAACAAGATTGAGATCTACCGCGCGGCCCAGGCCGCTGGTCTGCTGTAGAAGGTTTAGCTCATCGGGCGCGGATTGCGCCACCCGCCGGAACGGCGCACCAATTCATCGGCCTGCATCGGACCCCACGTGCCCGGTTCGTAGCGGATCACAGCCGTCGGGTGGTCAAGCACCGATTGCACGATCTCCCACGTCGCCTCAACCGAATCCCAACGCGGAAAGAGCGTATGGATCCCGTGCATCGCCTGATAGAGCAGCGTTTCGTAGGCGCTCGGGAGTTCACCCAGAGCTTCGCCAAAGTCCAAGGAGAGGAACTCCGGCTCCACTCCATCTGTGCCAGGCTTCTTGATACGCACGCCAATATCCACGCCAGGCTTGGCCCCTACGCGCAAGATCATGTCGTCGTGTCCGATGACGTGTCGGACGTGCTGACCCACACGGAAGGCGGGAGCGCGATGGAATCGGACGACCACCTCCGTTGCCGTAATGGGCAGGTTCTTCCCGGCTCGTATGGTGATAGGCACTCCAGCCCAACGCCACGTATCGCAATGCAATTCGACAGCAACATACGTTTCGGTATCTGAGTCCGGCTTCACCCCGGGGATTTCGCGGTATCCGGTGTACTGGCCACGAACCACAGTCTCCGGATCAATCGGCCTAATCGCTCGAAACACCTCAAGCCGCCGGTCCCCTACCGGATCGTCCGATGACCCGGGTGCCTCCATGAGCACAAGAGCGAGGACCTGCAAGAGATGGTTCTGCACGACATCGCGCAGAGTCCCTACCCCGTCATAGAACGAGCCGCGATCCTCCACGCCGAAATCCTCAGCCATAGTGATCTGAATCGACTCGACGTATTCACGGCGCCACAGGGGCTCAAGCCATGCGTTCGAAAAGCGCAGATACAACAGGTCGAGAACTGGTTCTTTGCCTAAGAAGTGGTCGATTCGAAAGAGTTGATCTTCGCTAAGAATCTTGCACAATCGTTCGTTGAGATCACGCGCGCTTTGCAAACTCGTACCAAACGGCTTCTCCACAGCCACCCGCGCACCCTTAGTAAGACCGGCAGCGCCGAGCTGCTCAATGACGGGCCCAAACAGGGACGGCGGAATCTCCAAATAGAAGAGCGGGTTCTTCGCACCTTGAATGTGCGCCGCTAAACGCTGATAGAGACCAGCGTCAGAAAAATCTCCTCCGACGTAGGTCATTCGCTGAACTAGCCGACTGAGTATGGCCTCGTCTACCTCAGCACCCGCTGCCTGCTTCTTGGCAGTAACGGCTTTGCGCACTAGGTCCCAAAGCTGCTCGTCGGTGAGATCCGGGCTCGCTACTCCGGTGATAGGGCAGTCAAGTAGCCCGCGCTGCTCAAGGTGATACAGCGACGGGAGTGTCATCTTGTGTGCGAGATCGCCAGTGATACCGAAGATGATGAGGCGGTCAGAATGCACGCCGTCAGCAGGAGCAGACATGACTCGACAGTACTACTGAGCGGCGCTACCTCGGACTAACGATCGAGGGTCAGTGACAGTGACAACGACGACGACTTCGGCCCAGGATCTTCCAGCCGACCACCGCGGCGACCACGCCGACGGCATAGGCAACACGATCGGGTCGAATTCTGCCGCGCTCGTTGGTGAAGAAACCGCCCACTGCCTTGCCACCTCGCCGCGCAAGAGCGGCCGGCGTCGTCTGGGCCTTGATCTGGGCGAGAGTGGCCACGAGTTGGTCACGGGCCTGCTCGATCTCATCCTCAAGTGACTCAGGGGTAGGGGTATCGCTCACAAGGGGAAGCGTAGCCGCCTGATTGGTCGCCCCCCACCCATGTCCTTATTGCAAACAATTCGCAGTAACTAATAGCAGGCAGTAGGCTGGGGCGGTGCGCCTCAGCCCCCTGCTCCTTCTGCCCGTGCTTGCCCTCGGGCTCGCTGCCTGCTCTGGGGGGTCCGCAGGCCCCTCCGCAGGGGCAGGCGACCGTCTTCTCGTAGCTACGACCGTCTCCCCGATCACGTCCATCGCCTCAGCCGTGGCCGGGGGCCTGGCTGACATCGAGGGAATTGTTCCCGAGGGCACCAACTCCCATACCTTCGAGCCCGAACCCGGCACCGCCGTTCTGCTGAGCCGAGCCGACATTGTGTTGATCAACGGCCTCAAGCTCGAAGACCCCACTGCGGATCTCGCCAAGTCCAACCTCAAGGACGGCGCCGAGATCATCGAGCTTGGCACAAATGCACTCCCGGAGTCGGACTGGATCTTTGACTTTTCCTTCCCCAAGGAGGAAGGCAAACCCAATCCGCACCTGTGGACCGATCCGAAATATGCGGTGATCTACGCACAAGAAATTCGTGACGCATTCAGCGCAGCTGACCCCAAGAATGCCGCTGCGTACGCCAAGAACGCTGACGCCTTTATCGCTCAGGCCAATGCACTCGCTGACGCGCTTCGCAAAGATCAGGCGACCGTCCCAAACGGCAATCTCAAGCTCGTGACCTACCACGATGCATACGCGTACTTCGCGCGTGATTTTGGCTGGACAGTGGTCGGCGCGATCCAGCCCAAGAACTTCTCCGACCCCACTCCTCAGGAAGTGGCACAGCTGATCGAACAGGTGAAAGCGCAAGGAGTGAAAGTCATCTTCGGATCGGAGGTTTTCCCGTCCAAGGTTCTCGAAGAGATCGGCGCGGAAGCTGGCGTGCGTTACGAGGACTCGCTTCGCGACGACGATCTCCCAGGCGCACCTGGTGAAGCAGAGCATTCGTGGCTGGGGCTCATGCGCTACGACTACGCGACCATGATCCGCGGACTCGGCGGAACGACGACCAACCTTGATGCACTCAATGTGACTCCCGCAGTCCCCGACACGGCGACTTACCCACAGTGATCACGCAATGACGGGCACAGGAGTCGGTGAAGCACTCGTCACACTGACCGACGTCAGTGCGGGTTACGGCAACACTCACGTGCTGCATGACATCAATTTCGCTGTCCGCGAAGACCAATTCACCGGTATCTTGGGGCCATCGGGTGCTGGCAAGACCACGATGCTGCGGCTGCTTCTTGGGTCACTTAAACCCCAATCGGGCACGATAACGAGAGCACCCAAACTGGCGGTTTCGTATGTGCCACAGTTGGAAACTGTCGATTGGAACTTTCCCATCACAGTTTTCGAGTGCGTGTTGATGTCGCGCACGGCCCGTCGGATCCTGCCTTGGGCTACTCCGGGCGAAAAGGCCGATGTCGCTTCTGTGCTCGAAAGACTTGGCATCGGAGATCTTGCCCACCGACATATTCGAGAGCTTTCTGGCGGTCAGCAGCAGCGCATGTTCTTGGCGCGAGCGTTGCTACGCAAACCCGCGATGCTCCTCCTCGATGAGCCCACCAGCGGGGTGGACTTCTCAACTAGGCACGACGTACTTCACCTCCTCGCAGATCTACATGAGGATGGGATGTCGATCGTCCTCACCACGCATGACCTCAATGGCATGGCTGCCCACTTGCCACATCTTGTGTGTGTCAACCACCACGTCGTCGCCTCCGGTACTCCGCAGGAGGTCATCACTCCAGAAGTTCTCGAAGGTACGTTCGGGGCCCGCATGGAGGTTCTCCAGCATCTCGGCGTCCCGGTTGTGGTTGACGATTCGAGGGCAGCCGGATGACCAGCATCCTTGAACCACTTCAGTTCGCTTTTTTCCAAAAGGGCCTACTTGTTGCCGCACTTTCTGGCGCGCTCTTGGGATTCATCGGCGTCTACATCGTTTTACGTGGCATGAGTTACATCGGCCATGGCCTCTCCCATGCAATCTTTGGTGGCTTCGCCGCTATGCAACTCTTCGCTGCCGAGTTGTACGTGGTGGGTGCCGGCTTCTGGGGCGTACTCTCCGCAATCTCCATCACCGCCGTAGCCCGTCGCAGCCGCGTGGGAGCCGACGCTGCCATCGGTGTCATCACCACTGCATCCTTTGCGCTCGGAGTTGCGCTTTTCGCAAAGTTTGGGACCTCCGGTCCTTCGTTTGAGAACGCTCTCTTCGGCAGCATCCTCGGAATATCCGCCGCTCAAATCTGGGGGCTTGTCGGCGTCAGCCTGCTCACGGTGGCCGTGGTGTTCCTTCGCTACCGCGTACTGCTATTTACGACCTTCGACCCAGATGTCGCTCAGGCCTCCGGGGTGCGCGTGGCTCGAGTGGAAGCACTCCTGATGATCATCCTGTCGCTTGCCATTCTGGCAACGCTGACCGTTATCGGCGTAACCCTCGTTGCAGCGATGCTCGTAATCCCGGCCGTGATCGCACGCATGCTCACTAACTCATTTGGTCGAATGCTCGCGCTTTCGACCGGGATCGGGGCTTTGTGTGGACTGGTAGGCATGTACTTGAGCTACTACGCCTCAGTCCCTTCCGGCACCATGATCGTGCTCGTCGGAGCCGCAGTCTTCCTAGTCGTCCTCTCCATCACCGGGGCCCGCGGATTGCGCCGAACCGCCGGTCTTGACTCGCATCGCGAGTCCGTTGGCACAGCACGTTAAGCCCCTCACTACACCTCCCCCGGCGAGCCACTACTCTGTGAACACGCGGGTGTGGCGGAATTGGCAGACGTGCAGGATTTAGGATCCTGTGCCGAAAGGCGTGCGGGTTCAAGTCCCGCCACCCGCACAACTGATTTCTAGAACGGTGGTGGTTCGTCGTTTTCGTCGGGCATCCGTTCGTGCGCGCATTGGGGCATGGGCCGGTAGGGATGTGGCGCTTTTGCGGTCAGGCCGCGTGGACTGGTCCAAGTAGTTTCGCCTGAATCGTGGTCGCGGGTGACCTGCCAATTCCCGTGCGTTTTCAAGTTGTGGTGATGCACGCATAGCGGGTGCAAGTTGGATCTATCGGTGGGACCTTGGGGCCAGGGTGTGATGTGGTCGAGTTGAGATCTTCGGGCTTGTTGGTTGCAGCCGGGATAGGTGCATTTAGGGTCTCGAGCGTGAATGAACTCTCGAAGTTTTCGACTGGGTTCGTATTTGGTGTGTCCAAGGTCGAGTATTTGTCCGGTTATCGGGTCGTGGAGGAATCTTCGCCATTCATTGTCGGCCGCTAACGCTCTGGCGAGTTCGGGGTCGAGTGGCCCGTAGCCGGGTAGCTCTGCGGGGTTATCGCGCAGCGCGAGAAGCGTAGGTAGGTCGATCAACACACCGACATTCACTCGAGCAGGGACGTTGACGCAGTCGATGAGCGCGGTGCCGGGCGTGGGCTTGGCGTTCATCACCATCTCCACCAACACATCTGCTCGGGCCTGGTTGATCGTGCGCACACTCCCCGTGTCATGGCCGGCGTCTTCTACTGCTTTGCGTTCTGCAGCTTGGGATGCCTCGGCCATCTCGTTGATGCGTTCATAGAACGAGATGCCTTGGACCTTGGTGGTCCACAAACAGATCTGGGCGAGGCCGTCTTCTTCGAGGATGCGGATTTTCACACCACGCTTGGCCATGGCCCGGGCATGCTTCTCTTTGGCCCGCTCTGGAGCCACACGGTTAAGGGCTCGAGCGAGTTGGTCTTTGGCATAGGAGTAACCCGCGGGTGCACCTTCACGTGTGACCGGGTCGATGTGGCGAACCAGACGAGGAAGCACCATTGCCTCCACTCGGGCCATCTGCTCGAAACTCAGTCCATCCATCGCGTCAGCCATCAGGCGAGCAACGGGTTCGGTGATGAGCCCTTGTGCGAGAGCCTCGTGGGTAGTGGAGAGAACGCCCTCGGGGTTAAGCAGGCCAGCTTGAGTGATCTTCACATCAGCCGTAGACCCATGCACACCCATCACCAGGCCAACTTCAGCGACCACTCCGGAGCGCGACACATCAAACCGAGAAGTTTCCCGACCCGTGCGGTCCATCGCCGCGGTTGTGTAGGCGTGCGAGGTGGTCATGGACCGAGACGCCGTCCAGGCTTCCTGTCGCTTCCACAGCTGTAACAGGATCAACCGGCCCGCATCTGCGCCTTCACGCACCGCAACCTGCATCGCATGCTCAGACACGACCTCGGGATCTGGTAGATCGAACTCGACTGGAGCCACCCGGTCTGGATTGATCGCATCCAACACACCCGCCATCGCCCAACTTGGACCATGCGCGAGAAGCAGACGCAATATGTCATTCCCGATCGCGCCACCCGCCATCAA
>WLOK01000071.1 GCA_009699315.1 Actinomycetota bacterium
AACGGCATGACCGTCACTCGATCACCGATCTTGACGCCCTGGACTTCCTTGCCCATTTCGACAATCTTGCCGCTGAACTCATGACCCATGACCTGACCGGGGGCAACAAAGGCGCCCTCGAGGTAGGAGTGCAGATCGGATCCACAGATCCCGCAGTCGACGACGTCAACAACGACATCTTTGGGGCCAGCGACGGGATCAGCGATCTGTTGGATCGACAGCTTCTCGGGCCCATCGAATACTGCTGCCTTCACGGTCTACTCCTCTAACGATTCTGCACTGCGGGTCATGTACGTTTCTTCGATCTCGTGGATGCGAGCGCGCGCCTCATCTCCACTGAGGTCAAGCACAATCCGGCCACGCTGCATCACGAGTGCGCGGTCGGCGTATGCGAGCGCCTTGCGGGCATGCTGTTCGACCATGAGAACACCTGCATTGCGCTGGTCCGCGGCATCGCGTACGGCCTTGAGCAGGCGATCCACGATGAGCGGGGCAAGGCCAAGGGACAACTCATCTGCGAGGAGCAGCCGTGGTTCACGAGCGAGGGCGCGTCCAAGGGTAAGCATCTGCTGCTCACCGCCGGAGAGCAAGCCAGCACGAACACCGATGCGCTTCTCCAGTTCGGGGAAGAACTCAAGCACGGACTGTGGCTCGATACCGGCAAGACGAATATTGTCACGCAGGGAGATCGACTTGATGACAGAACGCTCTTCAGTGACGTACGACAAACCGGCGCGTGCGCGGCGATGCAGGCCCGCAACCGTGACTGCGCCGAACATTTCTACGGATCCCGACATGACAGGGAGCACACCCGACAGACCCATCAAGGTGGTGGTCTTCCCTGCGCCATTGGGACCAAGGACACACACAACCTGGCCGGACTTGACCTCGAAGTTCAGGTCACGAACGACCGGCTGACCGACGTAGCCGACCGAAATGTTATCGGCCTTGAGGACGACGGTGCCCTTGACACTTTCAGCGAAAGCCTTCTTGCTCATGCGTGCTCCTCCGACTTGATCGCTGCCTGCTCATTGGCGGCCTGTTCGGGATCTTCTTCGCCTAGGTACGCCGCGATCACTGCCGGATCGTTGCGCACCTCATTAGGTGTGCCATGGCTGATCTTGCTGCCGAAGTCAAGAACAACCACCTCGTTGCAGACCGACATGACGAAGTTGACATCATGCTCGACCAGCAGGATCGCCATTCCCCAGTCGTCCGCCAGACGCTTGACCAACTTCGCGAGCTCGCGACTCTCCGACTCGTTGAGACCAGCGGCTGGCTCGTCAAGCAGGAGCACGCTGGGCTGCGCAGCGACGGCCCTCGCGATGGCGAGAAGTCGACGCTTGCCATAGGAGAGATCGTCTACACCTCGGCCAAGGTCGCCGGCAAGATCAAACTCACGGATCGCGCTGATTGTGGTCGCCGTGAGTTTGGCTTCCTTCGGGTAGAAGATGTCGCGCAGGTAAGACACGAAGTCGCGCGGATCGCTCGCGGCCTTGAGGTTATCGATGACCGAGCAGTCTTCGAATAGCTCGAGTGCCTGGAAGGATCGTCCAACTCCAGCACGCGCCCTCTTGGTCGTCGACCAGGAGGAGACGTCCTGCCCATCAAGCAGAATTGCGCCTTCGGCAATCTTCGTGAAGCCAGTAACTGCATCAATGAACGAAGTCTTGCCAGCGCCATTCGGTCCGATGAGGCCGGTGATTTGTCCCGGACGCACGAACAAATCCACGGTGTTGACGGCCGTCGTACCGCCGTAGCGGACCGTGATCCCGCGTGCTTCGAGCGTGCGAGGTCGAACCTTTTCGACCTCGCCCATCTGAGTGGGAAGGTCGTAGTTCGGCGGAAGCTCGGTACGTCCAAATGCCCAGAAGAGGATGGCGCCGACGGCCAATAAGCCAGCCAGGAACCATGAGCTCTGCACACCGCCGTAGACCACGCCTGCAACCGTCAACAGCACTGCGACGACAGTGAGAACAACACGGCCAGACTTGGAGGCTGGAATTGTGCGAACAATCTTGATAACTGCAAGCACCAAGATCGCCAACGAGACCGTCCACATCGTGAGCACGTAGAAGAAGATTGCGCCAAGAACGGCCTCTCCCACCACAAACATCAATGTGCGCACAACCGCGCTAGTGCGAGAACGAATAATCGCCACTATGTAGGTCAACTGGGCTACCAAGACAGCAATCACGGCCATTTTGTGATCGTCAAGCTTCAGATAGACGAGCGAGGCCGCCGTAGGAATGGCCATGCCCAAGATCGCCAACCACAGGTTGAATTCACGGTGCCGCCAAGCGATCATCGCAATCACCGGAACTTGGCCCACGAGCAGCAACGGTGCCGCTTCGGGGACCTGACCGGCGAAGTAAAGAATCGCAGCCAAGACTGTCGGAATAAGAAGCGCGATGCCCTCCTGAACCATGCTGATCTTGTCGCCACGCTGGACTCCCCACACGGAAACGGCGAGTCCGAACAGGATTAGACCGTAGGCCATAAATGCCAGGCGGCCTTCGTCCGTAGATGCATTGGTGGCATAGAGGATGACCGCGCCAATGATGGGAATGAACAATCCAATCCGTACCGCTGAACTTCGATTAAACGGAGCCTTCTCCAGCAGGATCATTGTGGCGACCATCTGCGAAATGATCACAACCAGGAACAAGGTGATGAGGAAACTCGTGGACCAGGTAGCCGGCTTATGGCCGTTCAACCAGAACAGGAGTCCGAGCGTCAACAGTCCCAAAATAATTCGCGTCGCTAAGCCTGCCAAATCACGCCGCTTCATACCGACGGCTGTTGAGGACAGAATCATGGCGATGGCGAACCAACAGAAATTGCCCCAATCGGCTTTGGGTACAAACAAGATGATGCCCACTACTAGGAACAAGCCGACAACGGGAACCGCGAGTCGCTTGCCGACGGGCCCACCAGTCTTCAGGAAGCCCTTCACCATCTTTGCCTGACCCGCGGTTTCGGCTGCGATGCCATCCTGGTTGAGCAGCACCATGATGAGCAGACCAACGCCTCCGATGAGCGGAATCCACGCTTTGACATCACCGAGTTGCAGCAAAGTCTGGCTGTTGAGACCACCGTCAAACAGCGTGCCGCCGAGTACCGATCCGGCGAGATAGCCAATGCCGCCAATCATGGCGTCTGCGATCAGGATGATTGATCCAAAGTTGCTGTATTCGGCATACGAGGGCGCGCTGTTGCGGAACAGGTAGAAGACGCCGCCGACACCGGCGATGCCCGCTGCAATGGTGAATGCGTAGAGTTTTGCACTGCGGACGTTGATGCCCAGCGCGGCAGCTGCGCGTTCGTTTGCTCGCACTGCAAGCAAACGTCGACCTACCCGACCCCGGCGCACGTTGCTCACCACGATGAGCATCAGTACGAGCGCAACCATGACCACGATCGTGTAGTTCTGCGGATGGTCCGGCGAGGTAGACAAGAAGTCCCAGCCAAAGATTGTCGGCGACGGCATACTTCCGGGGTTGAGCCCACCCGTCCAGTTCTGGTTCTTGAACAACACCAGTTCGAGAGTGGTACCCAAGCCAAGAGTCAAAATCGCGAGACTGATGCCACGGGTACGGATCGCCGGAATTGCAAATATGGCGCCCAGAATGAGCACGGCAATTATGCCAAGAGCGAGCACCACTAGGAACGGATAGTCGAAATCCGGATTGGACTCATTGCGGAAGGGCCAACCGGTTGCCGCGAGTCTGCCCGCGACAAAGGCGGCAAAAATAGCCAACGCAAACTGCGCTAGCGACAACTGCCCCGCATAACCGGTCAGTACCACGATCGACAGAAGCATGATCGCAACGGCCATGGTGACGGTATAGGCGTTCAACCACTGGGGAGTGACAGTCCACATGGCAACGAGGAGTAGCGCAAGCGCGGGAACGATCCAATTCCATCGAAGTTTGCCTAGGCCAACGGATGGAAGACGTTGGAGAATGTAGTCGCGCTGCGGGATGCCCTGACCACGCACCATCATCCAGACGACGATGAAGAGCAGCGGGACCGCCTTGCCGATGTCGCCGATGCTAGTGATCCAGGAGCTCACCAGAGTTTGGACGACACCCATGACGAGGCCTGTCAGCAACGCAACCGGGAATGAGCGGAATGATGCGACCAGCGCGACCGAGGTCGCCGCGAGGACGAGGTCGCTGAAGACGCCCGGGCGCAAGCCGACATTGGACTGCACGATGAGGATGGCCGCGAGGCCCGCCAACGCACTACCAATCGCCCAGTTCAACACCGCGATGGTGTTGGGTGACCAGCCCAATGACGCTGCGACTGTCTCGTTCTCGGCAACAGCTGTGGTGCCGAGCCCGAAGCGGGTGTATTTGTAGAAGAGCCACAAGAGGATGGTCACGATGATCGCGATGCCAAGAAGGATCAAGCGATCAGGATTGATGCTGATTGTGTCCGTGATGGGGACCGGCTTGTTGGGGAAATTGCTTGGCCACTGACGGATGGTCGAGTTGAAGATCAAGATCATCAACGCCTGAAGCGTGAGCATGACGCCCAAGGTCGCGATTATTCGAACGAGAGGTGATCTTTTGCGAAGCGGGCGCATCACGAGAAGCTGCACCACAACACCGATGAGGGAAGATGTTGCTACTCCGATAATCAAAACCGACCAGAACGGGAGCTTGTTGTTGACGTTGAGAGTCCAAGCCACATAGGCGCCGACCATGCCAATGGCGCCTAGGCCGAGGTTGAGGACACCTGACCCACGGAAGATCGTGATGAGGCCCTGCGCGCAGAGCACATAGATGGCTCCAACTCCCAGGCCAATGAGCAGTGTCCTGATTAGATCTTCCACGTCGACCTACTCCAAAAGTTTCAGGGCGCATAAGCGCGGGAGAGGGAGAAAACTTCGTATCGCAAACTTACCCTAGAGAACTCTGTGGGGTCCGGAAAATCCCGGACCCCACAGAGGCAAAGCTAATAACTTTCGTTCAACTACTTGGCGATGATCGGTCCGACGTTGTCGAACGCGTCACAAGCACCGAGTGGCTCAATTGCGCCACCCTTGATCGTGGAGTACACGACCGAGGTGTTGAACATGCGGGTGAATGCGCCACCGAGTGCCTCGGAGAAGTCATCCGCGAAGTTCACATCGGGGATCATTCCGGGCAGGTTGATGACTGCAGTCGGAGCTGCCTTAAGGAACGTGGCGGCATCAATGCCGACACCCACCTTGTCACCGAGCTGCTTGAATGCCATGTAGGCAGTCCAGGTGCCGAGTCCACCGAGGCTGTTGTAGTCCTCGGTCGAAGGTGCCTGAGTGTCAGTGAGCGCCTGACGGAAGCTGTCCCATGCGGGGCACGAGATATCGGGGTATGCACCCGCGATGATCGCGCCTTCGAGGGTCTCCGCATTACCGACGAGCACCTTGCTATCAAGGTTGCCCTGCGGTCCGAAGACAGTCACGCCCTGCGGAGCAGCAGCGTTCCATGCTGGCATCCATGCAAGCCACGACGTCTCAGTCACAACGCCGAGGATGCAGTCAGTGCCGCCCTTGAGCGCTTCTGCTACCTGCGGTGCGTAGTCAGTTGCAACCGAGGGGAGAACCGTGAACTCCGGATCCAGCGCGGTGAAGGAGATGTTCGCTGCGGCAGCCTGAAGAACGCCGAAGAAGCCCTCAGCGCCCTGGATGATGACGGCATGTGCCTTCTTGCAGCCGATCTCCTGAGCCTTCTTGATGAAGCCCACGCCGTACATCTGATGGGAACCGAGCGGGAACGCGTCCTTGCTCTGGAACTCATTGGTGCCGAGCATGCAGCATGCGCCGAAGTAGGCGATGCCGGCGGGCTCGAGAACGTCGATGCTGGCATCCGGGAAGAAGTCGAACGAGCCGACGACTGCCACAACCTTCTCCTGCACAGCCTGACGCGCACAGTTGGCGACGCCCTCAGCGGTGCCCTGGGCATCACAGTTGATGACCTGGATCGGACGAGTGCCAACGCCACCGTTCTTGTTGATGTAATCCTGAGCGGCTGTCGACGTGTAGTGGATCATGGGGAAGACGGAGCCCTGCGAGTTGATGTCCGCAATGGTCATCACCTTGACGGGATCGCCTACGGGGGCGGGAGCTGCGCTCGTTGTGGGCGCCGGAGCGTCGCTTGAGGTGGGGGCCGGAGCAGGCGCAGTGCTGCTGCTGCTGCCGCCACCGGAGCTGCCACAGGCAGCGAGAACGAGGGCCGCAGATGCCGCGACGGCTGCAGTCAGCCAAATGCCGCGACGACGGCGGGACTCGGTCCCGTTGGGTCGTGCTTCAGTCATTGAAAACCCTCCAGATGTGTGCAGCCGCCGGAGTGACGGCTTGCCGGGTGGTAGGTAGACATTCGTCCGACGTATGGCGATTGTCAAGTACTTTGGCACACCCTGAGACCAAGTTGGTACAAATGACAGTCGGGTATGAGGGGATTACGGGGTAAGTTACCAATTAGTAACATTGTCGTGACTCCTTGACAATTGATCGGATGTTTGAGCCAAAATGACGTGGCGCGGCCCATATCTTGACTCTGAGTCACTTTGACAGGTGCCGAAGAACAGTGCCGTACGAACCGGCATGGAAGACAAGTGGGTCGCCCCCAGCCTCGACCGCTAGGTGGTCCACACGCCCGATCACAATGTGATGATCTCCGGCTTCGACAATTTGCTCCGTGGTGCAGTCGATATAGGCGACACAGCCCGACACCACAGGCAAGCCCGTCGGTGAAAGCCGCCAGTCGAAACCTGCGAACTTCTCTGTTTCGCGCAAGGCCACACTCGCGCTTAGTTCGTCTTGGTGGTGCGCAAGCACATTGACGCTGAACCTAGGACCGCTGGCGCGGAGATTTGCCCACGACCGCGACTTCCGCTCCGGTAGAAACGCGACCAGCGGAGGTTCTAAAGAGACTGACGTAAAGGAACCCACTGTCATGCCCAACGGGGAACCATCCGCTGTGAGTCCAGTTATCACGACAACACCGGTGGGAAAGTGTCCCAAGACCTCGCGGAACGTGGCTGCATCTATCGGCTCACCCACCAGCGCCTCCCGGACTACGTCCTGATCGGAATCCATCGCCGAAACTCTCGATGCCCACGATATGGGATGTCAGCCAACATCGACGAGCGCATCAGAGGGCTCCGGCGGAAATGCAATGTCCACGAAAAAGGGCCGATAGAGGCCCGGCTCCTTCGCCAACAGGTCTTGATCCTGACTATTACGACTGATGGAGACGACCATCTGGTCCGGCCCGGCCTGGTTGGCCTCGGGGTGCGCCAGTGGCATGTAGCGCAAGATCGAAGGTTCACTCGTGTTCGGAACTTTGCCGACTTTCACCGGACTCGTGAAATCGCCCCATGGATGAGCGGCTGGCCACATAGCAAGGTAGTCGCCTAGGTCGCCGTCGAGCTTGCTGAGTGCGTACCACTCACCACCATGCGTGACGACCGAGAATGTTTGCGATACGCCACCTTCGGCCCTGATTACTTCGATTGCGAGATCCACCTGGTTAGACCAGTCGATACCGGTCCAGTACACCCAGGTAGAAGTGTCGGTGAAAGTCTCGGGATGCACTCGGGCAACTCGAACCGACCAGCCAAAGACCATCGGCTGATCTGGGTTGCTCGTGCCATAGACATACCACCAGCCGTCATGACCATCCACGACGGCGGCGCCCCACCCGACATTGCTTCGAACCGAATCGTCAGCGCCGAGATCAAGGGTTCCTTGGTAGTACGGCACGCCACCGTCGGGAATCTGAAAGGTTGCAATCGCAGGGCCAAGATTGGTGAACTGAAACTGTTGCTCCGAACCTTGTACGCGTTCAGCGGTGACATAAGCCGTTGTGATTCCATCGGCATACAAAGTTGTCACGCTCATCGGCCAATAGCCGACGCCGTCAGATCGATCAGGAATCACCGGTCCACCGGCGGGAGCGATAACAATCGCTCGACATTCCGGACCCGACAACAACATGGAGTTGCGCACCACCGGACCAGTAGTGTCGCCGACCAATCGCGCAGTATCACCAAACACCCAGATCGCACGACCATCACCCGCGTGTGCGGATGCTCCTACATCTGCGCCAACGAGCATCGGATCGCGGAGGGTCTGGGCAAGTTCGTTATATCCGGCCGCGCCCACTGGTTCGGCGTAAGTGTGACACTGACCGAGTGAGTATGGGATGCCCGATGGCGTTGCCGCAGCGTCATTGCGTCGATTCCACGGCTGGAAGAGAAGAAGCGCAAGTCCGACGAAAGCAGCGCATGCGACTACGACACCCCATGTAATCCCCCGGGTGGACACCGCCACCATCTCCTCGCCTCGACTTCCCCCTCTCCAACGTACGTGCGCGCCCGCGAAACCCACGAGTCATGACCGGACAAAAGTTCGATCCCCCACCGCGCGATGGGGGACCGAATCTGTGAGCGTCAGGCGCTGGGCGTGCTGGCGCTCGGTGCTGGTGAGCTCGGTGCGGCCGGGCCGTCACCGTCGTGGTCTCCCGGTCCCTCGTGTCCCGGTCCTTCATGTCCCGAACCACCCATTGGCCCATGACCTTCGTGGCCCGGAGCTTCATGGCCTGGACCACCCATTGGGCCGCCCTGCTGGCCACCGTGAGGTCCACCACCAGGTCCACAGTCTTTCTCCCCGGTTACGGCAAAGCCTGAGTCAAGGAAAACAACCGCATGCGTGCCATCGGCCTTGATGATGTGCGCTTCGTAGACGCCCTCACCACCCGCATCCTTTTCGGTGCGTTCGATCGTCGCGTCTGGGTACTTCGCCTTAACTGCTGCCTCAACCTTTGTCGCTGTCTCGCCAGTGAGCGCCTCTTCAGTGGGGCGGTTCATGTCATGGCCATCCGGAGCGCCGGGTCGGGGTGGGGTCTGAGTAGTCCCGTGGGAGTCCTCGCTCTGCTGCGACTGAGTCGTTGGTGCCGGAGTAGTGGTGTTGTCAGCGGCTGCTGCGAAACCGGT
>WLOK01000072.1 GCA_009699315.1 Actinomycetota bacterium
CACCTTGAGCGACCCTAAGGACGAGGTATTCGCGGTCGACGCCCTTGATGGTGCGGACTTCTACGGCCTCGATCAGGGCGGCCCCGTGGTGCGGGTATACGACGGTGTCGCCGACGTTGAAGGTCATGTAGTGAATCCCCTTTCAAGGAGGTTCAGGATATCACGGGAGGACTGACCTTCGAGCCGAGATTACGAGGTCCCCTCACCCCACGTAGCCTCACGAGAGGCCCCTAACGGGACGAGATATTCTCATTGGGTGACCCTGACTCCTCGCGCTCGCCTGGCTCTCGTAGCCCTATCCGTACCTGTCCTCGTCCTGAGCCTGGCCGGGTGCTTCAACGGGCAGCAGGCCACGACAAACGTGCAGGCCACCCAGGCCAGCGGAGACGGGGTCTCCGGCCGGGCCGGCAACATGTTGGTCAACAACGCAACGCTCGTCCTGGGGCCAGCTGGCTCAAAGTCAGCAACGCTGATCATGACTATCTCCAACGTGGGCACGGCTGACGACTCGCTGGAGCGCGTCGCCATCGCAGGCGCACAGGGCACGCTGGTGCCGGCACAGATTCCTGTCGCGCCAAACTCCTCGGCAAGCTTCGGTTATGTCGGCGCCGCATACTCGGTGAATACAGCCGGATTCGAAACTGCGGCAAGCACATACGTGCCCGTCACACTGACCTTCAAGACCTCAGGCACTTTGACCTTGAGCGTGTTGACCGTCAACGCAGACGGCATCTACTCCGGCATCACGCCGGGCCCTGTCGGCTGATTAGGACTGCAATAAAAACTTAAAGTTCAAATTTGTAGCCGAGCCCACGGACCGTCAGCAAACTCACGGGATTCGCTGGGTCTACTTCGATCTTCGCGCGCACACGCTTGACGTGGACATCAAGAGTCTTGGTGTCGCCGACGTAGTCAGATCCCCATACGCGATCAATGAGCTGACCACGAGTAAGAACTCGTCCGGCATTGCGCACGAGAAACTCAAGTAGGTCGAATTCCTTCAGCGGCATAGGCACGATCTCGCCGCGGACACTCACGAGGTGGCGATCGACATCGATACGCACCGGGCCGGCTTCTACAACACTGGGAGATAACTCCTCGGGCTCACCGCCACGACGCAACACTGCGCGAATGCGCGCAACCAACTCGCGTGAAGAAAAAGGCTTGGTCACGTAGTCATCCGCGCCGAGCTCAAGTCCCACGACCTTGTCGACTTCGCCATCCTTGGCAGTGACCATGATGATCGGCACGGCAGAACGCTGGCGCAGGTTGCGACACACCTCGGTGCCAGCCATGCCCGGGAGCATCAGGTCAAGGAGCACGAGATCTGCGCCATTGCGATCGAACTCGGCGATAGCGGCCAGACCATCCTGAGCGACACCGACCTCATAACCCTCACGGCGAAGCATGAACGACAGGACGTCCGAGAACGACTCCTCGTCCTCAACCACAAGCACTCGTGTCACGAGGTACCTCCCTCTTCGCTGATGATAGGCCCAGATTCGTCTTGGCCCGGTTCTGGACTCATATCGCCGTCATATGCCGGAATTCTGAGCGTGAATGTCGATCCAACTCCGGCTTCGGACCACACGGTGCACTCGCCACCGTGATTTCGGCAGACGTGCTTGACGATGGCCAAGCCCAGACCTGTGCCCCCCGTCGCGCGCGATCGTGCCGGATCAACGCGATAGAAACGCTCAAAAATTCGATCGAGGTCGTGAGCAGGGATTCCTACTCCTTGGTCCTTCACATCAATCTCCACGACACCGTTGGGCCGGCGCACTGTTATCGACACCCGGGTGTTGGCCGGAGAGTACGCAATAGCGTTGGTGAGAAGATTGCGCATGGCCATGAGGAGTTGGCTCGAATCGCCATAGACGCGCAGGCCCTCAGTGCCGCCGATCTCGATCTCGATGCTGCTCGCAATAGCAAGTACGCGAATTTCATCAACAGCCTGGCCGACAAGTTGATTCACTTCAAGAATCTGCGCGTGACTCATAGGTTCATCGCTTTGCAATCTCGACAAATCAATGACGTCATTAACGAGGTGCGCTAGGCGCGTAGCCTCAATTTGCATACGCTCGGCGAACTTACGCACAGCATCCGGCTCATCGCTCGCGGATAGAACTGCTTCGGCGAGCAGCGACAGTGCACCCACCGGAGTCTTCAACTCGTGACTCACGTTCGCTACGAAGTCACGGCGAACGGCTTCGATGCGGCGCTCGTCAGCCAGGTCTTCGACAATCACCAGAAGAGTGCCCTGTCGCAACAAAGCGACCTGCGCCCGAATGTCCAGCTGGCCTCGGCCCAGTGGCGGACGTGGCACGCGCATTTCGCGCTCCCGAGTGCGACCGTCACTGCCTACTAGATCGCACAAGTCCCTGATCTCGGCGATGGCTATGCGCTCACGGCGGGTCAAACCCAATGTCTGGGCTCGAGGCGACGAATAAGCCACATCCCCGTCCTGGCCCACAAGCGCATAGGCACTCGTCAGGAGTTCGAGGGTCCGGACCATCTCAAGAGGTAGGCCGATACGAAGTGCGCACGCCTCAAGGCCCGGCCCCTCTTCGGAAATCACATTATGAGGATAGAGCCGTCGTGCGGCGTTCGTTCACCATCGCCCACCCAAGGGGTACGTATTGTCAGCAACCGTTCACCCATCGGCTTCCTGATGTTCACTCGCCGGTTGGAAGAGAGCGAAGAAGTTCGAAAATTCCCGTAGACTTCTCCTAAATTACTCAAGGGGTTGCGGGCATGCGACAGGCGTATCAGGAGCAATTGAGCACTATCGGGGACGACCTCGTGGCAATGACACGTCTCGTGGGCTCCGCCATGAACCGCGCCACTCAAGCTCTGCTCGACGCCGACCTGCAGTTGGCCGAGGCCGTAATCAGGGCCGATGAAGAGATCGATGCCCTCAATGCCGAGGTCGAGGAGCGCTGCTTTGAGATCACGGCATTGCAGGCGCCAGTCGCCTCCGACCTTCGAGTGGTCTTCGGGTCGCTACGCATCGCTGGGTCGCTAGAGCGCATGGGTGACCTCGCCGATCACGTCGCAAAGCAGGCCCGCATGCGCTACCCCCGTACGGCAGTGCCGGCTGAGCTTCGCGGCACTTTCGCCGAGATGGGTGGCCTCGCCGAGGCGATCGTCTCTAAGACTGGCGGGGTGATCGCGACCAAAGAAGTCTCCATGGCGGCCGACATCGCTCGCCATGATGAGGACATGGACCGGCTCCATCGAGAGTTGTTCGGAATCGTCCTTTCGCCTACCTGGTCCCATGGCATTGAGGCGGCCATCGATGTCACCCTGCTCTCGCGTTATTACGAGCGTTACGCAGACCATGCGGTCTCGGTCACCCGCCGGGTGGTCACGATGGTCACGGGCGAGCCGTACGTCGCAGTCACGCTCGAGGGCTAGTACTCGTCTCGCCGCTGCCGGTCGTGAATTCGCTGTTTCTGTGGTCCTACGGCAGAATTCGCTATTGGAGGTCAGCATGAGCGTCATCCCGATCGGGAGCCGCGCACCCAAGGTGCGTCGCGTCGCTCTGCTGTCCATTCATACCTCCCCCCTTGACCAACCAGGCACGGGAGACGCCGGCGGCATGAACGTCTATGTCGACCAGACTGCCCGTCGACTTGCTCGTGCCGGGGTCGAAGTGGAGATCTTCACTCGTTCGACCGGATCGCACCTACCGCCGGTCGTAGAGGTCGAACCGGGCGTGATCGTTCGTCACGTGACCGCGGGACCCTACGAGGGAATGCGCAAGGAAGACCTTCCCGGTCAACTATGCGCCGTGACTTCGGGCGTGCTCCGAACTGAAGCGAGTCGACCGGCTGGCTGGTACGACGTGGTCCACTCGCACTACTGGCTGTCGGGGCAGGTCGGCTGGCTCGTGTCGGAGCGCTGGGGTGTTCCGCTGGTTCATTCGATGCACACGATGGCCAAGGTGAAAAACCTTGAGCTCGCAGAGAACGACTCTCCCGAGCCGATGACCCGCGTGATCGGCGAGCAGCAGGTCGTCGACAACTCCGCAAGGCTCATCGCCAGCACCAATGACGAAGCCCGTCAGCTCATCGATCTCTACGGTGCGCCTGCGGAGCATGTCGATGTAGTACACCCCGGTGTCGATCTCGATCTGTTTACGCCTGGAGATCAGCTCGTCTCACGTCGCAAGTTGGGCATTCCCGAGCGAACGCATCTGCTGTTGTTTGTCGGCCGCATCCAGCCGCTCAAAGCGCCAGACGTACTCGTTCGGGCAGTTGCTCATCTCATCGAGCAAGATCCCACCCGACGCCAGAGCATCACAGTGGCGATTCTTGGCGGACCTTCTGGCTCCGGGCTTGAGCGACCTGAAGCGCTCGTCGATCTCGCCCGCCAACTCGGTGTCGCCGACGTCATCAGGTTTGAGCCCCCGTCCTCGCGCGACGTAATCGCGGACTGGTTCCGAGCCGCCGATGTGACCATCGTCCCCTCGCACTCCGAATCATTCGGTCTTGTTGCGTTGGAGTCTCAGGCGTGTGGCACCCCAGTTGTGGCAGCGGCCGTAGGTGGATTGCATACGGCTGTTGCTGACGGCACGTCCGGAGTCTTGATCCACGGACACGATCCCGCTGTTTACGCGCAGCGAATCGCAACCCTGCTCGATTCACCACGCGAACTCAGCGCACTGGCTCGCGGCGCACGCGCGCACGCGGAGTCCTTTAGTTGGTCAGCCACGACAGCGGGGCTCATGACGTCCTACGCGAATGCGATCAAAGAGCAGCGCGGTCTCCGGACTGCGATCGCTGAGTGATGCCTGATCCGAGCTCGACTATCCGCGATTACCTCGTCGACAACGAAATTGAGTTCGACGAAGTACATGCAGACAGTTTCCTGGTGGTTCTTCCCGGCGAGCGCAAGCAGCGTACGACCGTCTCCTTGGTCATTGGTGATCACGCGGTCAGCATTAACGCATTTGTTATGCGGCGGCCCGACGAGAACCACATGGCTGTTTACCGGTGGCTGCTCGAACGCAATCGCCGCATGTATGCCGTCACGTACGCGCTTGACCATCTCGGCGACATCTACCTCGTCGGACGCATCAACCGCCACGCGCTCACCAATGACGAACTCGATCGAGTCCTTGGCACGATCCTCGAGAATGCCGATGGCCACTTCAATGCGCTTCTGGAGATGGGCTTTGAGTCGGCCATCCGTCGTGAATGGGCGTGGCGCGAATCTCGTGGGGAATCCCTAGCCAATCTCGAGGCATTTCGACACCTCGTCAATAACCCAGACCCGGGTTCGGCAGGATAGGGCTATGTCCGACTACACCCTGATCTTGCTCCGCCACGGCGAGAGCGAATGGAACGCGCGCAATCTCTTCACCGGCTGGGTCGACGTAAACCTCACGGAGAAGGGTGTAGCCGAAGCTGCCCGTGGCGGCGCCATGATGCGTGAGGCCGGCATCCTTCCCGATGTCGTGCACACCTCGCTCCTGCGCCGCGCGATTCGGACCGCTTCCATTGCGCTCGATGAAGCCGACCGATCGTGGATCCCCGTCGTGCGCAACTGGCGGCTCAATGAGCGCCACTACGGCGCACTGCAGGGCAAAGACAAGAAGGCCACCCTGGAGGCCTACGGCGAGGAACAGTTCATGCTGTGGCGCCGTTCTTACGATGTTCCGCCGCCGCCCATCGCGCCCGATGACGAGTTCGCGCAGACCTATGATCTGCGCTACTCGGCACTGCCACCCGAGTCGCGCCCGGCAACAGAATGCCTTGCCGACGTCGTCAAGCGAATGATTCCGTACTGGGAAGACGTGATCGTCGCCGAGCACCTGCGTGCGAATAAGACCGTCTTGGTTGCAGCGCATGGCAATTCACTGCGTGCGTTGGTCAAGCATCTCGACGGGATCTCGGATGAAGACATCGCGGGACTCAACATCCCGACCGGCATTCCGTTGGTCTATCGGCTTGACGCCAATCTCAAGCCGATCACTCCGGGCGGGGAATACCTCGACCCCGAGGCCGCAGCGACTGCCGCAGCAGCCGTGGCCAATCAGGGCAAGGGCTAATAACGCTTCTGCGTGATTGCGATGATTTTTGGTCGCACCTCGAAGAGATAGACCAACGCGATGACGAGTCCGGCAATCCCGAAGATGCCAAGCGTCAGTCCGGGCAGGAACCCGGTGAGCATCGACACTCCCGTGAGGATGAGCCAGAGCACTTTGCTGGCACGACCGATGGCTGGGAAGGCGTCAGGTCTGCGGCGTAGGCAATCGATGAAGGCCCAGATCTTCACGAGTCCGAAGATCACCCAGAGCGCCATCACGATGAGGTTTGACGTTACGTCGAAGAACACATCCACACCCTACGCTGGGTGGCATGCGATCGGTGATTCAACGCGTACGCGGAGCCTCTGTGAGTGTCAAAGGCGAAGTCGTGGGGGCGCTCAACGGGCCCGGGCTGGTGGCACTCGTGGGGGTCACACATAACGATGACCTTGACGTCGCTCAGCGGATGGCGCGCAAGATCTACGATCTTCGGATTTTCGATGGCGACAGCGGCGAAGTGAGTGCGCGCGACGCGGGGCTTCCGATTCTGGTCGTGAGTCAGTTCACGCTTTACGCCGACACCAAGAAGGGCCGTCGCCCCACCTGGGAAGCCGCTGCGCCTCGGGCAGTGGCAGAGCCACTTATCGACGCACTTGTTGCTGAGCTGCGCGCGGAGGGTGCCACTGTTAGCACCGGAATCTTCGGCGCCGACATGCAAGTAAGTCTCGTCAACGACGGCCCCATCACGATCATCCTGGAGCTGTGACGCTCTCTCTTCCCACTCTTCACGCCGACGTCACCTTCCGTCGCCACAAGCGAGCTCGTTATGGCGACGGAAGGTGACGTCGAGGAGGAGAAGGGGAGGTTAGGCGGTGGTGATGGGTTCTTGGGATGCGGCTACGTCGCCTTCGCTGGTGCGTACGGTGAGCTCGGCGTCAACGGGCACGGTGCGCTTAATGACAGCGGTCGCTATGGGCCCTAATTCGTGATGCTGCACAGCTGTGCCCACCCAGCCAATCTCACGATCGCCCAGCAACACCGGATCACCGTGCGTGGGGAGACGGTTTTCGCTGCCGTCGAGATGTAGGAGTACGAGTCGACGGGGCGGTTGCCCGAGGTTGTGCACTCGGGCAACAGTTTCTTGTCCGCGGTAGCACCCTTTGGCGAGATGGACTGCGGGCCCGATCCAACCCACCTCGTGGGGGATCGTGCGGTGATCGGTCTCGTGGGCCATACGAGGTACGCATGCAGCGACGCGCAGTGCCTCAAGCGCCCAAACGCCCGCAGGATCTTCTCCTAGTCGCACTGCGATTTCGGCCCGCGGAACGATTACTTCGCGACCGATGAGGTGAGCAGGACGACTCGCTACATACCGAGATGCGTCACCGCCTGGACCTGATCCTGCATCCGTCACGCCGACGCCAGCGAAATCAGGCGCGATCAACCACGTGGGGTGCTGTGGGTCAGTCTCGCGCGTCGATTCCCAAATGACACCGAAGTCTTCGGAGACATCTGCCACCTCAACTCGCCGCATAAATCGCATCGAGTTGAGGTAATCAACCAGCGCGCCAACAGTCCCGGGCTCGCACGTGATCCAGACTGTGGCGCCGTCATCTACCAGATGCAACTCGTGCTCGACGTGGCCGTGCGGACTCAGGATGAGAGCAGTAGACGAGGCGCCTGGACTCAATTCCAAGACATGTTGGGTAGTGAGGTCATGCAACCAAGTCAGCCGGTCAGCGCCGGTCACCGTTGCTACACCGCGATGGGAAAGATTGACCGACGCAGTGCCAGCGGCGAGACGTCGTTGCTCCGCAAAGGGATCGCCGTAATGCCACGGCACGCCCTCATCCGGCGAACCTGGCGCAGCGGGGTGGCCGCCTAGATCTGTGCGCATGCTGCGCATCGTCCCTGCAGGGCAAGGTGCGAAAGATCGGTCTCGAATCCGTGTGCCTGCTGCAAACCGGCGACCAACCCCACGGCGACTTCAGCGTCTACGCCCTTCACGTCGCCGCATTGCGAGCACACCAAGTGCACGTGGATGTGCTCACTGCGCGCGTGGTACGTCGGCGCACCATGCCCGAGGTGCGCGTGCGACACGAGGCCAACTTCCTCAAGAACTTCGAGTGTGCGATAGACAGTGGAGAGATTCACTCCACTCGCTGTCTTTTGCACCTCAGCGAGGATTGCCTCAGGCGTCGCATGCTGCAACTCCTCGACAGCGCGTAAGACCAACTGACGCTGGGGCGTGATGCGATAGCCCTGCTCGCGAAGCTTCGCGTCCCATTCACTCGCCATCAGTCACCACCGGCTGTAGCCGTGCCGCAAGATGGTTGGTGAGCGGTTCGCCCACCGCAGCCATGTCGAAGGTCCACAGTAGGTCGCCTTCCACGAGGCCATACAAGCGCTGACCGCCGGAGTATTCTTTCGCGCTCTCCGTACGCATCACAGCGTCGGTCGACATCTCGATGCGAGCACCGGTGATGATCGGGCCAGAGATCTCGGTGACAGTCACTCGGCCGAGCCATACCTCGCTGTAGCCAGTCGGGTGCGAGAGAACCACTTCGACTCCGTTGTCCGGTTGCGGACGCCAATACCCAGACTCCGTCGCGAGTGGTCGGACCTGATTGCCGTCATCGTCGAGCAGCCACGCGCGGGAGTGATAGGTCAGGAATGGCCGACCGTCGCAACCGAACACGACCTCTTGACCAAATCGGAAATCCTCGATGCCGGGGTACTGACCGGTGCCTACGCCAGCCCAACGGCCGAGCAGCCACGCGATGGGGACGACCGGCTCGGGATACATAAAGGACTCAGACACGCTTACGACCTTACAGGTGGCATGGCATAGCCTCAACGAGTGAACCGATCCCTCGTCATCAAACTCACCGCCGGA
>WLOK01000073.1 GCA_009699315.1 Actinomycetota bacterium
CCCGTGGCATACGCCTGCGTGTGCACCATCTGCCAGTCATCAAGTTCGTCGGTGCCCGTGAAGTGCGGCTCGCGCTGCTTGCGTCGATAGGTGTTGATGTAGGAGTTGGTCAGAATGCGAAAGAGCCATGCCTTGAGATTGGTGCCCTCTTGGAACTGATGGAAAGCAGCAAATGCCTTGAGGTAGGTCTCCTGGACGAGATCTTCAGCGTCGGCAGGATTGCGTGTCATTCGCATTGCTGCGCCGTATAGCGAATCTAGGAACACGAGCGCGTCGCGCTCGAACCGAGACTCGAGGTCATCGGTAGCGCGCTCTTCCGTCTGCTCGTCCATCACACACGAGCCTAACCCGCAGGTGCCCATGACCGCTCCAACGTGTCAGACCGGTCAATCCATTCCCGCAGGGACCGGAATCAGAAGTTCTGGGCCGTTATTCCGAGAGTTGTTGACCGCCATAGAGACCGGCTCAGCGACTAACTCCCCCTCAGCGACCACCCCAAGGAGGTCCATAGCCCCCGAACCGTCCCAACTCGGGTCGAGCCACCTGCTCCAGAGCGGCTTGGGGACCATGACCGGCATCCGGTCATGGATGGTGGCCAACTGCGGAATCGCTTCGGTCGTGAGCACCGCCGCAGTTAATTGCCACGGCGCCTCGTCCCCCGCCGCACGGTCGCGCCACCACTCCAGCAGGCCGGCAATGACCAGGCTCGAACTATCGGCTGCGTGAATGAAAAACGGCTGCTTCACCGGCTTGCCCTTGGTGTTGAGCTGTTCTGAGGTGTACCACTCGAAATATCCCTCAGCCGGGATCAGGCATCTTCGCTTTGCATACGCCTGCCGGAAGGCCGGCTTTTCCGCCGCTGTCTCCATGCGTGCGTTATTCATGCGGGCTCCCATGGACGGGTCCTTGGCCCACGTCGGGATGAGACCCCATCGCGCAATGAGCATTTCACGTGTGAACGGGCGGCCATCGGACTCTGCCCGGTCACGAATCACGTAGATGTCCTTCGTGGGCGCGACGTTGTAATCCGGCGGAAGATCACGCTCGGGACCCTCCTGAACCTCGAACTCGGCAACGATGACCGACGGGTCCCGTGATGCCGCATAGCGTCCACACATGGCACCAGAATGCCGGATACCCTGAAGCAGTGACCTTTTGGCCTGCTCCGTTCTCGGATGGTCCCGTTGTCGCGACTATTGCCGTCCCGGGTTCGAAGTCGATCACCAATCGAGCTTTGATCCTCGCGGCTCTCGCGGACGGGCCGTCCGTGATTCGCAACGTTCTGCAGGCGCGTGACACGGCATTGATGATTGGCGCCCTCAGCGCACTTGGTCCGCAGATCAATGTTCGATCAGGTTCCGATTACGACGTAGTGCCGCAAGCGTTATCCGGACCAGCCGTTATCGATGTGGGACTGGCCGGAACTGTGATGCGATTCGTGCCTCCGATAGCCGCACTCGCCCAGGGCGACGTGGCTTTCGACGGCGATGAGCGGGCCCGAGTTCGCCCAATGTCGACCATCATCCAGGCGCTTCGCCAACTCGGCGTCGACGTATCCGATAGCGGACTCGGCACATTACCGTTCACTGTCCGCGGGCAAGGCAGCGTACGTGGTGGCGATGTCCTCGTCGATGCATCCTCATCGAGCCAGTTCGTGAGCGCTCTCTTGCTTTCTGGCGCGCGCTTCGAAGAAGGCGTTCGCATTCGTCACGAGGGATCAACTCTTCCGTCATTGCCACACATCGACATGTCCGTAGCGATGCTTCGTGAGTGTGGTGTTCACGTTGATTGCAACACCAAAGATCCCAGACGCGCATCGTGGACGGTGAGTCCCTCACCCATTCGTGCGATCGACCGTGTCATCGAGCCAGATCTCTCCAATGCCGCACCGTTCCTTGCAGCCGCCATGGTCACTGGGGGTCGCGTGACTATCCCTGATTGGCCAACAAAAACGACTCAGGCCGGAGATGCCCTTCGTGGAATTCTCACAGCGATGGGCGGCACTGTGACGTTCCACGATGACAAACTCACCGTGAGCGGACCAGATGCCATGTCAGGTCTCGACATCGATCTACATGACGAAGGCGAACTCACTCCCGTCGTTGCAGCCCTGTGCGCGCTGGCAGCAAGTCCTTCTCGAATCCGCGGTATCGCGCACCTTCGCGGACACGAGACCGATCGCCTCGCGGCTCTCGCTGCCGAGATCAATCGCCTCGGTGGAAATGTCACAGAAGAGCCCGACGGACTCTCAATCGTTCCGACGCCACTTCACGGGGGTCGCGTCGAGACCTACGAGGATCACCGGATGGCAACAGCTGGTGCCGTCATTGGCCTTGCCGTCCCTGGAGTGCAGGTCGAAAACATCGCGACTACTGCCAAGACAATGCCGGGATTCACCGACCTGTGGTCACGACTGCTAGGCGGCGTGTGAATCCGCCTGCGAGACGACGCCCCGACTTCGACGAGGACGACGTACGCATCCGACCGAGTCGTTCTAAGTCACGACCACGGTCAAAGGACCGCCCTTCGCATGACTCTGCGGTCCCGGGATTCGTGCTTGCCGTGGATCGCGGGCGTTTCACCGTGCTTCTGGATTCTGCCGATGTTCCCATCTGGGCAATTAAGGCGCGCGAACTCGGTCGCAAGGGAGTGATCGTGGGCGATCGAGTTGCCGTCGTGGGTGCGAGCGACGATCTCGGCCGCATCGTGCGACTCGAACCACGGACGACTGTCCTGCGTCGCACGGCGGATGACACCGATCCAGTCGAACGCGTCATTGTGGCTAATGCCGATCAACTCGCGATTGTCACATCGGTGATAAATCCAGAACCCCGTCCACGACTGATAGACCGCACCTTGGTGGCTGCATTCGATGCCGAACTAACACCGGTGCTTATTATCACCAAGACTGATCTCGCTGACCCATCAACTTTGGTAAACGCATACGACTCACTTGGCGTCGACCACGTGGCAATTCAGAGAAACTCAGACCTCAGCGAACTTCGAGCGCTGCTTGCCGGACACGTGACTGTGCTCGTTGGGCACTCCGGCGTCGGAAAGTCCACTCTGGTCAATGCGCTTGTCCCTGACGCCGCGCGCATCACAGGCGAAGTCAACACAGTGACAGGCAGGGGCCGACACACATCAACTTCGGCGGTCGCGTTGCCACTTCCAGGCGGCGGCTGGATCATCGATACTCCCGGCATACGATCTTTTGGACTTGCGCACGTGGATGCGAGTCGCATTCTGGGTACATTCCCCGACCTTCAAGAAGGCACCACTGAGTGCCCACGTGCGTGCTCACATGACGAGGCCGAGTGCGGACTCGATGGCTGGGTGGCTCAAGGTAAAGCGGGATCCGGGGGCGAGGCCCGACTTGATTCACTGCGCAGGCTCATCCGATCAATGGCCGCAACTGACGAATAGCAGCCCTACTGGGTTTTCTGCACGATCGCCTGCCAAACCGCTTCGGACCCGCTGTGGCCCACGCGGATGGTCCACAGTGTGGTCAGAGCCGCAACTGCGATGACCAGGATGGCCAAGATCGCCACGCCAATGGGTCGCTTGCGCTTGGCGGAACCTTTGCGGTCAAGCAGCCACAACGCGGCAACGGTCACAAAGAGCGCGAGGGCGAAGAACGGCAATGTGTTCGCAAGCTCCGCATGCGGCATCGGGGTGCCGACCCGTTGGGCAAATGCCTGGCCCGACTCCTTGGCCACCACAGTCACCCCAAGTCCCACAAAGGCAAGAGCCGCGACAACGGGGCCGAATCTCACCGACCATCGCTGCTTGATTGCCATGATCACCGCCCCAATCGCGGCAAGCGGGAGGAGGACTACGACAAAGTGGACCACCAGCACATGTGTGGGCAGCCCGAAGATCGTGTCGAACGCAGAATCCATATTCGGAACGATACGCGCTAGCCTGCCTCTGTGAGCCTCACCGACGACCTCCAGCTTGCGTTGCGTCTTGCCGAAGTTGCTGACTCGCTGACAATGCGGCGGTTTCGGGCAGCAGACCTCCAAGTCACAGCAAAACCCGATCTGACTCCTGTCACCGAAGCTGACCTCGCGGCCGAGAGTGCGCTTCGCTCAGTTTTGGCGCAGGAACGGCCCCACGACCTAATCGTGGGTGAAGAGGGAGGGGGCACGCTCACAGTCCCCGGACGCCGTTGGATCATCGACCCGATCGATGGAACCAAGAATTACGTCAGAGGTGTACCCGTGTGGGCGACACTGATCGCCCTGGTTGAAGGCCCAGGCGCAACCACAGATCCGGCAATTGTGGGAGTTGTTTCCGCACCTGCCCTCGCCCGGCGCTGGTGGGCAGCTCGCGGGCAGGGCGCCTGGTGCACATCACCAGGAGACGAAACGCCACGTCGTCTTCGTGTCAGTGGTGTCACATCACTTTCCGATGCGTCCTTCTCCTATTCCGACGGGAATGGCTGGGAGACAGCGGGCGGCACCGATGCGCTCGCACATCTTCGTAGCCGCATCTGGCGTTCACGTGCTTACGGAGACTTCTGGTCGCACATGCTTGTCGCCGAAGGCGCCGTGGACATCTCCGCTGAACCAGAGCTCAATCCATGGGATGTCGCTGCACTGATCCCGATCATCGAAGAAGCCGGCGGGAAGATGACGTCATTCGACGGTTCCCCAGCCCTCGGCGGGCCCGGTAGTGCACTTGCTACCAATGGCGCGTTGCACGCCGACGTACTCGCACTGTTCGGCTGACCTATCTCTTCCCGACTCGCAGGTGCAGGCCGCCTTCGGGCCGAATCGTTACCAATGGCATAGGGCGCGGTAACTTTTGGCCAGGTAGTGCGCTCAAGCGCAGGCGCGAAGCAATCCGCGCTAAGGCGAGCACACCTTCAACGTACGCAAAGTCCCGACCGATACATAGCCGCACACCTGCGCCAAACGGGAAAAACGCCGAACGGACAGGCGCATCCTTTTCGAGGAATCTCTCGGGCTTGAACTCCCCCGGATCACGCCACGCATCCGGATGACGATGCACGATCCACGGGCTGATGATGTGCAGCGAATTCGGATGAATCTCTCGGCCCGCAAGTGTCGCACCATCGATGGAGGTGCGGGTGATCAACCATGCCGGCGGATACAAGCGCAAGGTTTCGTCAAATACCGCCTTTGTCCACGGCAGGCGCACAAAGTCGGCGGCAAGAGGCTCACGATCACCGAATACCGAATTAGCCTCAGCGGCAATCGCATCAGCGGCTTCTGGGTGTTGGGCCAATAAGGCCCACGCCCAGCTCAACGCACTGGCCACGGTTTCGTGACCCGCCACGATAAACGTGACCATCTGATCGCGAATCTGACGAGTCGACAGTTCTCGTCCTGCGTCATCTCGCGCATCAAGGAGCATATTGAGCATGTCCGGTGTTTGTCCCGCATCGTTCGACCGATCGCGATGCCGAGCGATCAAGCCGGCGACGGCTTCATCCAATGTGTTCACTGCACGTGCAAGTTGACGGTTCGCCGGTGTGGGCAGCCAAGCTGGCGGTGTGATGGGCACGCGTGCACGCGCGACCACCACATCGAGTGCCTCCAATGTCGCCTTTGCTAGTCGATCCGCATCTCCAGAGAGATCCGAGCCGAACAAAGAATGCCCGACAACCTCGAGAGCCATGCGCATCATTTCGCCATCGACATCGACTACTGCGCCGTCGGGGAGTGCACCCCAGCGAGTGATCAGCGAGTCAGAAGCGGACACGACATGTGCAGCCATGCGTTCGACCGAAGAGTGATGAAAGGCAGGCTGCACGAGTGGCCGCTGGACGCGCCACGACTCACCTTCGGCCGTGAGTAGTCCTTCACCTGTCACCAACGACAAGGCGCGGTACTGCAGAGTGGCCTTTGTGTAGTTGCGCCCTTCCGTGACAAGAACAGCGCGAACAGCCTCAGAGGAAGAGATGAGGTACGACGGTGGCTTCGGAATCGGAAACTGCACCACATCGCCAAACGTCCGCCATGTGTCAGTGAGAAAAGTTAGTGGGTCACGACGAATCAGGGCGATGTGCCGAGACATTTGTGGCCCACTCGGACCCGGGGCTGTTGCCGCCGTGCGGAAGTATCGGCGATTTGGAACAGGCAGGTTCGCGGGCACCCCTTCACTCTAGGGTCGCTGAGGCTCCACTGGAGCGACGCAGCCCTACTGGCTTAGATATCGCAGCGTTGTCGCAGCTGCCTGCGACATCAAAACTGCGCCTTCCGCGGAGGGGTGCGTGCCGTCCGCGGTGAGGTTAGGGGCCCAGCCGATGCCCTCCGCACCGCGAAGTGGAGCTGCGGTGTCGAGCAGAATGATGCCCGTGCTGTCCGCCCAATTTTTCAAAGCGTCGTTGTAAGCACGTGTCAGGTCATCGACATTGGGCTTGTCAGATGGCGGAATCGTGCAGACGGCCACCTTGACTCCAGCCTGAGCGGCTGCATCAACGATGCGCTGAAGATTCGCGAGACTGGAAGCGGGGTCAGCACCCGGAGCGATGTCATTGGTGCCACCGAGAACGATGATCATGTCCGGCTGCTTGCTCAAAGCGTCCCAGACATGCTCGGCCATCCAAGAAGTATTAATGCCGTTGTCCGCAACTCCTCCGGCAAAAGCTACAGGGGCGTCAGGGGCATTGACCAACGCGTAGAACCAGGATCGATCGCCGACATAGTTATTGGCGAAATCACTAGTGCCGAGCGTGATGGAATCGCCAATGAAGACCACTTTGGGCCGGTTCTCCAGGGGAATGATGGACGGCTGAGCCAGCGGATCTTCGGGAGCGATCAACGGCGCGAGGCTCACGGGCGCGCCCGTCGAGTTGGTGGGTGCAGAAACACCCGCAGGTGCCTGAGCCGAAGCGCTGGGGTTCGCGGCAGCCGCGTTCCCGGTGCGCAGGCCGATGAAGATGGCCGCACCTACCGCCACAAGACATACGGCCGCCAACGCCCCGGCCAGCCACGGATACCGCACGAAACAACTCCTTCTCGTTCACATCCCAGCCATTCAATCATCCCTAAGACGTGCAACGCACGTTATGACGTTCCACAAATGGGTCGAAACTTCCCACGTTTACTTGGTATTTGACTTCTGTGCAGATTTTCCGTGGGGCAGGTCACACGTTTCTGATTAACGGTCAGACGCCAGCGGATGGCATAATTCAAGAGTCATCCACTACCCCGGGTGACACACCAGGCCCTCACAAAGGGCGAAACGAGAAAACGGGAGAGAACCTCCATGGCAATGTTTAATATTTTCAGTCGGCGCAGTGCTGAGGAAGTTGAGCGCGCAAAGATCCAGCGTGCTTGGGACCGAGAGCGTTCACGCGCCATGACACCGTCACAACGGCAGGAGATCGACGCGATCTTCGCCCGTCACATCTGACGCCCCAAATGAATTCCACGCCCCGAGGCCTGCAAGGCTTCGGGGCGTGGGTCTTTTGAGGCGTAAGTCACAAAGTGATTTAGGGCTATGGGCCCGTATCGGTGCCACAGGCTTCGGCGGGCCAGCCGGCCAGATATCGATCATGCACCGCGAGGTTGTCCAACAACGTGGCTGGCTCGATGAGGACCAGTTCGCACACGCTTTGAGTTTTTGCATGCTCCTTCCTGGCCCCGAGGCGCACCAACTCGCGACATACATCGGCTGGCGCCGCCATGGACTCCGAGGGGCCCTGACATCGTCAGCATTCTTCGTAATCCCCGGTGCTGTTCTCATGCTTGCACTTTCTTGGATTTACGTGCTTTACGGGAATGTCACATGGGTGAGCGGATTGCTCTCCGGACTTCAAGCTGCTGTTATCGCAATCGTGGCGCAGGCGCTGATCCGGATGGGCAAACGACAGCTCTCCTCCTCCGTCATGTTCGTGATTGCCGGAGTGTCGTTTATTGGGCTGGTGTTCTTCGCAGTTCCATTCCCCATCATCATCATCGTCGCCGGAGTTGGCGGTTGGCTCACGACGTTAATCCGCCGGCATGACACAGAAACGGCCGCCACGACCACGGCCTACACGCGACCTGCGAACTCACGCAAGACTCTGGTGGCGGCCTTTATCGGGATCAGCGTGTGGATCGTAAGCGTCGCGGCAGTGTGCATGTTCGCTGGAGGAACCGTATTTCCGGACATCGGGCTGCTCTTCTCGAAAACAGCAATTATCACTTTCGGCGGCGCCTACGCCGTGCTTGGCTACATCGCCCAGCAAGCCGTGATGTCGTACGGCTGGCTCAGTGCCGGACAGATGACCGTTGGGCTCGGGCTTGCTGAGACGACTCCAGGCCCACTGATTCTCGTACTCGAGTTCGTCGGCTTTGTGGCAGCGTACGAACATCCGGGGATGTTGCCCCCACTGTTAGCTGGCACGTTGGGGGCGTTGCTTACGTTGTGGGTGCTCTTCCTTCCCTCCACATGTTTCGTGTTGCTTGGAGCGCCGTTCCTCGAGAGGCTGCGCAGCAATGTCCCCCTCCGCGGCGCATTGAAAGCAATCGGCGCGTCCGTAGTAGGCGTTGTAGCAAGCCTCGGCCTGTGGCTCTCCATTAACACGTTATGTGCGAATGTCGGAGTCTGGACATGGGGTCCGCTGCACGTCATGCAACCTCACCTGGACTCGATTCGCTAGCCAACTCTCGCTATCGCAGTCCTGGGCTTTGTCTTTACCTTCGCGCTGAAGTGGAGCATGCTCCGAACCCTCGGCATTTGCGCAGTGCTCGGGCTGATTTCTGCGCTGGCTCTGCCAGGGGTGTAATGTTCTAGCAACAAGCAGGGGAGCCCGCAGGATCGTTGGGCTGAGA
>WLOK01000074.1 GCA_009699315.1 Actinomycetota bacterium
AGCCGAAGCCCTTTTCCGCGTTGAACCACTTCACTGTTCCCTGTGCCATGTGTTGCTTCTCCTAGCATGAACGATCGCCGTGCGGTTGCCCGGCGCAGCGGTGGTGCGAGCCTTCGTTCCTGCTTTTGAAGCAAAATGCCCGTCGACTGATGTCGGCGGGCATGGGAAACGGTGGTCCTTGTGCAGCACTGCCACGAGAACGCTAGCACGCCGAAGGCTCTCGTGGGGACAATCGCTAGTCTTTGGGCATGACACCGGAGGAACTCAGTTTTGCGGCTCTAGCGGCCGTAACCGCCTTGATCCATGAGGGATCCATTGCTGCGGGGGTCCCCAATGAGGTGCGTATGGAGCGTCCGAAGTCCCGTGAGCATGGGGATTACGCCACAAATATTGCTCTGACATTGGCCAAACAGGCCGGTCAGCCGCCGCTGGCCCTTGCCGAGGCAATCGCTGTTCGCCTCGCATCTACCCCCGGAATCAGCAGTGCAGAGGCGGTCAAGCCAGGCTTCATCAATATTCGGCTGGACTCCGCGACCCAGGGAGAAACTGCTCGTCGCATCGTCGAGGCGGCCGATTCTTACGGCACGGTGACTACGTTGACGGGCCAGTCCTTCAACGTGGAGTTCATCTCGGCCAATCCCACCGGCCCCCTACATCTGGGACACACCCGCTGGGCTGCTGTTGGCGATGCTCTTGCCCGGGTACTCGTGGCGGCGGGCGCCAAGGTGGTCACAGAGTTCTATGTCAATGATCGAGGCGTTCAGATCGAACGCTTCGGGCAATCGGTCATGGCAGCCGCGAATGGTCGGCCAATCCCGGAGGACGGCTACCACGGCGCCTATGTGCTCGACCTTGCAGCCGAGTTGGTTGCGGAGCACCCGGAGGTTCTCGCGTTGGCTCCCGCTGCGCAACAACATGAATTTCGTGAACTTGCCTACCAGTGGCAGCTTGCGCAGCAGAAGGCTGTCTTGAAGATCTTCCGCACCCACTTCGATGTGTGGACGTCCGAGCGCGATCTGCACTCCAACGGAGCAGTGGAGCGTGGGCTCGATCGTCTTCGGGCGCAGGGCCATGTCTACGAGCAGGACAAAGCGGTGTGGTTGCGCACCACAGAATTCGGGGATGACAAGGATCGTGTCCTCATCAAACAGGATGGTGAACTCACGTATTTCGCCTCTGATACGGCGTATTACGTCGATAAGCGCAATCGCGGTTTCGACGTACTGATCTATCTTCTTGGGGCAGACCACCATGGCTACGTCAACCGACTACGGGCTGTTTCGGCATGTGCCGGAGATGACATGGATACCAATGTGGAAGTTCTCATTGGACAGTTAGTCAAGATGATGAAGGGTGGCGAAGAGGTCCGGTTGTCGAAGCGCGCGGGCACAATCATCACTCTGGAGGATCTTGTCGACGAGGTTGGTGTTGACGCCGCTCGTTACACCTTGGTGCGCTACCCGGTCGACTCGCCGCTGACGCTCGACCTTGATCTCATCTCGCAGCGCAGCAATGACAACCCGGTCTACTACGTGCAATATGCGCACGCGCGCATCGCGTCAGTGCTTCGCAACGCCGCTGATCTCGGCATCGATTGGCGGGCCGCGGAGTTCGATCCGGCCCTGCTCAACGATGACCGTGAGAACGATCTCCTGGGCATCCTCGCGGAGTTCCCGCGGGTAGTCGCCTCGGCGGCTGAGCTGCGCGAGCCACACCGTGTTCCCCGCTATCTCGAGGACATGGCCACCGCCTACCACCGGTTCTATGACGCCTGCCGGGTTCTGCCCAGAGGTGACGAGGAGGTGGAGCCGCAGCACATCGCACGGCTGTGGCTCTGCGCAGCGGCACGCCAGGTGCTGTTCAACGGTCTCGAACTGTGTGGTGTGTCGGCTCCTGACCGCATGTGAGGCACCGCGGGGTCGACTTGGCACTATCCCGGTAGCGTTTACCTATGCGCGCGCACCCGGCAGGACCTCGGCACGGTGAGGTCATCGCTGCCCCAGGTAGCCCTCCGCGCCCTGACTCAGCGGCCGAACTGCACAATCTGGACCCGGCTGTGTGGCCGGCCTCGGCTCGCCGTGAGGACGGGTGCATCACTGTCGGAGGGGTCTCAGTGACGAGTCTGGCTGCCACGTACGAAACCCCGCTCTTCGTTCTTGATGAGCAGGACTTCCGGGATCGAGCACGCACCTACACCGACGCCTATGCGGATTGCGACGTTTACTACGCCTCCAAGGCATTCCTGTCGACGCGCGTGGCGCGGTGGGCGCACGAGGAAGGCCTGCGCATCGATGTGGCCTCCGGTGGAGAACTTGCGGTTGCACTGCGCGGGGGAGTCCCGGCGAGTGACATCCTCTTCCACGGCAACAACAAGTCTGTCGCCGAGATCGAACGGGCGATAGACGCCGGTGTCGGGCGCATTGTTCTGGACTCATTTGAGGAAATTGAGCGTGTCGCGGCAGCTGCCAGTGCGCGAGGCATCGTTCAGCCCGTCTTCGTCCGGATCACGGTGGGAGTCGAGGCACATACGCACGAGTTCATCGCGACAGCACACGAGGACCAAAAGTTCGGACTATCCATCTCCAGTGGTGCCGCTGAGGAGGCTGTGGGTCGCATTCTCGAACTCCCGTCCTTGCGGCTACTCGGCGTTCACTCGCACATCGGTTCGCAGATTTTCGATTCGGCTGGATTTGAAGTTGCCGCTACACGTGCCGTCGCACTCTTGGCCAAGTTGGGCGTGGAGTTCGGCTTTGTCGCCGAAGAACTCAACCTCGGTGGAGGTATGGGCATCGCCTATGTCAGCGACGACGATCCGTTGCAGGTCACCGATATGGCTGGCCAGATTCGTGCGGTAGTGAGCCAGGCGTGCGACGTATCCGGCATCCCGGTGCCGCGACTCGCGGTCGAGCCCGGTCGATCGATCGTCGGTCCGGTCGGCATCACCGTCTACGAGGTAGGCACCGTCAAGCCGGTGGAGATCGGCAACGGACACGTGCGCACCTACGTCTCCGTGGATGGCGGCATGAGCGACAACATTCGCACCGCTCTCTACGACGCCGAATACACCGTCACCCTGGCGTCTCGCGAATCGACAGCTCCGGCGATGCTCGCGCGCGTCGTCGGCAAGCATTGCGAGAGCGGCGATGTCGTGATTCGTGATGCGTGGCTGCCGAGTGATCTCATGCCAGGCGATCTGCTGGCTGTGGCGGCAACTGGTGCCTACTGCCGATCGATGTCTTCGCAATACAACTACATCCCGAGGCCTGCGGTCGTTTCGACGAGGGACGGAGAGTCCTCAGTGGTCTTACGTCGCGAGACCGAACAAGATCTACTTTCGCTCGACCCGGGCGCAACCCAAGGAGTGCCATCATGAGTGCCGTACGTGGACCGATCACCATTGCCCTGCTCGGCGGTGGCACGGTCGGCGCTGAGGTAGCGCGGATGCTGCTGGAAAATGCCAGTGACCTTGAGGCTCGCATTGGCGCCCCGGTCAGACTCACCGGTGTCGCCGTCCGCGATGTGGCAAAGGTGCGCCCCGGGATCCTGGCCGACCTCATCACTGCGGATGCCGTTGCCCTCGCGAATAGCGGAGCCGACATCGTGGTTGAACTCATGGGTGGCATCGAGCCGGCCCGGAGTTTGATTCTCTCCGCCATGGCCGCCAAGTCCGCAATCGTCACGGCCAACAAGGCGCTTCTCGCAGCCGATGGCGCGACTTTGTATGCGGCGGCTGCCAAAAATGATGTGGACCTGTACTTCGAAGCGTCCGTGGCAGGAGCCATTCCGTTGCTACGTCCGCTGCGTGAGTCGCTCGCTGGTGACACCGTCCGTCGGGTGCTGGGCATTGTCAATGGCACTACAAATTTTATTCTCACCAAGATGGATGAGCAGGGTGCGGACTATGCGGAGGTGCTCGCGGAAGCGCAAGCACTCGGCTACGCCGAATCAGATCCGACCGCAGATGTCGAGGGCTTCGACGCGGCTGCCAAAGCTGCGATCCTTGCTGAATTGGCTTTCCACACCCGCGTAACCGCGGATGATGTTCATCGCGAAGGCATGTCGTCGGTGACTGCATCCGATATCGAAGCTGCCCGGGCGATGGGCTTTGTCATCAAACTCTTAGCCGTCGCCGAGCGCGTCGATGACGGCGTAATCGTCCGAGTGCACCCGACCATGGTTCCTCGCACACATCCGCTCGCGAGTGTGCGCGAGGCGTTTAATGCCGTGTTCATCGAAGCGGACGCTGCTGGGCAGATGATGTTCTACGGCCGTGGTGCGGGTGGCGCACCGACTGCGAGTGCCGTACTCGGTGATCTGGTGGCTGTTGCCCGCAATCTGACCAGCGGTGGCCGAGGGCCCCGCGAGTCTGTGTACGCCGATCTGCCGGTGCTACCGGTGGGCGACGCAATGACGCGCTATTACATCAACCTCGAAGTGGCCGACCGTCCCGGAGTGCTCGCCTCGATTGCTCAGGCGTTTGCGGCCGAGGGAGTGAGTATCCAGGTTGTTCGTCAGGATGGACACGGCGATGACGCAGGTCTAGTGGTGCGCACACATCGTGCAACTGATGGTGCGCTGAGCCGGACTGTCGAAAGATTGCGCACCCTCGACACGGTCAAGAGTGTTCTAGGAGTAATGCGCGTAGAAGGAGAGGCGACACCGTGACGCTGCAGGGAGCGCATCAGTGGCGTGGGCTCATTGAGGAGTACCGCCATCGGCTACCGGTTACTGCCGCTACGCCTGTCGTCACGCTGTGCGAAGGAGGCACCCCGCTGGTCTACGCCTGCGTTCTCAGTGAGATGACTGGGTGTGCAGTGTGGCTGAAATACGACGGCGCTAATCCCACTGGATCCTTCAAGGACCGCGGGATGACCATGGCCATTTCCAAGGCAGCAGAGGCTGGTGCACGTGCAGTGATTTGTGCGTCAACGGGCAATACGTCCGCCAGTGCTGCGGCCTACGCAGTGAAGGCCGGCATGGTTGCTGCGGTGCTCGTACCCGACGGCAAGATCGCGATGGGCAAGTTGGCACAGGCGGTCGTGCACGGCGCAACACTGCTCCAGGTGCAGGGCAACTTCGACGACTGTCTCACTTTGGCCCGCGATCTGTCCGACAACTACCCGGTGGCATTGGTCAACAGTGTCAACCCCCATCGCATCGAAGGGCAGAAGACGGCGTCGTTCGAGATCGTGGACATGCTTGGTAATGCGCCGGACATCCACTGTCTCCCCGTAGGCAATGCTGGCAACATCACAGCGTATTGGAAGGGCTATCGCGAATACGAGGCAGACGGCATCGCCAAGCAGTTGCCGCGTATGTGGGGATTCCAGGCAGAGGGTTCAGCGCCCATTGTCCGCGGCGAGATCGTCAAGAACCCCGAGACGATCGCAACAGCCATCCGTATTGGCAATCCTGCGTCGTGGGACCAAGCGATCAATGCCCGCGACGAGTCGGGTGGTCACATTGATGCCGTCTCTGACATTGAAATCCTCGATGCCTATCGACTTCTGGCATCACGTGAGGGGCTCTTCTGCGAACCGTCATCCGCGGCAAGCGTCGCGGGGCTACTCAAGATGCATGCGGCGGGACAACTCGACAGCGGGCAAACGGTTGTGTGCACGTTAACCGGCAACGGACTCAAGGATGTCCATTGGGCGCTCGAGGGTGCACCCGAACCGGTCAAGGTGCCCATTGACGCGACTGTCGCAGCGCGGGCCCTCGGACTGGAGCGCTGAGGCAGGTGACGCTCCTCTCCACAGCCGTGGTGGTGCGCGTGCCTGCGACGAGTGCAAATCTCGGCCCCGGCTTCGATTCGTTGGGACTCGCACTGGATGTTCACGACGAACTGATCGCGATGGTGACTGAAGACGAAGGTGTCCTCGTCGAGGTCGACGGTGAAGGTGCGGATTCGATCGCTCGCGACGAGAGTCACCTGGTAGTGCAGGCGATGCGGGTCGCGTTCGCAGCGCTGGGCGAGCAGCCCGTTGGTTTCGTACTCCGATGCCGCAATGTGATCCCGCAAGGGCGAGGTATGGGTTCTTCGGCTGCGGCAATAGTGGGCGGTCTCGTGCTCGCTCGCGGCATGGTTCTCGATGGTGAGACTCGACTCCCTGATGACGCACTGCTTGCTCTTGCGACTTCCATGGAGGGACATCCTGACAACGTGGCTGCCGCGTTGTACGGAGGTTTCACAATCGCATGGGGTGCGTCAGGCACTGAGGTGGGCGCGGTGCGCTGCGATGTTCACGCCGATGTCGTGCCTGTCGTACTCGTGCCCGGTGATCAAGTTCTGACCGCCAAGGCACGCACTGTGCTGCCAGAGCAGGTCAGTCATGAAGACGCGGCCTTCAATGTGAGCCGAGCAGCTCTTCTGGTCCATGCGATCTCCCATGCGCCTGAGCAGTTGTTGATCGCCACAGATGATCGACTTCATCAGAGCGCGCGTGCGGGTGTTTATCCCGATACCTATGCATTAGTCCTCGCCTTACGAGAGCAGGGGATTCCGGCAGTGGTGTCTGGCTCCGGGCCCACGGTTCTCGCCCTTGCCAGCCCGACGACGTTGGCGACGGCCATCGGACAGGCGCCGGCGGGCTGGATAGCGACCCGGCTGGCAGTGGCTCCTCACGGTGCGGTGGTTGTGCCGCGTTAAACCGAGCAAGTTAGGGTCGGCTCGCTTCTGAGGCGGTGAACCTGCTAGAGTGGGCCTGCGCTTGAGTACCGTTGCGACGCGCCCCACGATTTCGTGAGCAGCCGCGAACCGTACCCCCCAAATTTTTTGAGGGAATTGCTCTTTGAGTGATGACGAGCGATGTCCAGTAGGAAGCCCGCGACGGGCTCCTGCATATTCCGAACGCGAAGGATCGCGTGTGACTGAAACTGACAGCGCCACCGCAGGCACGAAGAAGAGCGGCGTGGGATCCATGCTGCTCCCCGAGCTCAAGCAGCTCGCTTCCTCTCTAGGCATTTCTGGAGCCAGCGGCATGCGCAAGTCCGACCTTGTGGCTGCCATCTCTGAGAAGCAGACGAAGTCTCGTCCGCCTCGTGAGACAAAGCCCAGGACCCCACGGGTGGAAGCAACTGATAAGCCTGCTGACGCACCTGCGGAAAAGCCCGCCGAGGCGTCCGATCGCGGCAATCGTAATGACCAGCGAAGTGAAAACCGTGGCGAAAACCGTGGCGAAAACCGTGGTGACAACCGCAACGACCAGCGCAATGATCGCAATGACGCCGGTGACGATGATGGCACCGGCCGCAATCGCCGCCGCCGCCGTGGCCGCGATCGCTTCCGTGACAAGCGAGAGCGTCGGGACGTCCCCGAGGGTGAAACCTTCGAGCTCAGCGCTGATGACGTTGTTACGCCGACCAACGGCATCCTGGACGTACTCGATAACTACGCGTTTGTGCGCACGGGCGGCTACCTACCCGGGCCCAACGATGTCTACGTGTCCTTGTCAATGGTCAAGAAGTTCGGCCTACGTAAGGGCGACATCATCGAAGGCGCCGTCCGTATGTCCAAGGACGGTGGCGATCGCCGCGAGAAGTTCAATCCGCTCGTGCGACTCGACCGTGTCAACGGGGATGATCCTGAGCGCGCCCGCAATCGTCCAGAATTCGGCAAACTAACTCCGCTTTACCCGCAGGAGCGTCTGCGTCTGGAGACGGAAGCAAACAACCTGACCACTCGCGTAATCGATTTGGTGGCCCCAATCGGCAAGGGTCAGCGCGGACTGATCGTTTCGCCGCCCAAGGCGGGCAAGACGATGGTGCTGCAGTCAATTGCCAATGCGATCACTCGCAATAACCCCGAGTGCCACCTCATGGTTGTGCTCGTCGATGAGCGTCCAGAAGAAGTCACCGATATGCAGCGCTCCGTCGAGGGCGAGGTCATCGCTTCGACCTTCGATCGACCGGCTGAAGACCACACGACTGTGGCCGAACTCGCTATCGAACGCGCCAAGCGGCTGGTAGAACTCGGTAAGGACGTCGTCATCTTGCTTGACTCGATGACACGTCTCGGCCGTGCCTACAACCTCGCGGCGCCGGCGTCGGGACGCATCCTGTCTGGTGGCGTGGACTCGGCTGCTCTCTACCCTCCGAAGAAGTTCTTCGGTGCTGCTCGCAATATCGAAAATGGCGGCTCGCTCACGATCTTGGCCACCGCCTTGGTCGAGACTGGATCGCGCATGGACGAGGTGATCTTCGAGGAGTTCAAGGGCACGGGCAATATGGAACTGAAACTCGATCGCAAGCTCGCAGATAAGCGCGTGTTCCCGGCGGTTGATGTGGATTCCTCGGGCACCCGCAAGGAGGAACTCCTCCTGGCCGCCGACGAGCTCAAGGTTGTCTGGAAGCTCCGCCGGGTC
>WLOK01000075.1 GCA_009699315.1 Actinomycetota bacterium
GACATCGGCGTTGATCCCGAGGCTAATAAAGCCGCTACAGACTTCCTCAAGAAGAAGATGGCGCAGACGATTAAGGATCCGGTCACGCTGGAAAAGCTCACCCCGAAGGACTACTGGGCGAAGCGACCATTGTGTAACGACGGCTACTTCGAATCGTTCAACCGCGACAATGTGAGCTTGGTCGATGTGAAGGAACATCCCATTGTGGAGTTCACTGAGAAGGGAATTCGCACTGACAATGCGGAATACGAGCTTGACGTGATCGTCCTTGCGACAGGCTTCGACGCGGTGTCTGGCATGTACCTCAAGATCGACCAGTCCGGCCTCGGCGGAACCACTCTCCAGAAGAAGTGGGAAGACCGCCCGCACGCCACATACGGCATGATGGCGGCCGATTTCCCGAATATGTTCATGATTTATGGCCCCATGGGTCCCTTCACCAATCAGCCGCCGGTGCATGAGTGGCAGGTTGATTGGATGGCGGATGTCATTCAGCATGTTCGTGCCAACAATCTGGCGACAGTAGAGCCCTCGCGTGAGCTGGAAGAACACTGGATGGTCAGTTGCGATGACATCGCCTACCAGACGCTCTTCATGAAGGTTGACTCGTGGATCAATGGATCTAATGTCGTGGGCAAGCCAGTGACAAACTACTTCTATATGGGCGGCATGGGCGCGTACAACGAACTCGTGACAACTTCGCAGAAGGCCGGATACCCCGGGTTCAACTTCACGTAAGCGAATTCGCTGGATGATTGCTTAGGCGCTGGTGCGACGCCAGCGGATGGCTGACTCGACGAACTCGTCGATCTCACCATCGAGGACTGCGGCCGTGTTACCCGTTTCGGTCTCAGTGCGTAGGTCTTTGACCATTTGGTAGGGGTGCAAGACATAGGACCGCATCTGGTTGCCCCAAGAGCCAGTCGAATCGCCCTTGAGAGCGTCCATCTTCGCCTGCTCTTCCTGGCGGCGGCGGTCGAGCAGCTTGGACTGCAAGACGGTCATCGCGGAGGCGCGGTTTTGAATCTGCGACCGCTCGTTCTGGCAAGAGACCACGATGTTGGTCGGGAGATGCGTGATCCGCACTGCTGAGTCTGTGGTGTTGACGCCCTGACCGCCCGGGCCGCTGGATCTGTAGACGTCTACGCGTAGTTCGTCTTCGGGGATTTCGATGTGGTCAGTCTGCTCAACAACCGGCAACACCTCAACGCCAGCGAACGACGTCTGGCGGCGGCCTTGGTTGTCGAACGGCGAGATGCGCACTAGTCGGTGTGTGCCCTGCTCAACCGAGAGGGTGCCGTAGGCGTAGGGCGCCTTGATTGCGAACGTCGCGGACTTGATGCCCGCTTCTTCAGCGTATGACGTGTCAAGAACGTCATAGGACCAGTTGTGCCGCTCGCAGTAGCGGGTGTACATGCGCAGCAGCATCTCCGCCCAGTCAGCAGCGTCAACTCCCCCGGCCTCCGCGCGGATGGTCATCAGGGCTTCGCGGGAGTCGTACTCGCCGGCGAGGAGGGTGCGGACCTCCAGCTCGCCGACAGACTTGGTCAGCTCATCTAGTTCCTTGGCGGCCTCCGCGAACGAGTCGGCATCATCTTCGGCCTCTGCCAACTCAATGAGCACTGGCAGGTCGTCGAGTCGCTGGCGCAGGGCCTCAGTCTTGCGGACCTCACCTTGCACAAAGGAGAGTCGGCTGGTCACCCGCTGGGCATTGTCCTGGTCATTCCAGAGGTCAGGGACCGCCGCTTCTTCTTCGAGAGCCGCGATCTCTCTGCGCTTAGCAGGCAGGTCCAGCACAGTCTCCACGCTGCGCATCGTCTGATCGAGAGCAGCGAGCGCCTCGGTCATATCGGGAGCGGCCATCCCCCCAGCCTACGGGAGCCCCTCTCCCCCTCCCTATCCCCGCCGACGTCACCTTCCGTAGCCCTAATTCGCGCAGTTAGGGCTACGGAAGGTGACGTCAACGGAATTGGAGTTGGGCTCCGGCTTCGGCGCGGATGGGGAAGTTGGCGCGAAGCAGGCCAGAGAAGGGCGCAGCCGCCGTGCGACGTAATCGGACGAGCACCGTGCGGCCCTCGATGCGTACGGACTCCACCGCAAGCCCAGAGACTTCACCCGAGGCTTGCGCATCGCGAATGTATTCGAGGACAACTGATCGCACCCGCGTCGGGTCAGGGGTAAGGCCCGCCGAAGCCCCCTGGCGGTAATAGGCCGAGAGATCGACCGCCTGTGACCCGGCAAGAGCCGCCCCATCGGCAATTGAGGCGAGCGAGCGGCGTTGCAAGAAGACCGCTGAAACATCGGTAACCACCGCGACCGCGATGAGGATGAGCGCCAGAAAGCCGAGGGCGAGCAGCATGACGCTACCTCGATCGTTTCCACCTCGAGCGTTCGTCATGATGCAGCGCGCAGAGCTTCAATGTCAGCTCGATACTGACCGGACACCTCGATGGATGCCATCGAACTATCACTCCACGCATCTGGCACAAAGGGAAGCGAAATGCGCGCAGCAACGTTCACAGTCGCACTCGATCCAGGAGAGAGACATCTGCCGGCGTCACAATTGATCGATACCTGCGCCTGATCAACAATGATCCCCTGGTCTTGCAGCGCAAGCTGTGCGGCTAGGTGGGCTCTTTGGACGCCAGTTGCAGAGGTGTCAGCCTGGGCAAACGCACGACCCGCCTGCCGGGCTGCTTCAGTCACCCCAAACGACGCAGCCTGAACCTTCATCACCGCAAGAACGACATAGACCAACGGAAGCAACACGCATACGCCGAGCACGACGAATTCCAGCAAAGCCGCTCCCCGATCACTATCGTCCTGCCGGCGAAGGCACCTCATGAATCCTCCCGCACCGCATGACCAATGACCTGCAGAGACGTCGGTCCGAGCAGGCCGATGAGGGGAAGGCTCGCAGTTACCGTCACGGCCACGATCTCCACGCCAGCAAGTCGTTCGCGTGACGCACTCACGCCGGCCACTCCCCCGCCAGCCAGCGACTCGGTGAGTACATCTCTCGTACGTTGCTCACCTTGACTCAGCGACGAGCCCGACAGTGCCGCCACGCGAGCACCCTCAGCTGCCGCAGCAGTCAAAGTCGCTCGTACGTGCATCGCCAGCGCAATCTGGAGGACGCCAAGTAGTAGCACTAGTAGCAACGGAGTGACTAGGGCGAACTCGACCACCGCACTTCCTTGGTCATCCCGTGCCGACGTGAGTCGGCGCCGAAGTTCTACCCATACGTTCATCAACATCCGTATACACAGCCTGTGGATTTTCGCGAGGCCATCATGGCCCCTGGACACCGCGCACAGCCCGACGCAGAACACCAGATAGCACACCGTCAGCGAGGAACCACAGCGCTGTTACGAGACCAGCAGTCATGACTGCGACCAGCACCCACCCAGGCACATCGCCACGGTCCTCACGCAATCCGTTGAGTCGAACCATCGCTCGGACATAGAGCAATTGAATGTGTCGCATGATTTCTCCTTGTGTTGTGTAGTTAGGGAATAGAAAGAGTGATGCCGTAGACGCCTGGGAAGAGCGCGATAACAACAACAATCGGCAAGATGAGAAAGACGACAGGTACGAGCATCGCTACTTCACGACGACCCGCGCTCTCCAACAACTGCCGTCGCCCAGCTGCTCGCGCGTCTGCGGCCTGCGAGCGAAGCACCTCTGCAAGCGGAGAGCCGCGCTCTAGAGACACCACGATGCCATCTATAAATCGACCGACGGCCTGTGACTGTGTACGACCAGCAAGGTCCCGCAATGCGACCGAAAACGACTCGCCAACGCGGACGTCACTCACAACCGTTTCGAGTTCGGCTGCGAGTTCTCCATCCAGTGTGTGCGACACACGCTCCAGCGCGGCCAACGGTGGCTCACCTGCTGCGACGGCGAAGGCAAGGAGCTCGGCGACAGTCGGCAGCTGCTCTCCCATGCGCTTACCGCGCCGCTTCGCTCTCATCGAGAGCGACCAATCCTGAAGTAGGTACGCCGCCACGATGCCAAGGCCCGCAAGCGCTACCACGACCACGATCGAGCCAGAACGTGCCACGAGTATGACCGATCCCAAAGTTGCTCCGACGATGAAGCCACCGACCATCCACGCCACTTGGGAGAGCCGGTATCTCGTGACCTCGCCCGGCAGTCCAGCGGAGCGAAGTCGCGTCACGACTGAGTCCGGTGTGGACGACCGCGGTGAGAGGACGGTGAGGATTGGTGAGACTAATTCGGCTAGGAGGCGCAGGCTCTCAATGCGTACGCCTTCTTCAACACCACTCGAGATCACACGTGCGCGATCGACGAGACGCGGCTTGCGAAGTCGCCGCCAACGCGCACATACGAGCAAGACTCCCGCAGCCACAGCGACACCGAGGAGAGCTCCGAGAGCTGATGGCCCGCTCATTGCAAAACCCGACGTTCCGTGGGCAAGGACCCAAAGGCAAGCATCACCTTGTAGGCGATCACTGACATCAGCGCGCAGGTGCAAATAAGGACAGTCCCAGTCGCTGATGAGTAGGCCGAGACCGCGTCAGTGCGCGTGCACAGCAGTCCGAGTGTCAGCCACGGAGCCGCAACTGCGATGCGTGCGGCGTTGACCGTCCATCCTTGGCGGGCCTCAATCTCCCCGCGCGAACGAGCATCGTCGCGAAGGAAGTCGCTCAAAGTTGTGAGAACCTTCGACAGGTCGGCACCACCGACCTCACGGGCAATTCGCAGCGACACGACAACACGATCGGCGACTGGATCGCTCAGTTCGCGGTGCAGACGATCTAGAGCGACTCCAAATGAACCAGTCGCGCGGTATTCGGTCGCGAACTCCGCGAACGCCGACCGGAGGACCTCGGGTCCTCGTACGGCCAAGTCGGCAACCGCCTCCGGAAGTGACATACCAGCCCGCACGGCCGACACCAGCGTGTCCACCGCATCTGGCCACGCCGTCGTCAACGCACGCCTACGACGTTTGGCACGTCGACGCAGCATCGCTACCGGCAGCCACGCGCCAGCAACACCTGCAAGCATTCCGGCGACTGGTAAAGATGTGACCGCGAGAACTACTAGTGCCACAAGTCCCCCGACAATGACGCATGCCCCGAGGAGCGCCGGCAGTCGAACGCCACTCACGCCGGCAAGATCAATCATGCGAACGCGACGTATGGGTGCGGTCACAACCTGCCGACTACCAGTCATCGCCATCAGAATCAGCACAAGACCCAAACCCGCCAATGCACCGATAAGCAGGCCTGTCATGCCGCACCTCGGCCGCGCAAGAGGGCCACGAGATCGAACCCATGAGCCACAAAACGGTCCACATGAGGTGGATAGCCACCGCGGCGCACCAGCACTCCGTCGCGGATGGTGTAAATCTCGGCTAACTCCACCGTGCCGTTCTCCACTCTCCCTGAAAGAGCTGCGATTTCGCGCACCTGGCGGCGACCATCGCGATCCGTAGCGGTATGGATCACGATGTCGACGCAACCAGCGACCGTGGGCACCACGAACTCCGGGCCGATATTGCCTCCAGCGAGCAGCGGCAGCGTGCATAGCTTCGTCACCGCCTCGCGCGCCGAGTTGGCGTGCAAAGTCGCCATGCTCGGCACACCGCTGTTCATGGCGATGAGCAGGTCGAGAGCTTCGGCCTGGCGAACCTCCCCGACCACCAATCGAGTTGGTCGCATGCGCAGGGCCTCTTTGACCAGCCGTCGAAGTGGGATCTCACCGCCACCTTCGAGACTCGCATCGCGCGTTTGCATGGCGATCCAGTCGGGGTGCTGCAGGGAGAGTTCGAAGACCTCCTCACAGCTGATGATGCGTTCGTGGCCCGGCACACACCCCAACAAGCCGTTCAGCAGAGTTGTCTTGCCCGCTTGCGTGCCCCCGGCGACCAAGACATTGAGGCCACTGACCACTGCAGCGTCGAGGAACTCGGCCGCCTCACTAGTCAGCGTGCCGGCGCCCACAAGATCGTCGACATGACTTGCACGCACGACAAATCGCCGTATGTTCACCGACCAATGTCGCCGCGTGATCTCCGGAATCACCACATGAAGTCGAGACCCGTCCGGCAACATGGCATCTACGAAGGGATTGGCCATGTCGAGGCGTCGTCCGGACCACCGCAACATTCGTTCAACGAGCATTCGAACATCAGCCTCGCTGAGCACCGTCGAAGTAAGTTCGCTACGACCATCCCGGGCCACAAAAACGCGCCCGGGGCTGTTAATCCACACTTCTTCGACACGCGGATCGTCGAAGTACTGCTGGAGCGGGCCAAAGCCTGACACTGCGTCGTAGACGCCTTGAGCGATCTCGTCGGCATGCAACGGATCGGCGGCAGCATGATCGTTGACAGCCTCGTTGACAAGACCTCGCACAACATCGCGCTCGCGCATCGGATCAATGCCGAGGCGGCGAACTTCAGCGCGTACACGCTCCTCGACTAGCCCCGACGGAAGACTGGCAGTCTCCACAGTGTCTCCCCACCCGTTGTCCGCAGCACCAATGCTGTGCGAGGACGCTAAGTCGGACGAAACGCTTGTGGCAACACGAGAGGACTAACTGTGGACGAACGATTATGCGGACTCCACCGAAGGTGCGACTTTCATCGCTGTAATACGAATCCGTCTTGGGATGCGATAGAACTCAGGCGACGTTGGGAGAGCCTATCGAAGCCAGAGTTGTCGTGACTGCGCTTCCAAGGGTGCCGTTGGCAAGCGTTGGCCAGAACGTCACTTCCACTGACTGGTAGACCAAGTCGTAGGTATCCACAAATCCGTCATTGGTCATGGAAGTCTGAACACGCGCCAACTGAGCCCCCGTGAACGTCAGCCGATACACCCGTTGCGGGGTTTGCCCCGAAGCCATCGCTTCAAATGTCACTGTACGACGCGTGCCGGAGTCGGCGAGAGCCATGAGTCGCGGCGTCGCCTGCGAGGTGCGAGCGTGCACGCGTAGCGCCTGCGGGTGATTGCTATCCGCGTTGATAGCCGATCCGGCATCGGGCGGATTATCAGAGCCATAGATGCCGTAGTTCGGCAAGCGAATCTCAATTTGGGCATCGAAGCAGTCAATCCAGCGCGCATGTGTGTGGTCTCGTGAGTCGCCGTCCACACCCTGGACCTGCAAGAAGTAATCAAATGCCATTACGCGCTCCTCAATGCCAGTGTGAATTCCGATGTGCCTTCGCCATAACGGCCGAGTGGGCTCTGCGTTGCTGTGTATGCGCCGGTGACTCCGGCATAGCGCCCGGTGCCCCCTACCACGGCATAGGCGCCTTGGGTAAGGCCCGATCCAATAGCGATGAGCGTGCCGTCGGTGAACGAGATCACGTGCAGATGCGCCCCGGCATCGAGGGGCGTCGAGCGGAAGGTGCCCGTCGTGCCGTCATCTGCTCGAACATCACCGGTTGTGCGCCCATGGCCTGACTCCAATTTGACCCAGCGCCAATCGGAGCCCACCAAACGAGTCGGCATCGACGCAGCCGTGGCTTTCGCCGTGGGAGCGGGGCTGGCCTGATCGCTGGCGGCACTCGCCGGTCCAGCAAGTGACATCGCACCTACGGCACCAGCGCCCACAGCCGCGGTCACCAAGAACGCCCGTCGGGCGACTTTCTGTTCTTCGGACATTACGTACCTCCAGCGCAGAACCTACACGGTCATGGAGGGGAAGCAAGGTCTTCAAGCAGCAGAATCTTGGACCAGAATTCGGAGGGATTCGGTGGCTGCCAGCCGATCGGCGAGGCTCGCGAAGGCGACGCGCAGTGGAGACCGGGGGGCGACCTCGCCGATGGTCCGTCCGTCACGGATCGCCGCATCGCATGTCTCGGGGTCATCAACCACCAGGACGGTCTCGGTGATTCCGCACAAGCGGCGGAGCGCCTCATCAATTTGCCCAGTTACATCTCGCCCAACCGCACGCGATCGCACACGATTGACCACCACGTGGACGGGTCGCTCGGAAGTGAGTTCCTGAAGGGTCGGCCACGCCGCGACGAAGCGACCGATGCCTACGTGATCGGCGGCAACGACGGCAACGACTGCGTCTGCTTCGGCGATGGACGTCGTTGTCGCAGCCGAACGGCACCGATTGGCGTCTGACCCTTCGTCAAGGCAGAAGCCAGCATCTACAACAGTCAGGTCAACGGCATTGCGTGCCATTCGGAGAACCCGCGCGAGAGCAGCAGGCCGCACATGGGACCACCGGTCGGGCGCATCGATGCCAGTCAGGACACGAAGTTCGCGCGACAACGATCGCGCCGAACGGGCGAGCCCTGCCAGATCGAGCGTCCCTTGGTCAGCGCGCCGACAGGCGGCGATGAGCCCACTGGATTCGTCCAGCATTCCCAGA
>WLOK01000076.1 GCA_009699315.1 Actinomycetota bacterium
ACGGGTACGAAGGACGACGGCTCCAAGGAACTCTCCACGATCATCGTTCCTGCCCATACGCCTGGCCTCACCGTGGCTCCTGCCTACTCCAAGGTCGGCTGGAACGCATCAGATACACATGCACTTTTCTTCGACAACGTACGCGTCCCCCGCGCAAATCTTCTCGGTGAACTGGGCCGCGGCTATGCGCAGTTCCTTCACATTCTCGACGAGGGCCGCATCGCCATTGCTGCTCTCGCGACGGGCCTCGCCCAAGGTTGTGTGGACGAATGTGTGCGCTACTCACACGAGCGTCAGGCATTCGGCCAGGAGATCGGCAAGTTCCAGGCGGTGGCTTTCATGATCGCCGATATGGAAGTACGCGCACACACAGCTCGTCTTGCCTACTACGACGCCGGTTCCCGCATGCTTGCTGGTGAACCCTTCAAGCGCCAAGCCGCCATCGCCAAGCTGCATTCGTCTGACGCCGCAGTCACCAACGCCCGGTGGGCCACTCAAGTCTTTGGTGGCTACGGCTACATGAACGAATATGCCGTCGCCCGCTTCTGGCGTGACTCCAAGATCCTGGAGATCGGTGAAGGCACCAACGAGGTGCAGCGCATGCTGATCGCCCGCGACCTCGGAATCTAACCGCCGACGTGATGTCGCAGTACGCGCGCCGAAATAGCTCCTCCGGAGACTTGGGCCTGCCGGACTAAATCCTTACAGGATTTAGTCCTTCGGCCTTTACGTCTCCTACGGACTATTTCGACACGACTTCCTGAGCTACAGAGATTTAGTCGTCTACCCCACGAGCAACCAGAGCATCACCAAGTCGCTCGGCATAGCCCACGGTTCTGATGACCACGGGAGTGACATAGGCCCGCACACTGCGCTCCATGCCGCGCGCACGTCGCGCATCGCGGACATCATGCACAAGGTTGTTGATCACCGGCACCACTCGAATCGTGAGGGTCAATAGCAACGCTACACGTTCGGGATCTACGCGCACGTATCGGAGGGGTTGAATGGTCCACTCAATAACTGCCAAGAGGTCCGTCGTGCGAGTGGTGAGACTTACTAGACCAGCCGCGGCAACCGCAAGGACAAGAGTTCCCACAACCACCACGGCAGCTTCCCAGCCAGCTATCCACCATTGAAATGGAAATAACAGTATGACGATCCACTTCATCGGCCATACCTGCTGAAGCATCACGACAGGCGTGTAGGCGGCCAGCGCATAGGCAAGCACGACGACGATTAGGCCAACTCCCATTGTGACGGGAGCGCGGAAGATCAAAAGGAGAGTCGTAAATACAAGTAGGGCAAGGAGTTTCACCCCCGCCGGAGTTCGGTGTAGGAGTGAATTTCCTGCGCGATATACACCAATCACGACATTAGCTTTCGGTAATACGCAACTGACTCGGCGCCATGACCATCTGCAACAAGTTGTCCATCAGCAATTACCAACACGCGTTCAAAGCCCACGATTAAATCAAGATCATGAGTGACAAGAATGATCTGCTGTGAGAGCCCACTGAGTAATTCAGCCAGACGGCGCGTATTGCGCATGTCCAATAGCGTCGTCGGCTCATCGCACACCAAGATGCTCGGCTCTGTCACCAGAATGGATGCCATAGCGAGGAGCTGCTTCTGTCCACTGGAGAGATGATGCGCTGGGTGATCGGCATAGCCTGGAAGCCCGACTAACTCCAAAGCGCTTTCCACACGCTCGGCAACTTCAGTTTTCCCCAACGAAAGACGCCGCAGCGAGAATGCGATGTCCTCACCCACAGTCGGCATGACGATTTGCGCATCTGGATCTGAAAAGAGGAATGACACCTTGCGTCGTACCTCTGCACCATGGTGGGCTGGTTCGAGATCATCGACAATCACACGGCCACTCGTAGGATGCACCAAGCCATTGATCATCCGAGCGAGGGTCGACTTGCCCGAGCCATTCGATCCAATGATTCCTACTCGAGACTCACGCAAGTCAGCGCTGACCTCTGACAGCACGACGCGCTCGCCGAATTGATGCCCCACGTCCTCAAAACGAATACTGCTCATGCGTCCACGCGCTCCACGAGCAGGGCGAGTCCTTGACCGCCACCGACGGCGCACGCGGCTATCCCATATCGAGGCGAAGGCGTGATGCCTCCTCGAAGGAGTTCTGTGAAGAGTCGCACTACGACCATCGCACCGGATGCTCCCCACGGATGACCGAGCGCGATAGCTCCACCCAGAGGTGCAATGCGATGCGCATCACGGCCAAGCGGGTCTAGACCAAGCGCGTCCGTCACCGCCAACACCTGCGCGGCAAACGCCTCCACAATCTCGATGGCACCCACCTGATCCAGATCGATTTCGCAACGGTCGAGAAGTTGTCTAATCGCCGGAGCAGGGCCGATCCCGGGCGTACGTGGATCTACTCCGACGGCCGTCCAACCCAGAATGCGCAGGCCGGAGAGTCCCCGCTCTGCACGCAGCCACTCCGGCACGATGGCGACCGCGGCAGCACCGTCACTGACTCCGCATGAGTTTCCCGCAGTGACAGTGCCATTCTCAATAAAGGCGGCAGGCATTCGAGCGAGGACTTGCACATCAAGCTTTCGTGGACGTTGATCTACCAATTGATTACCGACAGGAACGATTTCTTGCGCCACGATCCGAGCAGACGCTAGAGCATTTTCGTGTGAACGCATTGCGAGAGCGTCCTGCCGCTCCCTGCTGATAGCGAAATCTGTTGCTAACGTTTCCGCTGCTGGGCCCATATCCGGATCACCGATATCGTCTGGTGCGAATGCCGCGCGGCCCGGGGAAGCGTGTGTGCAGCTCTCCGCCCCACCAGCAAACACCACGGTGGCCGCTCCTGAGGCAACCAGTGCCGCTGCAACCTGAATGGCTGCTAATCCACTCCCGCACTGGCGATCTACGGTCATGCCGGGGACGTGTACTCCCAACTTCGCCTGAAGTGCAGCAACGCGAGCGATATTTCCGCCTGGTCCTCTGGCTACGCCGATCACTACGTCATCGATCTGCTGCATCTGCAGATCTTGAGCTACAGCGGAAAGAACAGGCGCGAGCAGATCGGTGACAGTGAAGTTGTGAAATGCCTTTCCGGCCGTGCCAATCGCCGTTCGGCGAGCGGCCACCACGACTGGCGTGAGATTCATGCGGAGGCCGCCATTCTTCGTATGGCGCCTCGATCGACTTTGCCGCTTTCGGTACGTGGCAAGGAATCCGCACGTATCCATCGTCGAGGTTTTGCGGGCCCGGGAAGCAAATCGGCCGCCATTCGCAAAGTGGAGTCATCAAAGTCGCCCACGACCACCGCCACCAAAATCTCACCAAATCGCGGATGCTCTATGCCCGTCACGGCAACCTCAGATGTGCACAGCGATCTACGGATTATGTGCTCGACATCATCCGTCACTACAGTGTGTCCACCGACCGTCACTGCACTGTCACCTCGTCCCTGCACGTTGAGGTGACCGCTTTCCATTGAGCCCAAGTCGCCAACGGATGCCCATCCATCGCGCCAGAGCGCTGGGCCCGACGCTTCATCGCCGTCAGCAAACACATAGCGCTCTGCGAGATAGGGGGACCTTACCCAGATCACTGAGTCGCGGATCGCATACTCCACACCAGGAAATGCACTAAGTTCCTCATCCGGATTGTTGCGCGACGCGACAAATGATAATTCTGCCGCGCCGTAATACTCAAGAATCTCAATACCAGTACCGTGCGCGAGATCCCATACCTGTGGCGGCAATCGATCACCCGCGACAACTAGAAGTCGCAGACGAGGGAAGTCGGTTATGTTTTGAAGAATTTCTATTGCAATCGCTGGCACGGTATGCACGATGGTTGCGCTAGAGCCCGGCATGTCAGATAGCAACAATTCGGCACCTACCGCGTCAGTGTGAATGGCACCGTAGAGAAAAAGTGTTGAAGTCAACGGACCTGGGACCCACACGGAGTCCTTTGACGTGAGACTCATGAGGTCTGCGAGAGGTGAAAAACTCGCGGTCCACGATTCGTGGCTTCGCAGGATGCCGCGAGAAGGACCGGTAGATCCTGACGTATACAAAACAATTTCACGCGGTTTCAACTGTTCAGTAATCTCGGTGACGCCAAGGATTCCGGTAGCTGGTGGAACTATGCATGCAGTCCCATCCGCGAGGCTGTTGAGGACATCACTCAGGATCGCCCGATCCGAGCCACAGGCGATCCGCGCGGTCATGGCCGCCGATTTCGCAGCGGTGCAAGCATCTGCGGATAGGCGCGATGTACGCCTGCCGCAACCGCAGACGCGATAATCACCTTGACGACGTCACCGGGCAAGAACCACGCAGCCGATGCGAGTGCGGCAAATCCGGTTCCGAGCTTGAGCACCAACACCGGGACTCCAAGCAGATACACCACGCCGATGCCGCCGACCACATTTGCGAGGCCGGTCCACCAGATTGAGTATCGGGGGAGACGCGCCTGCACCAACAGTCCAATAGCGGCTGCTCCGAAGATCCAGCCAACCAGGTAGCCCACGCTCGCGCCAGCAAACACGGCTAGTCCGCCTCGACCGCCTGCGAGAAGCGGCAGACCCACTGCCACGAGAACAAGAAACACGATGACCGCGAGCGCGCCACGCTTCCAACCGAGAATCGACCCAGCGAGCATCACGCCCAAGGTTTGCAAGGTGATTGGTACCGAGCTTCCAAAGGCGTAGAGGGTTCCCGGCAGTCCCAAAACTGCAATCAGAGCCGCAAAAGCTGCAACAAGAGCTAAATCTCGGGCCCCCAGAAAACTGTTCGACCTATGCGGGGCGACAGGCGGTGATTGCAACGGGGACTGCGAGCTCATTAGGCTTCCAAACTGACGACGAAATTACGGACGCGTCCGCGCCGCTTCGTCGGTCACCACCATCAAAGTGCCGTCGTTGTTGCCTGTGAAGAGGTCGCTGAACGTATCGGGCAGACTATCGAATCCGCTCCGTATGTCCTCACGGTGGACCATCTTTCCAGAACGGATCCACTCGAGGATTTGACGCGTTCCCTCAGGGATTTGCTCCTCGAAGTCGCCGAGCAAGAAGCCCTCTGCTCGGACACTTCCGTAAATGAGTCGCATCATGTTCCGCGGACCGGGAACGGGTACGCCATCGTTGTATCCAGCGATCTGTCCGCAAAGGACGATCGTGGCGAATTTTGCGATGTTCTCCACCACTGCCTGGAGCATGTCGCCACCGACGTTGTCGAAGAAGAAGTTCACTCCTTCGGGCGCAATTTCGCGAAGAGTCTTCTCCACGTCCTGCGTCTTATAGTTGATCGCGACATCAAATCCGAGTTCGGAGACCAGCCGATCGCACTTATCCTGCGACCCAGCAATACCGATCGTCCGGCAACCAAGGATTTTCAAAATCTGACCAGCAACGGAGCCCGTAGACCCAGCTGCTCCCGACACCACCGCCAGGTCACCCGCCTTGGGTCGTCCTACCTGAGTTACGCCCATGTAGGCGGTGAGCGCGTTCATTCCTACCGGACCCTGCGCTTCGACGAGCGAGAGTTCGTCTGCCACCGGCCGAACGGGCCACACATCTGCATTGAGGATTGTGTAGTCCTCCCAGGCGGTGATCGCAGTCACCCGCTGGCCCTCGGCAAACCTCGGGTTGTTGGACTTAACAATCACGCCTGCAGAAGTCGCGAGCATCGGAGTACCAAGCCCAACAGTGGGATAGAAACTATTTGACGCCGGATCCATCCAGTTGCGCATCGTAGGTGCATGCAAGAACAACTGATTGCGAATGAGCACGTGGCCCGGAGCCAAATTCGACGCATCAGGAATCTCGGATTCGCGATACTCGAAGTCCCCTCGCACGGCCTTATCTGTTGGTCGGCGAGCCAAGAGCCACTGACGGTTCACGGTCATTCACAATCTCCTATTAGATCGGGCAAGCAACGGTCTCGAGCTGCAAAATTGCAAGCATGCGCCCAAATCCGATGAACTGTCCCGTCATCATGGCCAGCTCAAGAAATCCTTCGTCGCCGAAGGTCTGACGCCACAACTTCACATCTTCATCGGTGATGTTGTGGTGATCAAGAGCCATGCGCTCGGCATAGTTCAGCGCCACACGCTCCTGCTGGCTCAAGGTCGATAGCCCAGACTCATCAACTCCGAGAGCGCCAAATGCCTCGCTCTCTGAAACCGTGTCCAACGCCAGTCGGGCGGCCGCGCACGTGTTGCAACCATTGAGGGTGGCAATGTGCAGGCGCACAAGCTCCTTCAAACGTGCCGGTAGAACGCCATTCTGGGTGTGCCATGGGTAGTAGAAGGAAAGGTAGTCCTCGAGCAGGCGCGGCTGACCCGCAAACGCTCTCGCAACATTCTCCGTCGCCCAGTCACCTGGACGTGCACCATCGTGCATACCGCGCAGGAAGGGATCGAGCACATCAACTTCGGGAAGCGGAATACGAGACATGAGTCCTCCTAGAGTGTGGGGAGTTCGGTGTTCATAAGGGCATAGTCATCTACGCGAGCGTAGTAGTACGGCGCGAAATTTGCCGCTGGGATCTTGGCGACGGAGCGAGCCTCAGCGAGCAGATCGCCTTCCTGCCAGAATGCGTCACGCACTTCGCCGAGCGGAATGCTGCCCAGCGGATCGTGATCGGTGCTCTCCAGCTTGATCTTGCCGGTGCCACCCAGGTAGGAATCGAAGTGCACGTCAAAGTCGGCGACAGTCAGGGTGGCGTCGTCCTCAAGGCCCAGACCATTTGCAGCGGGCTGCGCCTTGATATTGAAGTTCACGCCCCGTGCATCGGTGACGCCACGATCCTCAGTGAGATCGACTTCCAAGGTGATGATGCGCTTGCCGAAACGGTCGACGAAACCACTCGCCTTCTTATGCCACTTGTGCGTGCGACTCTGGGCCTGCTTCTTCGGCTCACCGAAGACTTCGCGGCCATAGAGGATTGCGGAGTCGATGTCCATGTACATAGCGAGGACATACTCGCCCTCGATGTCACCGAAGCGCGCCGGCACATAGACGCCCGCGCCCGCGAAATCGCCGACGCAGTTGCTCTGCCAGCGGCCGACCATGACGCGCACAGTGTCACCATTGGGCTCAAGGGGAGCCGGGATGACTTGGCGCAGCCATGCGGGGTCGGTGGCAGATACAACGGACAGCATTTGGCAGTTCGTGAATCGTGGCTTTTGGATGACTGCTTGAACTGCAGCGATCTCAGCGGGGGAAGCGACAAAGGACTTCAACTGGCTCTCCTGTTCGGCGATACCTCATCGGCGCAGACATCCGATGTTCTTGGTGTTTGGACCCTAGGACCACGAGAGGGAATCGTCAATGGATCTGGGCAAACTGAGATGTTCTAAGCCGAAGGTCCCCCAGAGGTCGGAGGAATATGGTCAGATACTGCCTGTGATTGAGACTAGGCCCCTCTTCGTCCTCCAGGCCCTGCTGGACCCCCCGCACATCAATGCCCCGACCCCCATGGGCGTACGCAAGGCGGTCCCTGTGATCGGCGGGACCTTTGTCGGAGACAGGCTACGGGGCACCATCGCGCCGTATGGGGGCCACGACTGGGCCCTGACGCGCAACGATGGGGCCCTCGTGCTCGATGTGCGCCTAACCTTGATTACCGACGATGGGGAAGCGATCCTGATGTCGTACTACGGCATCCGAACGGGTTCGCCCGACGCCCTGGTTCGGTTGGCTCGAGGCGAGGCCGTCGACTCCAGCGAGTTGTATTTCCGGACGACGCCACGATTTGAAACGGCTTCGGAGAAATACGGCTGGCTCAACTCGATCATCTGCGTCGGGATGGGCGAGCGCCCCCCGGAGGGCCCGCGCTATCACGTCTACGAAGTGCTCTAAGCCGTCTCGGCTTGAATCTTGCGCACGTCGACCGCAATCTGGTCCCAAAGCTCGTCCGACGATTCGTACGGAACATAAAAACTGAGTCGATCGACTACTCCATCGAAACGATCCACTAGTGCTTGCGCGACACGATCAGGTGCGGCAACCACCGCAAACTCGTTGAGCATCTCGTCAGTGATCACTTCGCCGAGTCGCGACCAAGCTGCTCCGCCCTCACGCGACATGGCATTGAGTTCGTCGGCAACCTCGCCCCAACCATGCAGCTCCATGACGGTGCGATACGCAGGCGTGCTGCCGTAGAAACCGATTTGCTCGCGAACAGCTTGTGCTGCACGCGCAGTGTCTTCGTCGGTTTCCCCTGTCACGATGAAAGACATCATTGCGACCTCGAATGCATCTCGCGGACGATTGGTGATCGCGAGACCCTCCGTGATGGCCGGCAGAGACACCTCGTTAATAAATTTCGGCGTCGTAAAGCCGTGGAGGAAGACTC
>WLOK01000077.1 GCA_009699315.1 Actinomycetota bacterium
CGTGGTGCAGTGATGCTCGGCGACGAGATGATCGATGAGGCATCGCGCAAAATGGCGCTCGTCATCTCCGCGAAGGGCCGCGCTGCCGGCATGGCGCGCACATCGACCTTCACCCCGACTGAAGGCTGACCTGAGTCACCGAGGAATTAGTTCGGGGAGACTTTAAGAGTACGTAGGCCCCCGTTCACCGTACATCTTTGTATGTCGCTAACAGTCTGGTATCGGCAATTTCTATAGGGGGACTCACATGCCAATCTCTCGCGGTTCAGTCGCCAGTGTAGTTGTGGGCGGTCTCGGCTTCCTGACGATTTTCGGATTTGGAAGCCTTATCGTCCCTTCCGCTGCTGCTCCGGAGACCTTGTCAACGACGACATCCTCAAGGCACCTAGTAGTGGATTTCGATGGGCGTCTGGGAGTTCATGACGTCCTGAAGATCATGAAGAGCACGGGCGGCGAAATCACTCGCATCGCATACAGCGGGTCAATGGCCCAAGGTGCCACGTCCGTTCCCCGGCAAGCCTCTGATGACGAAATCGAGGCCCTTGGTGAGGCTCTCTTTGCCAGAGTTGATCGATCGGTGCCGCCAGTCATTCAAATTGAATTCGACACTGCGGGCGCTACGGCCATCCCGGCTCGAATGCTTCGTGGGCGGCGCCATGTCACTGACGTTCGCGCCCTTGACAGCGCAAAGACTCAGCAAAACTTGCCGGCAGCCGAAGCTCCGTCGGCCCGTCAGTCTCGCGCACTTCCGTCAGTCTCCTTGCCCAACTACTTCCCGACGTGGTGGCAAGCCGAAGCTAGAAACGAGTTGCGCTGTATCTCTTTCCGGTACGTCGGCGGTCCATGCCAATCATGGCTCAGGCTTCGCGCCATGAATCAGACATTCGCGTACGTGGACTTCTCTCCAGCGGCATGGCCAGATCAGGACTGGGGACTCGAGGTCGACCTGAGTCTTTGGAACGATGCAGTTTGTTCTGCCTCGACAGGTGCCGGTGTCTATCAGCCTGGTTGGTGGGCGGATGTGGGGACCTATCAATGGGTGACGGATATCCCGGCGTCAGCTGAGCCGTACCTCGACGACAATCGGGCGTCGGATACATGTCAAAGGTTGACGCAGTCTTTTGGCGTTGGGTATCCGTGGTTGTTGAGGAAAGGATCGACTTACACCTTCTACATTGCAACTAGGGACTATAACCATGTTCCGGCCTCGGTCTTCAGTGCGTCATTTCAGGCGACAAGCAACGATTGCAACAATGTGTGGCTTTCGCCGAACACGAACTGCATGGGATTGAATTTCAACCGGACCTGGCCGTACGGATCCACCGACAGCCCTCTTGTGGGCAAAGCTCGTGGTTGGACGGTTCCAGGCTGTTCTCGAAGTAGAGACGGCTGGTCCGCTCCTCAGTATTGGGCAAACGGTGCTCGCAAACTGCTCCCGGCACCCGACTCCTACTACGATACTTGCCTGACAAATGACTGGTAAGAATCGCAGACGTGCTGCGTGGATGCGTTCAACTCTGTCCCTTGCGGCGGCCGTTGGTCTGGGAATTGGGATGTGGCTCTGGGTGACTGCGGGCAACGAAGCCTCGCGCGCACCTTCATCGGGCCCGGGGAGGGCCATGGCGGCAGGGATCTTCGGATCTGCGGTGACCGCCCTAGGCATCGCGTTGTGGGGGCTCACGGCCGCGGCAAGGCGCGACGAAGACGATAACGCCTTGTATTATAGGCGCTGCGGCCTTGCTCTTTGCGTGCTCGTCGCATTCGCGTGCACTTTTGTTTGTACCGCGAGTCTGGTCTCTGCTGCTCTCGGAACTACAGAGACTTTCAGTCAATTCTGGGCGTCGGGCGTGGCTCTGCTTCTTACATTGGTGGTGGCCATTTGGGTGCGGGGACCCGTGATGGCCTTCGTTGCGGGAACTGGCTTCGCTGCGACTGCATTTGCTCTCTCATCTGTTTGGATACTCGCCGCGCCAATACTCCTCGTGGTGGGGGGCGTTGCGTTGACTGTTTCTGCATCTGCCTCCTTCAGTTTTGAATTGGATGAACTCAGGTAAGGGCACGTCAGGTGTGTACTCATCCTGCGCTTAGGTTGGACGGCACGTGGGTCCTGCATCCCGATCAGGTCGCGGCTGCCAACGAGGTGTTCTCGCCGCGCCAGGAAGATTACGACCACGCCGAGTTGATCCTCGATGCGTACGACTACTACACATCGGCCGCTGGTGGTGCTCGTGGTGCAGTGATGCTCGGCGACGAGATGATCGATGAGGCATCGCGCAAGATGGCGCTCGTCATCTCTGCGAAGGGCCGCGCTGCCGGCATGGCGCGCTCATCGACCTTCACCCCGCCTGAGGCGTAACTGCCACCAGGTCTCGTGGGCCTGTGACCTGTTGCACACCGGGGGCTTCCGGTGGTGAGTGATCGTTAACGGGGCTACGCTTGCCCGACCAGCGCATCCTAGGAGTGACATGGCCCGCCTCGCCCAAACAGAAGGTCTCACCGACATCCAGGTGGAGATTCTCAAAGCCGTCCACACGTTCGTCGACAACGAGATTATTCCCGTGGCGAACGAACTTGAGCACAACGACACGTACCCCCAGGCGATCGTTGACGGGCTGAAGGAGCTGGGCGTCTTCGGTTTGATGATCCCGGAGGAGTACGGCGGCCTCGGTGAGTCACTGCTCACCTACGCGCTTGTGGTCGAGGAGATCGCGCGCGGCTGGATGCCCGTCAGTGGCGTCATCAACACACACTTCATCGTTGCCTACATGCTCATGCAGCACGGCACCGCTGAGCAGAAGGCCTACTACCTCCCGCGCATGGCGACTGGCGAGGTGCGCGGCGCGTTCTCGATGAGCGAGCCCGGTTGTGGCTCCGACGTGGCTGCCATCACGAGCAAGGCGGTTCGCGACGGCGACGACTTTGTGCTCAATGGTCAGAAGATGTGGCTGACCAACGGCGGCTCATCGACATTAGTTGCAGTCCTCGTACGCACTGACGCCGAAGCGCCCGAAGGCTCCAGTGTCTACAAACGTATGACGACGTTCCTCATCGAAAAGCCCTCGGGCTTCGGTCAGGTGCGCCCGGGTCTGACGATCCCCGGCAAGATCGAAAAGATGGGCTACAAGGGCGTTGATACAACGGAACTCATCATGGAGAACCTCCGTCTAGGTGCAGACACGATTCTCGGTGGAGAGCCTGGCAAGGGCTTCTACCAGATGATGGACGGCGTTGAGGTTGGTCGCGTCAACGTTGCAGCGCGTGCGTGCGGGATCTCGACACGCGCCTTTGAATTGGCCATCGAATATGCCCAGCAGCGGGTGACCTTCGGAAAGCCGATCATTGAGCACCAAGCAGTGTCCTTCCGTCTCGCGGAGATGGCAACCAAGATTGAGGCTTCGCACCAGATGATGGTGATGGCTGCGCGCAGGAAAGACTCCGGCGAGCGCGATGACCTCGTCTCGGGCATGGCAAAGATGCTCGCGAGTGAGTACTGCAAGGAGGTCGTCGAGGATTCGTTCCGCATTCACGGCGGCTATGGCTACTCGAAGGAATACGAGATCGAGCGCCTCTACCGCGAAGCACCCATGCTGATGATCGGCGAGGGCACAGCAGACATCCAAAAGATCATTATCGGGCGTCGACTTCTTGAGGAATACAAGACGCGTTCCTAGCGTCGACTATCTCTTATTGAGTGACAGCAATCGGTCTAGGCCGAGATAGATCGCACTGATGATCACGCCGAAGATCGCGATCTCGATCACCGTGAGGATCACTGCACCGAGACCGTACTTGTCGACGTTCAGGAATCCATACGGATAAGCGTGAATCACTGCGCCACGCACGAGGGCGAAGATTGCCCACGCGATCGGCACGATGAGCGCGAGCGGGATGTCAGCCCACTTGATTTGGCGACGCGGTCCAACGAGCAACCACACCACGACAACGACGATAGGTGTGAGTTGGTGCTCGAAGAAGTTGGTCACGACCTCAAGTCCGACATTCTTAGCACTGGCAGCGAGGAGGCCTTGATAGATGATGCCCGTGACCGAGATCATCAAGATCGTGTCGAGGCGCAGCACTCGAAAGATCTTGCCGTTGCGCCGCGGATTGACTACGAGCATCCACATAATCACCGCGACGAGGATATTGCTCCAGATAGTGAAGTACGTGAAGAAGTCGAAGACCCTCCCGAGCGCGCCTTGGCTCGCGTTGCCGAGGAGTGAAGAGTCAGTGTTGAGGCTCGGGTAGGTGCCGAGCAGGGTGAGAATGAAGGACAGTCCGACACCGAAGGTTGCCGAGATCGCGGTGATGAGGAAGAGCGGTCGTGCCGCCCGTTCGCCTAAGGGGCCGAAGGTGACCGCGGTTGACTTTGTCGGCGTCAGTGTCGTCATGGCGTGAGGGTACGCGGGGGAGGCCCCTGGAGACCCCGAGTTGGCGCAGAAACACGCGCAAAAAGGCTCGAGCTACTCCGTGGCGGTAGTAGCCGCGCCTGATGCCTCGCCGCCGCTACGAGTGCGTCGACGTTGGCGTGGTGCCTTGGATGCGGCCTCAGTGGACTTCTTTGGCTCGCGCTCACCCTTGGAGTGGCTGCTCTCCTTGGCACGCCCACCTTCTTTGGCGCGCCCGCCGTCCTTGCCGGAGTTGCGGTTGCGATCGCCTTCGGGCTTGCGCTTGCCGGTCTCACCGACATCCTCAAGCGTCTCGGCCTCAAGGCCAGCCCTCGTGCGCGAGGCTCTCGGGAGGCTGCCCGTCACAGTGGTCGGAATCCCTAGTCCAGTGAAAACGTGGTCACTCGTCGAATACGTCTCGAGGGGTTCGTTGAACGCCAGGCCGAGCGCACGGTTGATCATCTGCCAGCGCGCGGTGTCAGCCCAGTCGACAAATGTGATCGCGACACCACTTGCACCTGCTCGACCCGTGCGGCCGACTCGGTGCAGGTAGGTCTTCTCGTCATCAGTGCACTCGTAGTTGACGACGTGCGTCACGCCATCAACGTCAATGCCGCGTGCGGCAACATCAGTTGCGATAAGTACGTCGACCTTGCCGCTGCGGAATGCGCGAAGCGCCTGCTCGCGCGCGCCCTGGCCAAGATCGCCATGTACCGAAGCGGCAGCAAAACCGCGCTCCACAAGTTCGTCTGCAACAGACTGCGCGCGTCGCTTGGTGCGGGTGAAGACCATGACGAGGCCACGGTCCTTGGCCTGCAGGATGCGTGCCAGGAGCTCGACCTTGTCGAGTGGATGAGTGCGCCATACGTGCTGCTCAATCGCATCAACGGTCGCATTGTCGTCACCTGGGGCGGCTGCGCGAATGTGCGTCGGCTGCTGCATGTAGCGACGGGCAAGTGCGATGATCTGCCCTGGCATCGTGGCCGAGAAGAGCATCGTTTGGCGGTCAGCGGGCAGTTGCGTAACGATGCGCTCGACGTCGGGAAGGAATCCCATGTCGAGCATTTCGTCGGCTTCGTCGAGAACGAGGATGCGAACCTTTGAGAGATTGAGGTCCTTACGGTTCGTGAGGTCGATGACTCGACCGGGTGTGCCGACAACAACTTCGACGCCTTTGGCGAGTGCATCAATCTGTGGCTCGTATGCGCGACCGCCGTAGACGGCCAGCACTCGGGCACCCAAGTGAGTCGAAGCGGCCTCAAGATCGCTAGCGACCTGTATGCACAACTCACGGGTGGGGACGATGATGATCGCCTGCGGCGACTTGGGTACGGTCGCTGACTTGTCGACTCGCGCAAGCAGCGGGATGCCGAAACCAAGTGTCTTGCCGGTGCCCGTCTTGGCTTGGCCGATGAGGTCTTTGCCCTCGAGAGCAAGGGGAATGCACATCGCCTGAATCGGGAAGGCTCGTTCAATGCCCTTGTCGGCTAGCGCTTGAGCGATTGTCGCGGGGGCGCCGAGTTCGGTGAAAGTGGGGGGAAGTTCGGTGGTACTCAGGTCAACTCCTGGCTGTGGTCGCCTGGGGCGACGGGACAGTCGCCTAGTGGCGACGAGACCTTTGCGGTCTCCGCAAGTCTAGCCGATGAATGCTGCTCTTCTAGCGGCCACGGGTACTCTCGCCCCATGACTCATGTTCGTCCCCCTGTTTCGGCCCTTCGCGATGATCCGCATTACCTCGCCTGTGTTGCTGACCTCTTGGGGGTTTTGGCGTATGGCGAGCTCGTCGCATTCGAGCGCCTTGCCGCCGATGCGGCGATGGCCCCGACCTTTTCCGACAAGACCGAACTTGCCTACCGGGCGACGCTCGAATTCAGCAGTTTCCTTCGCCTGCGCGATCGGCTCAATGAGTTGGGCCTTGACGCCGATACGGTGATGGAACCGTTCCGTGAGCCGCTGGATTCCTATCATGTGCATACCGCCCCCGGTGACTGGCTAGAGGGCCTGATGAAGGTCTATGTCGGCGACGGAATCTCATCGGACTTTTATCGTGAGATCGCTCGCTACGTGGACAGCGATACGAGTGCTCTCGTTCTTGAAGTGTGCGATGCCCGCAATGGGGACTTCGTTGTCGAACGTATTCGTTCAGCGATCGAGCAGGATCCGCGCGTTGCTGGACGGTTGGCCCTGTGGGGTCGGCGCCTAGTGGGTGAGGCCTTGACTCAAGCTCAGCGAGTGGCGGCAGATCGCGATGGCATCTCCACGTTGCTTGTGGGCGGGGCTGATCGTCCGGGAGCTGATCTGGCAGAGCTAGGACGGATGTTCGCGCGATTGACGGACGATCACACCAAGCGAATGCAGGCGCTTGGGCTGGCGGCCTGAAGCGCTGCGCGGAAGGTCGTTAGTTGCTAAAGCCCACGCGGCGTGAGGTGACATTGCCGATTTCGACGTACGCAATGCGATCGCCAGGCACGAGGACTCGTCGGCCCTTGTCATCGTCAAGGGTGAGCAACCCGCCGCTAGCAAGTGCTGCCTCAACGGCGGCGGCAACGTCTTCGGGTGACTGTGCACTTTCCAGTGTGATCTCGCGACTGGTGTGCTGAATTCCGATCTTGACCTCCATGGGCATCACGGTAGCCGAGGAAGCCCGGTCACGCTGACGGAGGGTGGGACAGCGGGAAACTACGGATGCCTCGCCATGCGAGGCTGCCTACGAGATCGGCGGCCTCTTCGAGGCTGATGCTGGTATCTGGGCTCTCGACGCAGTCCCGCAGCCAGCGACGCGCGGCCGCCTCAGCCAAACCAAGAAGACCTGAGGCTAGGAGTTCGGCTTGTGCGCTGGAGAGGCCGGTGTCTTCCACGATGACAGCGGAGACCATCTGCGAGCACGCCTGATCGACCTGCAGGACCTTCTCAGCGACAGCAGGCTCGCGCGTCAGATCGCTCTCAAACACCAGGCGTGAGGCTCCTGCTGGCTCGGCGACAAACGCGAAATAGGCCGTCATCGTCGCGTGGACGCGCTTCTTGTTGTCGTGAGTTGACTCCCGCGCGTGGTGTACGGAATTGATGAGGGTCTCGATGCCCTCTTCAAGCAAGGCGAGGTACAGATCGAGTTTGCTCGGGAAGTGTTGGTAGAGGACTGGCTTGCTCACCGAGGCACGATCTGCGATGTCGTCCATTGCTGCCGCGTGGTAGCCACACTCAACGAAGACTTCACGAGCTGCAGCCATGAGCTGGGTGCGGCGTTCCTCACGAGGGAGGCGGATGCCGCGAGCCGGGTCGGGCCGCGCTGCAGCGCTGGGCTCTGCGGTCATGTCCCGATCGTATCGGGGGCAGATCGGTGTGGCTGCCCCGTACGCGATTCTGAGATGTGCCATGAGGCTGCTCTTGTGGTCTCATGGAGGTATGGGGACTGTGGTTAATGCGCCCGAGCCCACGATGGTGTGGCTTGCTCAGCGTGCTTTGTCGGCGCGGCATCGGTCTGGTGCGCCGGGAGCCGAATCTGCGGTGATGATCCATGGGCTTGGGGGATCGAGCCTGAATTGGACGGATCTGATGGTGCGCCTCTCTGATCGACTGGATTCCTCGGCTGTCGATCTAGCTGGATTCGGTGAGTCTCCGCCGCCGCGCGATGGTGATTTCTCGCCGCTAGGGCAAGCGCGTGGAATCGCAGAACTCATCCAAGAGAAGTACTCCGAGCCGGTGCATCTATTTGGTAATTCGCTCGGCGGTGCGGTTGCTCTGCAATTAGCCGCGCGATACCCCGAACTCATTCGCAGTCTCACGTTAATCTCCCCGGCACTTCCACGGCTGCTGCCGACTCGCGAGACGATGCACATGCCGATCATCGCTCTCCC
>WLOK01000078.1 GCA_009699315.1 Actinomycetota bacterium
CAATGTCCTCGCGACGCAACACTTGATCTAAGGTCTCGCAAGTCTGCAAGCCGATGGACTCAGCCCTCGCACGACTCTCTGGCTCAGGATCCACTCCGATGACGATGTCGACAAGTGAACTCCCGCGCAGAGACTCCGTAATCTGGAGCCCCCACCAACCAAGACCCACGATCGCAGCCCGAACCATTGCTTTACCTCAGATTTCCTAGGGAGCGAAAAGGTGCCCGCTCATACCGTGAAGCGCCTTGAGTCAGTGGGAAACTACTGAGCCGTATAACCGCCGTCGACAAGCAGCGCATGTCCGGTGACGAAAGATGCATCATCACTGGCAAGGAATACGGCCGCGGTTGCCTGCTCTTCTGGCTGGCTGATACGACCGATTGGGTGATGATTGACCAACCACTCCATGGTGCCCGCCGCATTGCCAGTCTCTTCAGCCCAGTCGAAGAGGAATGGCGTCGCAGTCGCACCTGGGCACAACGCATTGACTCGAATCCCATCCACGGCTAGCTCGATTGCCAAGGACTTGGTCATGCTGATCGCCGCGGCCTTCGTCATGGCGTAGGCAACGGAGCCACCAGCACCCACCACGCCAAACGTAGAGCCGAGGTTGATGATGTTGGCCGTCTTCGACTTACGAAGAAGCGGGATGGCGTGCTTGGTCACAAGGAAGATGCTCGTGACGTTGCTCGCGATGACAGCGGTCCACGTGTCCATGGTCATCTGCTCGAGGTTGCCCGCCGGAGCGGTGCCAGCATTATTTACAACGATGTCTAGCCGGCCATGTGTGGCGTCGATTTCACTCATCAATGCCGCGACTGCAGCCTCATCGGAGACATCGCACTTGCGGAATGTCGCGTTGCCGCCATCAGCCGCAATGGCACTCGCGATCGCGTTGCCCTTGTCCTCACGGCGGCCACAAATGATGACAGTGGCACCCTCCTTAGCGAAGGCAAGAGCGATTGATTCGCCGATTCCACTTGTTGCACCAGTTATGAGTGCGATTCGATTTTCCAGTCGCGCCATGATGATCAGAGCTCCATATTCTTAACAGCGGTCTCTTCTACGGAGATGAGCGACATGCTCTCTTCCGGAGGCAGAACAACTCCATACACGCGATTGACCTCTGCCAAGATCCAGTCGCGCGAATCTTCTGCCATTCGGCGTGCCGCAGCATAATCGACACCCACGAGACGCCCATTACGCTTGACAGCCTTGCCAGCCACAAACACCGTGTCGATGTCGCCAGGATGGGAATGGAACACGACCGTGCCGGGCTCTTCGTTGATCGGCCAAAGATTCGGGCTGTCGCCCTTGATGATGATGATGTCGGCCTGTTTGCCTTCTTCAAGGCTGCCAGTCACCGAACCCAGACCAAGAGCCTCTGCACCATTGATGGTGCCCCACGCGAGTGAATCCATCGAGCTCGTCGTGAGACGCAGCGGCATCTCCTTGCGCTCGTTGAACGTGTCGTTCACGCGAACACGAGAATCCTGGAGGCCAAGGCGCAACTGCCCCACGATGTCTCCGCCGTTAAGCGTGATGATGTCGCAGCCCACTGTGGACCGAATGCCATATTCCTTGGCCTCGTTGAACACCGGGTGCCCCATGCCCATCTGGATTTCGGTATCCGGCGTGGACACGATGGTGCAACCGTTATCCGCGAGCATCCTGAACTCATCCGGCGTGCTGGTGTTGCAGTGCACGTGAATCTGGTCAGGACCAAGAAGGCCAGCCTTATACATAGGAACGACACCTTGAGAAACGGTCACGCCGAAGTAGTTGTTGTTATGAATAGACATCGGCACATTCATATTTCGAGCGGCCATAATCTCCTTGACGGAGGAACTCCACGGAAGAAGGCCAGTCTCTGTAAGCGCCATTCCCATCGTCACCAAAGCCGTTGTGGACGACAGGTACTCGTCGTGAATTCTCTCGGCATCCTTGATGCGGTCTTCTACCGACTGAAATGCCGGGTGATCCACAGGAGCTGGGACCAGCCCATAGCCGTAGACCGCGCGCATTCCACTCTTGATGAGAGCCTCTACACCGGCGGTTGCATGATCTGGTGAGTTATTGCTGTGTGAGTAGTCAAAGACTGTCGTTACGCCGGCATTTAGCGCCTCAAGCGCTCCGATGTAGTTGCCCGCACCGATATCTTCTGCGCGCAGGACCGGGGAAATGCTAAAGCGAATGCCGCGCATGTACTCGTGCAGCGTCCAGTCGGTAAGCATCGCGCGCAAGTTGGTCTGCCACATGTGCCGATGGTTATCGACGAAGCCCGGCATGATGATGCCACCTTCTGCATCAATTACTTCCGCATCACTCGAGGGCAAGTTATGGCCAACAGCCAGAATTTTGTCGTCGCCGATAAGCACTTCGCCCTTTGACAGGGTGGTGCGCTGGCTATCCATGGTGATGACGTAGCCGTTCTTGATGAGAATCTTCTTCGAAATCATGCTCGAGACCTTTCGCTAGCTTTTACTGGACGAGTCGCTGGTTACCAATACTTTATTTTCGAGCTTCAATGACTTATCGATTCTTCGTTCGCGCCACTTACGGATCACATACGGCGAGGCTGCTGTAGTCACAACAATCAGTAGAAGGCCAGTGAAGAGGCCGGAGACGTATTGGGGCGCCGCAACGGTGCTAAAAAGCTCGGCAAGTAGCGCGATGGTCAAAGCCCCGCAGGCGATTCCAAAGGCCCCGCCACGGCCTCCAGCCAAACCAACCCCGCCCAACAGGCAGGCCGTCACAGCAAAGATCAGCGGGAACAAGCCAGGATTCGATGTCGCAGTAGCAGTGCAATACGCCTGAATGATTCCACCAAGCGCGGCCAAGCCTGCTGAGGCGCCGAATGTTCCGATGACAATGGCGTCCACTCGGACCCCAGCCGTGCGGCTCGCCCGACGACCTCCGCCAGTGGCTCGCATACCGCGACCTAGGTTTGTCAGATTCATGAGCAGGAATACCGCAAGAAAAACGGCGATACCAATGAAGATGCGGATCGAAAATAGAGTCGCAATAGGCTGGTTGAGTGCGATTCCAATATCGTAATTGGAGAAAGATTGACTCTTATTGTCACCAATAGTCCCGGTCAATCCCAAGGCTACTAAATAGCCACCGAGAGTCAGTGCCATGGAATTGATCTTCAGTTTGGCGATTATGAGGCCTTGGATTAGACCGAAAACGACACACACACCGACGCCCGCCAAAATACCGACGAGCGGATTACCGGTTCCAAGTTTTACGGCGACCATTCCACCAAGCGCGTAGGTGCCTGCGATGGAGAGATCAAACTCCCCAACAACCATGGTCAGTCCGAGACCAAGGGCCACTAGACCCAAAGTTGCGGTGTTCTGCAGCGCGTTGTAGATGGTGAAGGCGGACGATGAATGATGGAACAACGGAGGAATCGCAAAAGTAAGAATGACGAGCCCGATCATCAGGAAGATCGGCCACTTTTGCTCATTCGCACTGAATCGCGGCTTCATTCGGGCTTGAGCGCTCATGATCGTCCCGCTCTCTCAGAGTTCAGATAACTCAATATGACCACCACAGTCACAATCACGCCCAGGACAAGCAACTGTACCGGAGTGCTATACCCACGAAGAAGTAACAAATCACTGATGGAAGCAATGACGATCGCACCGATGGCTGTGCGAACGACAGAGCCGCGACCGCCGATGACTGCCGTCCCGCCGACCAATACAGCCGAGATCGAGTCCACAGTGAGCGTCCCAGATGCTGTCATCGTGCCGCTCTGGTTGAACGCGCCAATGAGAATTCCGGCGATAGCCGCACAAACACCGGCGACAACAAAAGCTCCAGTCGTCAGCCGCGTAATCGGCAATCCTGCCGTTCTGCCAGCTCGTGGAGATTCGCCCATTAGATATAGGCCACGACCGAATCGTGACTTCTTGATGAAAATCTCGCCGAGAATGACCGCCGCGACAAAGACATACACCGGGAAAGGAATGCCAAATAGTGGACTGGCAAGGAAGGCAAAACTTGGACCATTGTCGGGGGGATAGACGGACACACCCCCTGAGATCCAGATTGCCACTGCTTCTTGGAGGGCTCCCGCGGCGATTGTCACGATGATGGGATTAGCACCCGTGAATCCAACGAGCAGCCCTTGCAGCCCGATCACTACGGCGCCAAACACAATCGTGATGACGATGCCACCCACGAGCCCAAACCGAAGAGCCCACATGAACGTCAGAGCGCAGACAGCGGCAGTCGTTCCGACTGACAATGAAAACAGATTTCCACTGATCACGATGTAGGTCATTCCAACAGCGATGATTCCGACAAGTGACGCCGCGTTGATGATCGCCTTGAAGTTCTGGACCGAATAGAAACCTGTAGTCGTGAATGTGGCGAATATGAGGATCGCCAGAAACAGGATCGTGACAAGAATTGTGATCTTCTGCCCTGTGCTCATCCCGCCAATTGAAAATCTCGACGGAATCACATCGTTCACTGTGCTCATGCGCTGACTTCTCCTTCGCCATGAGTCATGTCCGTCAAAACGCCCGCTGGCGTTGCTTCGGCTCGAGTCCGCACACTCACTAGGCGCCCAGCGAACATGGTGACGATCACGTCCGCGAGATCAAACACTTCGTCTAGGTCAGTTGAGTGGAAGATAACGACATTGCCCTGCTCAGCCGCGCCACGAATGAGATCATGGATGTCTGCTCGACCTCCTACATCAACGCCTCGAGCTGGCTCATCAAAAAGCAAGACTTTCGAATCCGTCTGATCGATGCCTCGAGCCACGAGAACCTTTTGTTGGTTCCCGCCGCTGAGGACACCCACATCTAACTCACGTCGCTCACGAGCTATCCCAGTGAGGCCAAGAAGTTTAGAAACGACGGCCTCCTGCATCGACTTTTGAATGAATCCACCGCGCGACACACGGGGTAGCCGCGTGGCCACGAGGTTGTCAACAATGGAGTGCGTGAGGAATAAGCCCTCTTCCTTCCGATCACTCGGAGAAAAGAACACACCCGCGGCGCGTGACTTTACCGCCGAACCCAAGGAGAGCTTGACCCCGCCGAGTTCTACATCGCCACGTGAGTTGGGGACCAAGCCTGCGAGTGCCCGCAGTACCTCGCTCGCGCCACAGCCCACCTGACCCGCGAGGCCCACAATCACGCCACCTCGCACTTCAAGATCGAACGTGGGGACGCGGGGCGGGATGGCCAAACCGCGAATCGAAATATGTTGAGGGGTCTCTGGCGTGCGAACCTCCGAGCCAGTTCGAAACTCAGGAAGATGGCCGAGCATCATCTCCACGATTCCCGCACGATCCAGATCAGCAACGTTCTTCGTTCCGACGACTTTGCCATCTCGGAAAACCGTTGCTCGTTGGCAGAGAGTCAGGACCTCACCCAGGCGATGAGATACATAGATGACGCTCTTGCCCTGGGCCGCCAGCCTACGAACCGCAGCAAAAACCCGCTCGATTTCTGGCTCGCTCAAGGTCGCTGTTGGTTCGTCCAAAATAATAATTTTGGCATCGCGACTGAGTGCGCGCGCGATTTCGACGAGTTGCTGCTCACCGATGGGTAACGAGCCAGTGAGTGTTGTCAGTTTCACATGTTCTAGGCCCAAAGTATCTAGGAGCGTTCTCAAGTCCGCAGACGAGACAGCGCGACGAGAACCCAGCCGGAGATTTTCTTCAACTGTGAGCACCGGAACAAGACTCAACTCTTGATCAACAAGAGCCACACCAAGATCCTGCGCATGCCGCGGATTTCGAGGAGAAACTTCTTCACCGTCGATGCGAACAGAGCCAGCGTCAGGATGAACCACACCCGAAAGGATCTTCACGAGAGTGCTCTTGCCTGCCCCATTATGGCCAAGTAGAGCGTGAACCTCTCCCACTCTTAGATCAAACGACGCGTCGTTGAGCGCATGCAGGTGACCGTAGGTCTTCGTTATCCCCTGCGTCTCGAGTCGCAAAGTCTCCGACACGTCCGATCCCTTCGTTTGACGAACCACTTCAGATATTGATTTGGTGCGGGGCCGCTAAACGCGACCCCGCACCAAATTTCTTACACTATGCCTTGGTGCATTCGGCTTCGTGATCAGCCAATGTTGCCATCGTGACGCGGTACTCCTCGGTCAGGTTCTCCGTAGGAATCGTCTCGCCCGACAGGAACTGGATTGCCCAGTAGGCAACCGCGTGGCCTTCGACATCGGGAGCCTGGGTGCCAGTGCCGTACTGGAGACCAGCCTTGATGTTGTCAATGCCCACCTTGAAGCAGTTGCTGCCAGTGACAATCAGACCCTTGTTGTCAACGCCAACGGGGAGACCCGCCTGCTGAGCAGCCTGGATGATTGCGTTGGCCTGGTAGTCAGCCATGCCGTAAGCGCACTGAATTCCACCCTGGCTTGCGTACTGAGCGAAAAGCTGTGAAGCAAGCTTGCCGGTCAGCGCCGCATCCCAGTTTGCGTTCTGGTTAGACACGAGCTTGTACTCAGGTGTCTTCGCCAGTTCTTCGATGAACGCGGTGATGCGATCGTTGCTGGTTGCCGTGTAGTCAGAGCCGGTGAGCGCAATGACGTTGCCGGAAGTGAATCCAGCTGCCTGCATGCCTTCGACGCAGTTCTGAGCAGCAAAGCGACCGAGTGCTGCCTGGTCAGCGTTCACAACAGACACAACCGCATCGGCTGCTGCCGGGTCTGGGTGTGAGTTGTTGTAGATGATCGGGATGCCAGCGGCCTTGGCCTGCTGCATCGATGGCACCAGCGACTTGTCGTCGTCTGGCTCGAGCAGAATCAGATCGGGCTTGGCTGCGATAGCCGACGCGAGGTGCTGAATCTGCAATGCAGAGTCAAACGGATCCTGCAGGTACTCGACAACAACACCCTGGGCCTCAAGGTCCTTGATGATGGTTGCGTTGTACACCGCACACCAGGGATTGACGTCACCGCAGGAGACGAGCTTGACCGTCTTGCCCTTGACGTCTGGAGCCGCTGACTGTGACGTCGGCGCTGGTGCGGGGGATCCGCTTGTCGTTGGTGCTGCAGAGGAACTGCCGGAACCATTGCTTGAACCGCAAGCAGTAAGAATCGGCGTAACTGCCAGAGTGACGCCCGCGAAGGCAACGAGCCCTCGCTTCACGCCAGTCCACTTGCCGCTGGTCGAGAGACCGTGCATATTTTGCCTCGCCTTCCACAGAGATTCGAATTTGCCGCCGTGCTGGTCGTTCATTACTGAGTCGCCTACACGTGCGGTAGGCGCAAGTGAATCTGCTTAGGCTGCCCTCATCACTGTCATTGAGAGTGAACTTCTGGCGGCCGTTTGCCGGATTCCGTTAGTGATCAGTTTATTCAATTGTCTGAACATCTCATTGACTAAAGTTGTGATGTATTTGTGACCTGAAACAGTGCGGCGCGCAGCATCTCAGGTTCGTAACTCGGGCTCATGATGGCCACCAAAGTCAGGCCAGCGCGAGCCAAATGGTTGGCCAAAAGCACGTTCGCAGCGCGGGTGTCCCGCTCTCGACATGCTGCAGCGATCAGCCCATGCTCCGCCGAGCCCATGCGCCATGCGGCCGCACTGTCGCTCACATAGATCTGCCGATACCGCTCCGTATGCTGCGCCAAAAAAGTCAAAAATGTCCGAGTTTGGGCGCTCGCGTGACTCAGCAGAAGTCGGTGAAAACTGTCATGGATCCGCTCCCATTCTGCGAAATCCTGGGGGTGCGTCCGAGCGAGTTCTTCAACGAGACGCTCAAGAGCGTCAATGTCAGACTCCGTCATCCGCGGCACGCTCACCGAAAGGGCCACTGCTTCGTTGACGACGCGCAAGGCGTACAAGTGCTCGGCCTCCTCCGTCGAAAGGGAGCGCACTCTCGCCCGTTGATTGACTTGCGAATCAATCAAGCCCTCCTGCTGAAGGAGGCGTAGGGCTTCGCGTACCGGGCCGCGGCTCACGTGGAACTGCGTTGCCAAGGTCAATTGACGCAGTTCGGCGCCAGCGGCAATTTCGCCACTGAGAATACGCCGTCGTAGATGTTCGTAAATCATCTCAGGAGATGACTGACGATCGACATCAACCGATTCGGTCGTCTCGAACGCCATGGTGTTCACGCCCTAGTGCCCGGGCCCATAAAGACCGAACACAAAATTGGGATCACCTGGCGTATAGGTGCCCTC
>WLOK01000079.1 GCA_009699315.1 Actinomycetota bacterium
GACAGTCGCTCAACTGTCGTTGCCCGGTTATGACAGTCGCTCAACTGTCGTTGCCCGGTTATGACAGTCGCTCAACTGTCGTTGCCCGGTTATGACAGTCGCTCAACTGTCGTTGCCCGGTTATGGCAGTCGCTTAACTGTCGTTGCCCGGTTATGGCAACTTTTTGAACTGAAATTGTTGCCACAACCGGGCAACGATAAAAATTGAGGTGCCACAACCGGGCAACGAGGGGAAATTGTGCGCAAAGTAGTGGTCGGACACCGGCGAACATTGCGGTACCGGCCACCGACAGTTTGTGCGATGTTGGGCGCGAGCGGTGACGGCAGCGATTAGGAGCGGGTGGTGACGGCAGCGATTAGGCGCGTGTAGTGATGGCAGTCGCTACTTCCGCTGCGATTGCACTCGCCAAATCTTCGACCGGGCGCGTTGCGTCGAGTACGACGTAGCGCTGCGGATCGCGATCGGCTAAATCGAGAAACGCACCGCGCACCATGCGATGCCATTCAAGTGACTCGGCCTCAAGGCGATTCGGATCGGTCACGCGCGCCAAGCCCACCGCCGGATCAATGTCGAGTACGAACGTCAGATCCGGCAGCAAGCCGCCCGTGGCCCACATGCTCAACTCGAGTACGCGCTCAACTCCGAGCTCACGCGCAACGCCCTGATAGGCGAGTGAGGAATCCACATATCGATCAGTGATCACTACCGCACCACGATCTAGCGCAGGACGAATCACGCGCGCGACGTGCTCACCGCGCGCGGCCGCGAACAATAACGCTTCGGCGCGAGCATCAAGACCTTCATTGGCCGGGTCGAGCAACACCGCGCGAATTGCCTCAGCCGCCGGAGTGCCGCCAGGTTCGCGCGTACGTACAACCTCACGGCCCTCAGCAAGCAATGCCTCGGTGAGCAACCTGGCCTGCGTCGACTTACCGCCGCCCTCGCCGCCTTCAAAGGCGATGAATATCCCGGTCACATGCTCAGCCTATGTAGATCGCGAGAAAGTGCCAGCACCTAGACCCCGACGCCGGCCTTTTCGGCGGATACGCGACCCACGCCACTCTTCTTCGCAGCTGCTTTCTTGGTGGCCTTCTTCGCTGCAGCCTTTTTCACAGTCGTAGTCACACCCAACTTCGACGCCGGAGTCATCTTCGCGGCCTTCTTCGCTGGCGCCTTTTTGGTTGCCTTACGCGTCTTCTTTGTGGGCGCAGCCAGACGACGGTCGGCGATCAACTCCGCAGCACGCTCCGGCGTGATCGAGTTGGGGTCATCGCCCTTGCGCAATGAGGCGTTCACTGTGCCGTCGGTGACGTACGGCCCGAATCGACCATCCTTGAGCAGGATCGGCTCGCCCGACACCGGATCGGGCCCGAGCTCGCGAAGTGGCGGAGCCGCCGCCGCGCGGCCACGAACCTTTGGCAGTGCGTAGATCGCCAGCGCCTCATCGATCGTGATCGCGAAGATTTGCTCCTCGGTCTCCAACGTGCGCGAGTCAGTGCCCTTCTTCAGGTACGGACCGTAACGACCTTTTTGTGCCGTGACTTCGATGCCCTCACCATCAAGCCCCACCACGCGCGGAAGCGACAACAATCGCAGCGCATCGTCGAGCGTGACCGTGTCAAGGTTCATCGATGCGAACAGCGAACCCGTACGCGGCTTAGCCGACTTCGGTGCACCGTCTTCGAGCACCTCGGTGACGTACGGGCCAAATCGTCCGGCCTTCGCGACAATGTCACGCCCCGTTGACGGATCGACGCCGAGATCGCGATCGCCCGAAGGCATTGCCAGCAACTCTTCAGCCTTTAACGCATCGAGCTCATCGGGCGCGAGACCTTCTGGCACTGATGCCCGCTCATCGCCCCGCTCCACGTAGGCGCCATAGCGACCGACGCGCAGCACCGCATCGGTGCCGGTGATCGGAAATGTCGAAATTTCACGGGCATCGATCGCGCCAAGATCAGTGGTCAACGGCAAGACACCAGGGAAGCCGCCGTCGACGCCGCGCCAGAACTCCTGCAGGTGCTCTACTCGCCCGGCAGTGCCGTTGGCGATTTCGTCTAGGTCTTCTTCAAGATTGGCAGTGAACTGGTAGTCGATCAGTTCGCTGAAATGCTCCTCGAGGAGTCGAATCACATTGAATGCAACGAAGGCCGGCACCAGCGCGGTGCCCTTCTTCCATACGTAGCCGCGATCTTGAATCGTTTCCATGATCGTGGCGTAAGTCGACGGGCGACCAATGCCCAACTCTTCCAACTTGGCCGTCAATGAAGCTTCTGTGTAACGCGATGGCGGTTTGGTTGAGTGCGGATCCGGAGTAAGCGAGCGTGTCTCAAGGGACTGGCCTTGGCGAAGGACTGGCAACATGCGCTCGTCCTCGTCAGAGCGCTCGTCCTCATCGACTGTGTCGGCGTATGCCGCAAGGAATCCTTGGAACAAGATCACGGTGCCCGAAGCGCTGAACTGCACCGCACGCCCATCGGCACTCTTTGCCGCGATGTGCGCCGTGGTTGTTGCGGTCTTGGCATCAGCCATCTGCGATGCGACAGTGCGCTTCCAGATCAGGTCGTACAGCGCAAAGTCATCGCCGTTGAGTTCACCGGCAACTTCACCGGGAGTGCGGAAGACATCGCCGGCTGGGCGAATAGCTTCATGCGCCTCTTGGGCGTTCTTGACCTTGCTTGAATAAGTGCGCACCTTGGCTGCAACGTGGTCTGCGCCATATAGCTCCGCTGCCTGCGAACGTGCGGCCGAGATGGCTTGCGCAGAGAGCGTCACCGAGTCGGTACGCATATAGGTGATGTAGCCGCTCTCATAGAGACCCTGCGCAACGCGCATTGTGCGCTGTGCGTTCCAACGGAAGCGACGCGATCCCTCTTGCTGCAAGGTCGATGTAATGAAGGGTGCCTTGGGACTACGGGAGCCAGGCTTTTCATCGATCGACTCAACAACAAAAGTTGAAGCCTTCAGACCGTCGATCAACGACAGCACAGCCGACTCATCAAGCACGACAACCTTGGTGCTTTTCAGAACACCGTTTTGATCAAAGTCATTGCCGGTCGCTACTCGTGTGCCATCGACAGACACAAGCTTTGCTGCGAACGCACCCGGATCGAACTCGGCCTTAATGTCCCAGTAGGAGGCAGCATTAAACGCAATGCGCTCCCGTTCGCGAGCAACAACTAGCCGCACCGCTACCGACTGCACACGGCCAGCCGAACGAGCCTCGCGACCAATCTTCTTCCAGAGCACCTCAGAGACGGGATAGCCATAGAGCCGATCAAGGATGCGTCGCGTCTCCTGCGCATCGACTAGTTGCATATCGATATCACGTGTCTGATTCAGCGCTTCATGAATCGCCTGCTCGGTAATCTCATGGAAGACCATGCGACGGACCGGCACCTTGGGCTTGAGCACCTCGAGCAGGTGCCACGCGATGGCCTCGCCTTCGCGGTCCTCGTCAGTGGCCAGGAGGAGTTCGTCTGCACCTGCGAGCAGCTTCTTCAGCTCCGCAATGCGCTTCTTTTTGCTGTCGTGTACGACGTAGTAGGCAAGGAAGCCATCATCGGTATTGACCGCGAGTTTGGCCCACGGCTCCTTGCGGAGATCCTCGGGGAGTTCGGAGGCCTTGCTGGCGAGGTCGCGAATGTGGCCATAGGACGCCTCGACGTCGTACCCCTTGCCGAGGTACTTGCCGATGGTCTTTGCCTTGGCGGGTGACTCGACGATCACCAGCGTTCGGGAGTCCTTCTTGGGCGGCACTCGCTACTCCTTATATATACGGGTACTCCGCAGAGTCTGCGGGTCGGAGGGGGGCACATGTCAAATGCCCCCACGAAGACCCGCCTCAGCATAACGGCCGTCCCGCAGAGCGGGACGGCCGTTATGGGATGACTTGAGCCTTAAGCCGCTACGTTGATCTGCTCCTCGCCGACCGCGATCGGGCGACGCTTGGAGATGACCATCGACACGACCACGATCAGCACTGCGACCGCACAGATGACGTAGCGCAGCCACGAACCCACACCCGACTGAAGTGACATAGTCACGATGGCCGGAGCGATGAGCAGGGCCACGAGGTTCATGACCTTGATCAGCGGGTTGATGGCTGGGCCAGCGGTGTCCTTGAACGGATCGCCGACCGTGTCGCCGATGACCGTCGCGGAGTGCGCCTCGGAACCCTTGCCACCGAAGTGACCGTCCTCGACGAACTTCTTGGCGTTGTCCCACGCTCCACCGGAGTTGGAGAGGAACACAGCCATGAGCACGCCCGTGGCAATGGTGCCCGCGAGGTACGCGCCCAGCGCACCTACACCGAGACCGAAGCCCACTGCGATTGGCGCCAGGATGGCGAGCAGACCAGGAGTAACAAGCTCACGAAGCGAATCGCGCGTGACGATGTCGACAACCTTGCCGTACTCGGGCTTTTCGGTGCCTTCCATGATGCCGGGGTGCTCACGGAACTGACGACGCACCTCGAAGATGACCGCGCCCGCAGCACGAGACACCGCGCTGATGGCAAGACCGGAGAAGAGGAACACCACTGCAGCACCGATGATCAGGCCCACGAGGTTGGCCGGGTTGGCCACGTCGAGAATGCCTGCGTACTGCAGGAACTCAGCAAGGCGTGCCGGGTTGAAGTCGGGGATTAGACCCTCGGCTGCACCCACCACTGCATCACGGAACGAACCAAACAGCGCGGTCGCGGCAAGAACTGCCGTTGCGATTGCGATGCCCTTGGTGATGGCCTTAGTGGAGTTACCCACAGCGTCGAGACGCGTAAGGACTGCAGCGCCTTCGCCATGCACATCGCCCGACATTTCGGCAATGCCCTGTGCGTTGTCGGAGACCGGTCCGAAGGTATCCATCGAAACGATGACGCCAACGGTGGTCAGAAGGCCAGTGCCTGCAAGTGCGATGGCGAAGAGCGACAGGATCACTGTGCCGCCACCGAGCAGGAACGCACCATAGACAGCCGCACCGATAAGCAGCGCGCTATAGACCGCTGACTCAAGGCCGAGCGAGATGCCCGACAGGATGACCGTGGCCGGACCGGTGAGCGAGGTCTTGGCGACATCGTCAACCGGACGACGGTTGGTCTCAGTGAAGTACGCCGTGAGCTGCTGGATAAGCGCGGCAAGAAGAATGCCGATAACCACTGCAGCGATTACGAATACGCGTGGGCCAACGGTGTCGACCCAGGTGCCGGTTAGCACATCAATCACCAGCGAGGCTGGCTTGTACTTCGCGAGAAGTTCGACCCACGTCGCGGGAACGAAGACGAACACAGCGCCGATAACAAGTACGACAGAAACTATCGCGGAGATAAAGAAGCCACGATTGATCGCGCTCATGCCCGAACGGTCATTCGCACGAGGTGCCACAGCGAAGATGCCGATGACGGCAGTGATGACGCCGATTGCTGGGATGACGAGCGGAAGAACGAGACCAAGTTCGCCGAAGGCGGCCTTGCCCAGGATCAGAGCAGCAACAAGCGTGACGGCGTAGGACTCGAAGAGGTCGGCAGCCATGCCAGCGCAGTCGCCAACGTTGTCGCCAACGTTGTCTGCGATGGTCGCGGCGTTGCGGGGGTCATCCTCAGGGATGCCCTGCTCCACCTTGCCCACGAGGTCAGCGCCTACGTCAGCAGCCTTGGTGAAGATGCCGCCACCCACGCGCATGAACATCGCGAGCAAAGCAGCGCCGAAGCCGAAGCCCTCGAGCACCTTTGGGGCATCGCCCTTGTAGACGAGCACGACGATGGCTGCACCGAGAAGGCCCAGACCGACGGTGAACATGCCTGCCACACCACCGGTGCGGAAGGCGAGGCGCATTGCCTTTTGCTCGCCGGAGTCCTTGGCGGCTGCGGCCACGCGCACGTTGCCGCGCACGGCAAGCCACATGCCCATGTAGCCGGTGATTGCGGAGAAGACCGCGCCCACGAGGAAGAAGATGCTTCGGCCGACTCGCTCACTCATCGTGTCCGCAGGGAGCACGAACAAGACGAAGAAGACGATCACCGCAAAGATGGACAGGGTCTTGAACTGGCGGTTCAGGTAGGCGGATGCGCCCTCCTGAACTGCGGCAGCAATCTCCTTCATCTTGTCGGTGCCTTCATCGGCGGCGAGAACCTCGCGCACGAGGATCGCGGCGACGCCCAGCGCCAACACGGCGATGACGGCAACGATGACGACCGTGGTCAGGTTCATCCCTGCCAAGGTGATCTCAGTCATGGAACTCCTCAAATAGGCGCGTGGACTCACGCGTCGGACACACAGTTGTGGGGGGTCAGCCGGGTACGGCCTCTGCCGAGCACCCAGCGTGATCTACGCAGGGTGCGGCGCGATTCTACGCAAGAGCGAATCCACTTACTGCACTGGGATGCTCGTGTTTCGACGACTTAGATCACAGCGAATGCCGTCAGAATCTGCAAACGTTTGCACAGCCGCGAGGGTCAGCCCCGCACGACAGGATGTACGAGTGCCCACAGTCACTCCTCTCGACGACCTGCTGCGTCGCGCTGACCGCGCTGACCGGGTGCTACATGTCGAGCAGATGCCCGCGCGCGAAGGGGAGACCACGTCCTGGCCGGAGTGGGTTGACCCCGAGCTCCTCACCTCCTTGTCCACGCGCGGCATCACCGCTCCGTGGCTGCATCAAACCGAAACGGCCGAAGCGGCACATCGAGGCGAGCATGTCGTAGTGGCGACGGGCACAGCCTCAGGCAAGTCCTTGGGCTACCTCATGCCAGTGCTGACCGCCATCTTGGACGGCCAGCGGGCCCCCAACGGACGCGGGGCAACAGCTATCTACCTCGCACCCACTAAGGCCCTGGCGCACGACCAACTCGCCGCAATCGAAGAACTCGACGTCCGCATACGTGCGGCCGCATACGACGGCGACACACCCCGTGAGGAGCGCAAGTGGGTTCGGACCCATGCCAACCTCATCGTCACTAACCCCGATCTTCTGCACTACTCAATGCTTCCCTCTCATGAGGCGTGGGCGTCGTTCCTACGCGCGTTACGTTTTGTCGTCGTGGATGAGTCACACATCTACCGGGGCATTTTCGGCTCGCATGTTGCTTTGGTTTTGCGCCGGCTGCGTCGCATCGCCCGTCGTTACGGTAGTGACCCCGTCTTCATCTGTGCGTCTGCGACCAGCGCAGATCCTGGCGCCGCAGCGTCACGACTAATCGGCTCGGATGTGGTGGCTATTACCCGAGATGCGTCGCCACGCGGTCCAGTGACTTTCGCGTTGTGGGAGCCACCACTGACTGACGCATCCGGTGAGCATGATGCTCCCGTGCGGCGAGGTGTTGCTGCCGAGTCGGCAGACCTACTCGCCGACTTGGTGTGTTCGCACACTCGCTCGCTTGCCTTCGTGAGATCGCGACGTGGCGCAGAGGCCGTCGCCATGATGACGCGCGATCTCGTACGCGAAGTAGATCCGTCACTCGCTCAGCGCGTCGCTGCCTACCGTGGCGGATTTCTTCCTGAGGAACGGCGCGCGCTTGAGTCCGATTTGCGCGAAGGACGACTGCTCGCGGCTGCGACCACCTCCGCGCTCGAACTAGGCATCGACATCAGCGGACTCGACGCAATTCTCATCGCCGGGTGGCCCGGCACTCGCGCCGCTCTATGGCAACAGGCCGGTCGCGCGGGGCGTGAAGGCCAAGCCGCACTTGCGATTCTCATTGGTCGCGATGATCCGCTCGACGCATACGTCCTGCATCACCCCGAAACTATCTTCGGTTCCCCCGTCGAGTCCACGGTTATTGATCCGTTCAATCCGAACTTCCTCAAGCCACATCTCGCTTGCGCTGCGGCTGAACTCCCGCTTACTGATGCAGAGGTCGAGGCGCAGGAGTGGTTTGGAGCAACCGCGCGTGCTTGCGCAGAAGAGTTGTCAGCGCAAGGCATTTTGCGCCGACGACCCGCTGGTTGGTACTGGACCGATCCAAGCAGACCCACCGAGCACGTCGATATCCGCGGAGCGGGCGCGACGGTACGACTAGTCGAGTTCGACACCGGACGCTTGCTCGGCACGATCGACGCATCAAGCGCTCATTCGCAAGCACATCGCGGCGCTGTGTACGTACATCAAGGTGAGACATATGTCGTTCGTCAACTCGACTTAGTCGAAGGTGTCGCACTGGTTGAAGAAGC
>WLOK01000008.1 GCA_009699315.1 Actinomycetota bacterium
CCTGTTCTGGTTGCGGCAAGACCACGTGGTCGGGTTGCGGAGATCATGCCGATGAGGTTATGGCCAACGTTCCGCTGGAGAAGCGCTGCACGTGCCACTAGGCCCGGTATCGTCGCGTAGGTGACTATCGATCCCGGAGCGGCGCTGTACGACGCCATGCCCGCGGGAGTTCCATGGCGTATTCCTTCGATCGCGCCACTCGAATCTTGCATCGCCAATCGCGGACTACACGTGTTGCACTGGTCTCGCCCCGACACGTCAAATGGCTACGCGGTTCGCGCACACGGGCTGCTCACGTCGCTCCGACGAGCGGGCTGGGATCCCATCGGCGTTACGCGGCCTGGGTATGACCAGCCTGCCGCGGAAGTAGACGGCATTTCCTATCTGCGGTTGGGTGGCCAAGACTCTGCTGATCGCACCACGATCGCCCACCTTGACATTTATCGCGATCGGCTGATCGAGTTGGCTCGAGAATTGCGCCCGTCCGTCATCCACGCTGCATCTGAGGCCTCCAACGCAGTCGCGACGATTGAAGCAGCGCGCGCGCTTGATCTCCCGTCCATTTATGAACTTCGTGGACTGTGGCCGCTTACCCGTCTGGGCCGCGTGCCGGCATCAGTAGGCGAGCCTGACTTCGGCACATCCCTACGACTCGAAGTGGAAGCCGCAAAGGCGGCGGACGGAGTTGTCGCCATCAGCGATCAATTGGCGAGCTGGCTCGTTCGACGTGGTGTGTCGAAAGACAAGATCATCGTCGTGCCCAACGGGGTTGACACGGAACGATTCACCCCACAACCACGAGACGAAGCACTTGCCGCCGAGCTCGGTGTTACTGACAAGGTCGTTATCGGATACGCGGGGTCGATCGTGGAGTACGAAGGCCTCGAAAATCTCTTGCTCGCCACGGCGCGATTGCGACACCTGAAGTCCCACATGCACGTGCTCATCATCGGACATGGCTACCAACTCGATGATCTTCGCCGAATGTCTGCTGGCTTAGGACTCGCTGACCTGGTCACCTTCACCGGTCGCGTGCCACACGAGGACATTGAGCGCTACTACTCCTGCATCGATATCGCGCCCTTCCCGCGCCTGAACCGCCCGCTCACCGACTTGGTGAGTCCGCTTAAACCACTCGAAGTTATGGCGCAGCGCAAGGCGGTCGTCGTGTCCTCGTGCAAGGGGCTAAAGGACATCGCGTCGGCTGGTGTCGCACGGTCTTTCCCCGGGACGAGCTATGTGGAACTCGCCAAAGTTCTTGAGGAGTTGGTCACTGACGACTCTGCTCGCGATGCCCTCGCCCAAGCAGGTTACGAATGGGTGCGGGCAACTCGCCGGTGGGACGATGTGACTGTCCCTCTCTATGCCATGCTCACCACATTGTCGGGACAGCAGAAGTCGTCCGCACCGAGCCGAGGAGAAGTCGCGTGACGCAAGACAGCGAAGCTCTGGAGATATTGGCGCGTGAAATCGACGTGCTCACCAGAATGCTGCGCAAACGTGAAGAGCAGGTCAACGAATACGCCCAATCCGCCCTACGCGTTGCTGAGGCCAATGCCGACCTAGCAGCGCGCACGGCGCGTGCGGAAGACGAGCTGAAGAATGCCAAAGAACAACTCGGCAAGGCCAACTCTCGGGTGAAGTCCATGGAACGCAGTAGATCGTGGCGTTGGACTCGTTTCCTCCGCCGCGGGAAATAGTCACCGTGACTGATTCGCGTCATGCCGCTTTTGCTTCGACCACCCGGAGTTTCTATCCCCTCCTCGTCGGCCTATTCGTCGGCCTTCTCCTCATCTCTAATGTGGGTGCGGTCAAGCTCATCACCTTTGGGCCGATCATTGTCGACGGAGGCGCGTTCCTCTTTCCGCTGGTCTACATCGTGGGTGACGTACTCAGTGAGGTCTACGGATTCAAGGCGACCCGACGCGCGATCGTGCTGGGTTTCGCCGTATCAATTCTCGCGGCGTTGGTCTTCTGGCTGGTCCAGATCTCACCTGCAGCAGACGGATGGGAGAACCAAGCCGCATTCGAGTCGATTCTTGGCTTCGTACCTCGAATTGTGCTTGCCAGTGTCTGCGGATTCCTTGTCGGCCAACTACTTAATTCGTACGTGCTCGTCAAGATCAAGGAGCGCACGCAAGAAAAGGCCCTGTGGCTTCGACTCCTTGGATCAACTGTTGTGGGGGAGTTCGCTGACACGGTTGTCTTCTGCACGATCGCATTCCTCGGCGTGATCACCGGCACCGAGTTCTTGCTGTACGTAGTGATCGGCTATTTCTATAAGACGCTCGTTGAGGTCATCCTCCTGCCGGTGTCCTACCGGGTGATTGCTTACGTCAAGCGCAAGGAACCGACCTATGAAGTCATCGCGGCGTAGTATCGGCCTTCGAACTCGGTGCGATACGCATCGAAGTCCCCGTTCTCGATGCTTGCGCGAATTCGGTCGACCAGAGTCACGATGAAGTGCTCGTTGTGAATTGTCGCCAGCGTCGAGGCGATCATTTCTTTGGCTTTAAATCCGTGATGGAGATACGCACGGGTGTAGTGAGTGCATGTGTAGCACGTGCACTCAGCATCTATGGGCTCAAAGCGCCGACGATTGGCACTGGTCAATAGGTTGTATCGGCCCGCTGTCGAATACACCGCGCTATTGCGGGCGACCCGTGATGGAGAGACGCAATCGAAGGTGTCTGCCCCCTGCTCAATCGCAGCGAAGAGGTCATCGGGTTCGCCGATGCCCAGCAGGTGGCGTGGTTTGTTCTCGGGCAGTTCCTCAGTCACCCAGCCCACGATCGTGCCCAGCTGGCTCTTCTCCAGCGCGCCGCCGATGCCGAAGCCATCAAACTCCAACGCCCCGAGGTCGCCAGCCGCCTTGCGCCGCAAGTCTTCGTACTGAGCGCCCTGAACGACGCCGAAGAGTGCTTGATATGGCCGATGTGCGCGCGCCAGTGTGAGTCGTTGGTGTTCGGCGATACACCGCAACGCCCACTCGTAGGTGCGATCAAGGGAACGCTCCTGATAGCCGCGGGTGTTCAGCAAGGTCGTGCATTCGTCGAAGGCGAACATAATGTCGGCGCCGATCTGATGTTGCACCTGCATGGACACCTCGGGGGTGAATCGATGCGACGAGCCATCGAGATGCGATTTGAATGTCACGCCATCGTCGTCCACGTGCGCGAGTCGATCCTTGCCCTCCGCCATCACATCGTCGTTTTGGTGTCCCGTCACATCCATAGCGAGAACCTTCTTGAACCCGATGCCCAAAGAGAGCACTTGGAAACCGCCGCTGTCGGTGAAGGTGGGGCCGGGCCAGTTCATGAAGGCGCCCAAGCCGCCGGCCTCGTCAAGAATGTCCGGGCCGGGTTGCAGATATAAGTGGTAGGCATTCGAGAGCAGCGCTTGCGCACCCAAGTCGGCCATCGACTCTGGCAGCACGGACTTCACGGTGGCTTTAGTGCCCACGGGGATGAATGCCGGAGTGCGGATTACGCCATGTGGGGTCGTGATCGTGCCTGTGCGACCGAGGCGACCCTCGAGTCGATGATCGACCTCGTACGCGAATCCAGACACCACGCCATCCAAGCAGACGGGCGTCACCGCCCGAGTCGACCTACACTTCACGGGTGACCGACTGGCCAGAGGCTGATGAAGAGACCCCGTGGCGCTCCGATGAGCGCCGCTTTAGTCGCCGTTCGCTCCTAGGCGTAGGCCTCAGCGTTGTCGCAGCGGGTGGCCTTGGCGCAGTGGTGTGGCAGGCCACCAAGTCTCAATCGCCGAAAGCGACCCCACAGCCGTTGGGCACTGCGTGGAATGACCTCAACATTCCGCCGCCCGGGCCTGCCGATGAATTCCAGTACTACACCGTGGTCGAACCCGTGCCCGTCGTTGCAGCAGCCGACTGGACGATGACGGTGGGTGGCCTCGTCGGATCGGCCAGCACGTTGTCGATGAAGGACCTGCGACAACTGCCGCAAACAGGACTCACGCGCGATTTCCAGTGCGTCACCGGATGGCGAGTGTCGCAAGTGCCATGGTCGGGTGTTCTGGTGCGCGATTTGCTGCGCGAGGTCAAGGCCGACTCCGCAGCGGGCGCACTGCGCATCACGTCCTTCGATGGCGTCTACGACGAATCTCTTACGATCGATCAGGCCAAGCGCGACGACGTCCTCATCGCAACTTCGATGTACGGCAAACCGGTGTCTCACGAGCGCGGAGGTCCCGTGCGACTCATTGTCGCGCCGATGTACGGCTACAAGTCGTTGAAGTGGCTAGGCGGCGTAGAAGTGCAAGCCGAAGTCACGCCCGGCTATTGGGAGAAGCGTGGCTACGACGTGGATGCATGGGTAGGGCAGAGCAATGGTCGAACGGATGAACCTACTTAGACCGCGTAGGAGTCGACCACTGCCAATGCCTCGTCGAGGATCGTGATGGCATCCTTGACTTCGGTCTCGCCGACATTGCAGGGCGGAACAATATGTAGGCGGTTGCCGGTGGCGAAGACCAGAAGTCCACGCTTCTTGCACTCTGCCGCTGCCTTGCCGACCGCGTTGTCGCCGCCGCTGTAACTTGGCGCGGCGCCGTAGGGCACAGCGGGCTCGCGGGTCTCACGATTGGTGACGAGCTCCAGCGCCCAGAAGACACCAAGCCCACGAACGTCACCCACGATCGGATGTCGCGTCGCCAACTCGCGCAAGGCCGGTCCGAGATGGTTCGCGCCGATGTTTGTGGCATTCTCCATCGTCCCCTCTTCGTGCATGGCGTCGATCGCTGCACAAATGGAGGCCATGGCGACGGGGTGTCCGGAGTAGGTAAGACCGCCCGGAAACACTCGGTCCTGGAATGTCGCCACGATCTTCTCGGAGATGATGACGCCGCCCACAGGGATGTATCCGGAGTTGACGCCCTTCGCGAACGTCACCAGATCAGGGGCGAAGTTGTAGTTCTGGTAGGCGAACCACTTGCCTGTGCGCCCAAAACCGGCCATAACTTCGTCACAGATCATGATGATGCCGTGCTTGTCGCAGAGCGCTCGCACACCTTCGAGGTATCCGGGCGGCGGCGGGATAATGCCTGCAGTGCCCACTACGGTTTCCATCATGATTGCCGCGATGGTCGGACCTTCGAACATGATGACCTGCTCGAGATGCTCGAGCGCGCGTTCGCACTCTTCTTGCTCCGTCGTTGCATGGAACGGGGAGCGGTAGAGGAATGGGCCGAAGAAGTGCACGTGATCGGCCGTGTACTCGTTGGGCCAACGGCGCTGATCGCCGGTTGCGGCGATGGCGGTGGTCGTGTTTCCGTGGTAGCTGCGGTAGTAAGTCAGTACCTTGCGGCGCCCGGTGTGAAGTCGAGCCATCCGAATCGCGTTCTCCACTGCGTCCGCACCACCATTGGTGAAGAACACCTGCGAGAAGTTATCGGCAGAGACATCGATGATCTTCTTTGCTGCCTCACCTCGTACGTCGATCGCGTGCTGTGGGGCGATGGTCGCCATTCGACCAGCCTGCTTTTGGATTGCCGCCACGATCTTTGGATGCTGGTGGCCCATGTTTGTGTAGACCAACTGCCCTGAGAAGTCTAGGAAGCGATTGCCGTCGTAGTCCCAGACGTAGTTTCCTTCGGCGCCCGCAATGACCATCGGATTGAGGGTTGCCTGCGCACTCCACGAGTGGAAGACGTACTTGCGGTCAAGGTCGTATACGCGCTTGCCCTCTTCGGGATTGGCAGCAGACATGTCAACTCGCTCTCTGATCGACGTCACTTACGAGTGTAGGCGTGGAACCTTCAGTAGACAACCATGCAACATCTCGAAATCCTGAAAATCCATGTGTTACGGGGATTCTCGAGGCAACTCGGCGATTCCTTTGCGCGAGGCTCGCTCCATCGCGCATGCTGGTAGTACCCGATTTACGACAATTGAAGCCACGGAATACGAGGTGCTCGGGTGAATGATCGCGTGACCGCAAGATTTACTGCCCTGGTAGATCCCGCTGACATTGCCAACTTCTCGACTGACGAGCTGGCGGATCTCATCGGTGGTCTGCGATCTACTGCAGGCAATCGTATTCCTGGCTCTCCCAATGTGAAGGAACTGCGGACTCAGTTGGGTTTCGATGTCCTTCACATAACCACAGATGACATGCCGTTCCTTGTGGACTCCATTGTCACGGCTCTCGAACGCATGGGTAGATCGATCGTCGTTCTCTTTCATCCCCAGTTCGTTGTGCGTCGAGGCAACGACGGCGAACTGGTCGAAATCTGCTCAGAAGATGCCGACGATCCGTTGCCCAGCGGTGCGCTGACCGAATCGTGGATAACTGTCGTGCTAGAACGCGACTATTCCGATCACCCAGCAAACGTCGTCGATGCAATCCACGCAGTGCTCGTGTCGGTACGTCAGACCGTAGTCGATTGGCCGGCGATGCGTGGGCGTGCGCATGTCATTGCATCCGATCTGCGTGCGGCACCGCCGACCGGCGTATCTCTCGATGATGCAAGCGAAGCGGCTGACTTACTTGATTGGCTGTTAGATGATCACCTTACGTTCCTCGGTTACCGCCAATACGAGCTCCGTGGTGTCGACGGGGAAGACGTGCTTGACCCGGTCCCGGGCAGCGGCCTCGGGCTTCTCCATCAATATGAACCAGCGCCGTCGACTTCTTTTTCCTCTTTGCCGCCGGTGGTTCGTGCAAAGGCACGCGAGACCGAACTGCTTGTGCTCACTAAGTCCAATGCGAGGTCTCCCGTACATCGCTCCACACACATGGACTACTTCGGGATCAAAATATTCGATTCCGCTGGTGCCGTGGCTGGGGAGCATCGCTTTCTGGGATTGCTCACGTCCTCAGCCAATGCCGCCAGTATTCGAGAAACACCAGTCATTAGACGACGTGCCGAAGCTGTTGCGAATGCACTCAATGTGACCGCAGCATCGCATTACGGGCGCGACCTTGAAAACTTTCTGGAGACTTATCCCCGAGATGAACTCTTCGCTACTAGCGACGACGAGCTCGTGGTGATTGCATCGGGCGTCTTGCAAATGCAGAACCGGCGCCAGACGCGTCTCTTCACTCGTAGTGATGCGTACGGCCGATTCGTCACTTGCCTCGTCTATTTGCCTCGCGACCGCTACACCACGCAAGTTCGGATGAAGATTTCCGATGTTCTTCAGGGCGAAATAGGTGGAGTGTCAGTAGATTTCACCGCTCGGGTGACGGAGTCACCTACCGCACGCCTCGATTACGTCGTTCGCTTGCCGCAGGGTTCGACCGTTCCCACTATCAAGTACTCAGAGCTCGAGTCGAAGGTGGCCGCAGTCACCCGCAGTTGGTGGGACGACTTCTGCGCTATCGCAGTCCGTGATATTCCCGAGGGTGAAGTGGGTGAGTTTCTCCGAGCGTTTGAGGGGGCCTTCCCCGAGTCATACAAAGAGGACTATTCCCCGGCCGCCGGAGTCCGTGATGCGCGGACGATTTTCGGACTCGTAGATGGGCGACTCGATCTAGAACTCGCCGACTCGGGCGGCGCACAAGACCGGACAAGTCACTTTCGTATCATCGCGCTGGGACGACCTATGTCGTTGACGCGTGTCCTGCCCATGCTGCAGCACCTCGGCGTGGAAGTGCGCGATGAGCACCCATACGAGATTGAATGCAATGACGATCGGTTGGCCGCAATTTTGAACTTTGGGCTTGAGGCATTGCCGACACCGTTTCCTAAGGCGGAAACCCTGCCTGCTCGTTTCCGAGCTGCCTTCCGAGCCGCCTGGGATGGGCGAAGTGACAGCGATGCTCTCAATGGCCTCATCATCAAGGGAGGTCTTGAGTGGAGAGAAGTTGTCGTGCTCCGCGCCTACGTACGCCATCTGCGCCAGGGTTCCCTGCCGTTCGGGCTTGACTACCTTGAGCGAGCATTGCTGCAGCATCCCGCTATTTGTGCTCTGCTCATCGAACTCTTCCACGCCAGAATGCGCCCAAGCGGTGGGGATACACGGGAGACACATGCGGTCCTCAAAGACATAGCCTCGGCACTTGATGCAGTCCAGAGTCTCGACGATGACCGGATTCTGCGCTGCGTCCTCGAACAGATCCAAGCGACACTACGTACGAATTTCTATTCCCAGGACTTTGGGGGAAGAGCCCGTGTCGCTTTTGGCTTGAAGATGAATCCCCGCGATCTTGCACACTTGCCTGCGCCGCGACCGATGTTCGAGATGTGGGTCTACTCGCCGCGGGTGGAGGGAGTGCACCTGCGCTTCGGTCTGGTAGCCCGTGGGGGCTTGCGCTGGAGTGATCGTCCAGAGGATTTCCGTACTGAGGTTCTCGGTCTCGTGAAGGCTCAGGAAGTCAAGAACGCCATTATCGTTCCGGTTGGTGCGAAAGGCGGATTCCTCGCCAAAAGATTGCCAGACCCACTTGTCGATCGTGACGCGTGGATGGAGGAAGGGCGCGCTGCCTATCGAGAATTCGTAAGCGCGCTGTTATCTATGACTGACAACCTTGTCGATGGCGAAGTAGTGCCCCCAGCGGATGTCCTGCGTCATGATGGCGACGATCCATATCTCGTGGTCGCTGCCGACAAGGGCACCGCGACCTTCTCGGATCTGGCTAATTCGATTGCGGCCGAATACGGGTTCTGGCTTGGGGACGCTTTCGCGTCTGGCGGATCGCACGGCTATGACCACAAGCGCATGGGCATCACCGCCCGCGGCGCTTGGGAGTCTGTCAAGCGGCACTTCCGTGAGATGGAAGTCAATACTCAGACTCAGGATTTCACCGTTGTGGGCATTGGCGACATGAGCGGCGACGTCTTCGGCAACGGAATGCTGCTTAGTCCGCACATCAGGCTGGTCGCGGCATTCGACCACCGCGACATATTCATCGATCCGAAGCCTGACCCGATCGCGAGCATCGCAGAACGCCAACGGCTATTTGAGCTTCCTCGCTCGACGTGGCAGGACTACGACTCAACCGTGATCTCCGAAGGCGGTGGCGTGTATTCACGCTCGGCAAAGTCAATCGACTTGAGTGTCGAAGCTCGGCAGATTCTCGGGATCGAGCACAGCGATCCAATGGTTCCCACGGACGTTATTCGTGCAATTCTCGCCGCGCCCGTAGATTTGCTGTGGAATGGTGGCGTTGGCACGTACGTGCGTTCTCGGCTGGAGTCCGACGCTGATGTGGGGGATAAGTCCAACGACTCGATTCGCATCTGTGGTCATGAATTGCGCTGCCGAGTGGTTGCTGAAGGGGGAAATCTGGGCTTTACCCAACTGGGCCGAATAGAAGCTGCTCGTGCGGGTGTTCGTCTCAACACTGATGCGATCGACAATTCGGCGGGCGTGGATACCTCCGACCATGAGGTAAATCTCAAGATCCTGCTTGATGGTGAGGTCCGGGCGGGACGACTAGACCAAGAGGAGCGAAACGTCCTCCTGCAACTCATGACCGCTGACGTAGCTGAACTCGTCCTAGATGACAACTACCGGCAGAACCTGACGCTAGGAAACGCTCGGGCGCAGGCGCCTGGACTTCTCGCGGTCCACCAGAGATTCATCCGGCAACTTGAACGTGAGCAGGTACTCAATCGGAGGTTGGAGCGGCTGCCGGATGACGAGCAAATTGCCGCGCTGCGTGCAGGCGGACTCGGCCTCAGCGGACCCGAACTCGCTGTGCTCCTCGCCTATTCCAAGATTTCGTTAACTGCGGCACTTAACGCTTCTGCCATAGCGGACGACCCGTGGTTTGGCTCTGTTCTCGAGAGATATTTCCCCTCGTTGTGTGTGGAGAAATTCGGTCCTCGACTCGTAGAACACCCACTACGCCGCTCAATTATCTCCACTGTCGCCTGCAACGATCTACTCAACCTCGGCGGCATCAGTTTCGTATTTTTGGTGATGGAGGAGTCTGGAGCCACTGCCGAAGAGGCTGTTCGAGCCGCGTCGGTGGCAATGTCGGTGTTCGAGATCCCGCAACTGCGCACGGCTATCAACGAACTCGACAACCTCGTCCCCACCGCCACTCAGGTGGCGTTGCACCTGGAATTGCGTCGAATGCTGGAGCGATCTACTCGCTGGTTCCTGCAGACACGTGGGGGATCCCTCAACGTAGGGCAACAGATTAGCGACTTCGCTCCACTCGTACAAACCTATCGAGACCGCGTAGTCGCTGCCTTGCGTGGAAATGAGGCGCTGCGGCTTCAAGGCAATATCGATGCCTTTATGGACGGGGGTGCACCTGAACCGCTTTCCCGTCGAATTGCATCGCTCCTTGATGTATATACCTTGCTAGATATTCGTGATCTGTGCGTGCGTACCGGCGAGACGCCTGACTCCGCGATAGAGCTGTATTTTGCTTTGAGTGAGAGATTTGTCGTGGATCGGATGCTGCTCATGATCACGGCGCTTCCCCGAGATGACCATTGGAGTTCTCAGGCGCGTCAGGCACTGCGAGTTGACTTGTACGGAGTCCTCGCGGCACTCACCGAATCGGTGAGCCGCTCCACGAGTACGCAGTTCACATGCGATGAGCGCATTGACTTGTGGGAGGCCGAGCATGCGTCGGGCATCGCACGTACGAGATTGACTCTGGATCAGGTCGTCGATCAGGGTCCGGATATTGCGACGTTGTCGGTGGCCCTTCGTGTCCTGCGAAATCTTGTGTCTCAGACTGCGACGTCTAACGCACCGAGGTAGACATTGACGCTTCTGCGAGGAAGCCGATGAGCGTCTTTGCTACACCGGGCGTCAGGATCTGCTGCGGATCTACGATGCGTGAGCGACGTACGTAAGAACTCATGTCGTGGCCGAGGCCAAGTCCGTACAAAAGCACCTGGCCCGAAGACTCGATTGCAGCGGCTACATCAGTGAGGTGCCGGTCAAGGAACTCCTCGCCATTTGTCAGTGACGTGGCCCCATCCATCGGGCTACCATCGGAGATCAGGATCAACGCACGGTGTGGGACGTCAATGCCCAGCAGTCGTGTGTACGCCCACTCCAACGACTCACCGTCGATCCCTTCTCGGAACATGGGGGTCCATAAGAGAGCCGAGATTGATCTACGGGCCCTGCGCCAACTTGTTGTTGCGCTCTTGAAGATGATTTGGCAAACCTCGTTCAGGCGTCCGGGGTGTGGTGCTCGTCCAGACGTGAGCCAATCCTTGTGCGCGCGCCCGCCGTTCCATGAGCCGGTCGTGAAGCCGAGCACCTCGGTCACGACGTCTACTTGATCAAGGGCGCGCGTCATTAGGTCGACGAGCGCGGCAACCTGCGGAATATTGGCCTTCATCGAGCCGGAGCAGTCAATGAGGAAGGTCACGGCCGCTTGCGGACGGAATGCATCGACCTCCATGCGGAAGATCAGATCGTCGCCGGGCGAGGTCACAACTCGCGAAAGAAGTCGCGGGTCGATGCGGCCCTGCTGCTGCTCGGATACCCATTCGGAGTCAAGGGGCGCAGGGAAGAGCGTGAGGACGCTCCGCGCTAGATAGCTCGCGATGCTCCCTTGCTCGGCGATCAGGGCATCAAGCTCCAACCGGGTTGCGCTTTGCCCGTGCGGGAGCACCAAATCGCCCACGTCAACGGTGCGGTCGTATTCAACGGTGAAAACGGCGTAGTCCTCGCTGTGCAATGTCCGACTAGCGCCGGCAGCGGCAGGAAGGATCGAGATGTCGTCCATGATGTCTGAACTATCGAACTGCAGCATTGCCAGAATCGTTGAAGTGAGTCGCCCAGTGGTGCTTGTGGTGGTAACCGACGATGCGAGCTCGCCGATCGCCTTCGCTATAGCCGCAGCAATGGTGGCGAAAGCCCCTTGATCGCGGATGTTCGGTCGCAGGTCAACTAGGTGAGGGCCAAGAACCTGATAGATCCCCGCACGAGTCGCCTCAGTGTGGTCATTAGCGCGTTCCTCGATTGGTTCGCCGAGTATCCGCGATCGACACACATGCATCACTGTGAAGAGCAATAGGCCCAGATCGTTCTCCAGCAGTCCCTCGGCGATGAACCCATCCGACCAGTCGGCAAACCTATGGTGGAGATTGGACTTCGTACCAGTCTGTGATGCAGGGGCGAGCGCTTCGACGCGAAACTGCTCCAACATTTCGTAAAGAAGCTCTTCGAAAGCATCCTGCGGTAGGTGTTCTCGATAGACAATAGAGTCAGAATGCATAATCCGTAGCGCGATTCCGTCGCCAGACCCACGCAGATCTTCCATGTCAGCTGTTGCTGAATCCGGATGAACATGTGGCGCGCGAACTGCGACGGCGCGTCTCCCGGCATGAAGAAGATGCCTACGATAGCGAATATCGGACTCCCCGGTCATGGCTCGAACGACAGCGGCCGTGACATCTTCGGCGATCTCCATGTCGAATGGAGATGTCAGATCATGGCCGCTCACAGTGACCTACGGGAGAAGTTCGGCGTCGAAACAGCGTTGGAAATACTCGGCAACGATGGGCCATTCAGCTTCGTCACACTTATTGACGAACGTCAAACGCAGCGCAAGGGCGAGATCGCGGAAGATCTCGATGTTCTCCGCCCAGGTGATCACTGTGCGAGGAGACATCAACGTCGATATGTCGCCGACTCGAAATCCTTCGCGGGTGAGATTGGCGAAGGCGACCATGGATGCCACTCGAGCAAGTCCGGCATCGCTGGCAAGGCTTGGTACTTTCGCCACGACAATCGCTTGCTCATCCTCGGCCGACAGATAGTTCAACGAGGCCACGATGTCCCAGCGATCGATTTGAGCATGGTTGAGGCGTTGTGTGCCGTGGTAGATCCCCGAGAGATTGCCTAGCCCTACCGTGTTGGCGGTGGCAAAGAGCCGGAAGTGGGGGTGGGGAGTGATCACTCGGTTCTGATCGAGGAGCGTGAGTTTGCCATCGCGTTCGAGTACGCGCTGGATCACAAACATAACGTCTGGACGACCTGCGTCGTATTCGTCGAGGACGAGTGCGACTGGGCGCTGAAGAGCCCACGGCAGGATGCCTTCGGCGAATTCGGTGACCTGCTGGCCATCGCGTACGACGATCGCGTCCTTGCCGATGAAATCGAAACGACTGATCTGGCCGTCGAGGTTTACGCGAATGCAGGGCCAATTGAGTCGAGCAGCAACCTGTTCGATGTGAGTGGACTTGCCGGTGCCATGTAGACCCTGCACCAACACCCGCCGATTGCGTTGAAAGCCGGCCAAGATGGCCATCGTGGTATCTGAGTTGAACTGATAGGTGTCGTCAATCTCAGGCACGTGTGCTTCCCGCACGCTGAAGGCCGGGACGTGCAGATCGGAGTCAATGCCGAATACGCGTGCTGAGACCGTGGTGTCTGGTCCGTCAAGAGTCGGTGGGGGAACGGCGCTCACGCAGTAACCCTCCTGCCTCGGTAGGACGCCTCGCGGCTCTCCAGTTCGATATCGCGAAGAGCCTCTGCAGCGCGTCGGAGCGCGGGGAGGATGCGATCTGGATCGGAAGCGGAAATTCGCAGAGAAGGCCCTTGAATTGCGACGCATTGGCTCGAACGGCCCTTGGGTCCGGGTACCAAGACGGCGAAGCAGACGAGGCCGTGAATGAACTCCTCGTTGTCTATTGCCCATCCACGTTTAACGCTGAGCGTCACCTCATTCTCAAGTTCATCGAAGTCGGTGATTGTTGAATCCGTGAATCGCTCAAGCGGTGCATGTGTGAGGAGTTTGCGTCGCGTTGTAATAGCGAGTTGGCCGAGCAGAAGTTTTCCGCTTGCCGAACAGTGAATAGGCACTCGCGAACCTGGTCCCAAGTGGAAACGCAGCGGTTCCTGCGTTTCGACACGGTCGAGGTAGAGAACTTCATCTCCGGAAAGCGTGGTGATGTTGCAGGTCTCCCCGATTTCTTGGACAAGTGAGCGAAGGACGTTGTGCCGTGCGCCGTGCTGAGTTGCGTTCATCAGCAACGTTTCGGCAAAGGCCCGCAGACGCGGCCCTGTTCCGTAAAGGCGCTTGTCGGTCTGCCGGACAAGCATTCCTTCGGCGACGAAATTGGTGAGCATGCGATGAAGAGTGGGCTTCGGCAACCCCGTCTCGGACGCGAGCATTTGCAACGAGACGAAGTTGTCCTTGCTCGCGATGAGCTCGAGCAAAGAGAACATTCGTAGGACCGGACTCGAGCCGGTAATGGGAGATTCGCGATCTTTGTCCCAAACAGCATCAGCCATGGTTCCTCCGTAATTCCATTTTGTGGACCTTATCATCTCTTTTTTTTATACAAAGTCGTTGACCAGAAGTCAATGTGGCCGTACGTTGTGTTTCGCATCACAGGCCAGCGAGTGTGACGTTGTGCCTGGATATTTATCTAATAGTCTACAGGAAATGTGTGGAATGGGAGCAAAGATGTCAGATAGCAGGACGGTCGCGCAGGGTGTCACGAAAATGACGCCGTCAGAGGCATTCGTCGAGACTCTGGTGTCCTTCGGGGTCACCGACATGTTCGGCATCATGGGATCGGCGTTCATGGACGCCATGGACATCTTCGCTCCCGCTGGCATCCGTCTGATCCCAGTTGTCCACGAGCAGGGTGGAGCACACATGGCCGATGGCTACTCGCGCGCCAGTGGTCGGCACGGTGTGGTCATCGCCCAGAACGGTCCCGGAATCAGCAACTGTGTGACTGCGATCGCTGCAGCCTTTTGGGCGCACTCGCCCGTCGTGATGATCACTCCTGAGTCAGGCACCATGGGCACTGGCCTTGGTGGATTCCAAGAAGCGCTGCAACTTCCGATGTTCCAGGAGTTCGTGAAGTACGCCGGTCACGTCAATAACAACAAGCGCATTGCGGAGTTCACCGCTCGTTGTTTCGACCGGGCAATCCGCGACATCGGCCCGACCCAGCTAAATATCCCGCGCGATTTGTTCTACGGCGAAATTGAGGTGGAGATCCCCAAGCCGCTGCCGGTTGAGCGTGGCGCTGGCGGATCTCATGCTCTCGATGAGGCGGCCAAGATGCTCGCCGAAGCGACCTTCCCCGTCATAGTGTCTGGCGGCGGTGTTGTCATGGGTGACGCGGTCGAAGAGTGCAAGGCGCTCGCGGAGCGACTCGGCGCGCCGGTCGTCAACAGCTATCTGCACAACGACTCATTCCCCGCCAGCCATCCGCTATGGACCGGGCCGTTGGGCTACCAGGGTTCGAAGGCCGCAATGAAACTCATCGCACAAGCCGACGTCGTTCTCGCGCTTGGAACCCGTCTTGGGCCGTTCGGCACGCTGCCCCAGCACGGGCTTGATTACTGGCCCAAGAACGCCAAGATCATTCAGGTCGACGCTGACTCCGATCAACTTGGCCTAGTCAAGAAGGTCACTCTCGGCATCTGCGGCGATGCCAAAGAGGTCGCGGTCGCACTGACTGAGCGTCTCGCGAACACGACGTTGAAGTGCGACGCCACTAAGGCCGATCGCGCGACGACCATTAAGGCCGAAAAGGACGCGTGGGAGAAAGAACTCACTGAGTGGATTCACGAGAAGGACCAGTTCAGCCTCGACATGATCGCCGAGGCGGAGTCGGAGGAAGGTAACTGGCTGCATCCGCGTCAGGTACTGCGCGAGCTCGAAAAAGCCATGCCGCCACGAGTCATGGTGTCCACGGACATTGGCAACATCAACGCTGTAGCTAATTCGTACCTGCGCTTCGAAGAGCCACGATCATTCTTCGCGCCGATGAGTTGGGGCAACTGTGGTTACTCGTTGCCCACGATGATCGGAGCGAAGGCAGCGGCCCAGGACCGTCCTGCAGTTGCCTTTGCAGGTGACGGCGCGTGGGCAATGAGCATGGTGGAGATTCTCACCGCTGTACGCCACGACATTCCGGTGACGGCGGTAGTGTTCCATAACCGTCAGTGGGGCGCAGAGAAAAAGAATCAGGTCGACTTCTACTCACGACGTTTCGTTGCTGACGAGTTGATCAACCCTTCCTTCGCAGAGGTTGCTCGCTCAATGGGAGCCGAAGGCATCACCGTGGATCGACTTGAGGATGTCGGCCCGGCACTGAAGAAGGCGATCGATGCTCAGATGAACGATCGCAAGACGACGGTGATTGAAATTATGTGCACCCGCGAGCTCGGTGATCCATTCCGGCGCGATGCGCTCAACAAGCCCATCCGGATGCTTGATAAGTACAAGGATTACGTCTGAGCCATGATGACCACAGCATCGACACATCGTCTGCAGGCGCATTGGCGTCTGCAGACGATGACGGCTGGGCTGCGAGTCGTTCTCGCTGACGGCGATGATCCGCGTGTACGAGAGGCGGCACCGCACCTTGTCGAATGGGGTATCACTCCGCTGCTGGTGACGAGCGATCCGGTTTTCTCTGACGGCGTGCAATCGCTAGATCCACGCGATGTTGCCCCTGGGATTACGCAGGTGCTCGAAGCGCTGGCTGACACACTTGCGCAGAAGCATGACCTGAGCGCAGCCGAGCGCTCTGCGCTGCTTTGCGACCCACTTAACATTGCTGTGGCCGCGGTCAAAGTTGGGCTCGTCGACGGCTGTGTCGCTGGTGCATCTCGCCCAAGTGCCGACGTAGCCCGTGCTGCGCTTCGATTAGTGGGCACGGCGCCCGGTGTCAGCACGCTCAGTAGTTCGTTCATCATGCTCTTGCCGGATGGTCGCGCGCTTGCCTACGGGGACTGTGCCGTAGTGCCCGAGCCAGATGCCGAGCAACTCGCCGAGATTGCTATCGCGACCGCGGGCACTTTTTCTGACGTGGTGGGCGAGGAGCCCGTCGTTGCGATGTTGTCGTTTAGCACGAAGGGGAGCGCTGAACATCGCAGCATCGAGGTTGTTCGTGAGGCTACCCGCATTGTGCGCAAACAGTGTCCGGAGCTTGCCATCGACGGTGAACTGCAGTTTGACGCAGCGTTTGTGCCCGGTGTCGCGGCGGCTAAGGCGCCAGGGTCACCAGCGGCTGGGCGCGCCAATGTTTTCATTTTTCCGAATTTGGCAGCGGGAAACATCGCCTACAAGATCACCGAGCGACTCGCAGGCGCAGATGCGTTTGGTCCCCTCTTTCAGGGGTTGGCGGGTGCTGTTAATGATTTATCTCGTGGTTGCAGCGCCGAGGACATTCTTAACATTTCGGTAATAACGAGTGTGCAGGCTGCACAACACGTGGATCATGCCACAGCAGGAGGTGCATGAATGTCGATCAACAGCACGGCCATTGATCCGACGGCTGCTGGCGATAATCCAGACGAGATCGCCGGCATCACGCCGCCGCCGCCGGCTCGTTGGCTTCGTGTCGGTAAGAGCCCTTGGATCACACGGCTCTTGGCTCTCGTCGCATTCGTCATCGTGTGGTGGTTCTTGACCACACCATGGAGTTGGCATGAGGGCAAGCCGATCATGTTGCCGCTGTACCTCCCCTCCATTCCGGATGTGTGGGCCGCATTTGTGCGATCTATGACGATCCATCCGATCGCAGCGGGCGTCGATCGCATGGTCGTCGGCGAGCAGGGGTACTACTTATGGCAGCACTTGTTGGCCACCCTTCAGCGCATCGGCTTCGGTTTGTTATTCGCCATCATCGTGGGTATTCCCGTCGGACTTTTTATGGCAAGTTTCCGATTCTTCAATACCGCGGCCGAGCCATACATCAACTTCCTTCGCGCGCTTCCGCCGCTGGGATATATCGGTCTGCTGATCGTGTGGTTCGGCATCGGAAACACGTCCAAGATCTGGCTGCTCTTCCTTGCCGCATTCCCGCCGATCACAATCGCAACTATCGCCGGTGTTCGAGGGATTCGCGAAGATCAGATTCACGCCGCGCAGACTCTTGGCGCAAAGCGCTATCAGATACTTTCCAAGGTGATGATTCCGGCAACTGCGCCGGATCTCATTACTGGCATTCGAGTGGCAGTTGGCTTCGCGTGGACAACCGTCGTCGCGGCCGAACTCAATAACGGTATTCCCGGCATTGGTGGTCTCGCCTACGCCTCGGGTACCGAACTACAGACCCCGCTAACCATTGTGTGCATCATCGTGATTGGAATCACGGCGATCATTCTGGATAGCGGTATTAAGGCCCTGGAGAAGGTCATTGTCCCCTGGCGGGGCAAGGCATGAGTTCCATCCAGGGAATCGGCATGGCCGGATCACCAGGGAAACCACAAGGAGGAATATCCATATGAAGTTGTCCAAGAGCATCTTCGCTGTGGCAGGGGCGGCAGTAGTCGCGGTTGCCATCGCAGCATGCGGAAGCAGCTCGGGAGGCGGATCCTCATCCGCTGCATCCGACTGCCCGCTCGGCGCAGCAGATACGTCAATCACGACAGTGGCACGCATCGCGTACCAGAAGATCCCCAACGGCGATCTGATCGTCAAGGATCAGCAGATTCTCGAGAAGTGCATGCCCAACGCCAAGATCAGCTGGAGCGTCTTTGCTTCAGGTGGCGATGTACTTCAGGCATACGGTGCCAAAGCTGTCGACATGGGCCTAACTGGCTCGAACCCGAACGTCAAGGCTCTTTCGGCGCCGCTCAACACGACGCTGCCGGCCATCCAGACTGTCTGGATTCACGATGTCATCGGTGCGGGCGAGTCCCTCATCGTGCATCCGGAGATCAAGTCCGCAGCGGATCTAAAGGGCAAGAAGATTGCCACCCCGTTCGGCTCGACCTCGCACTACTCGCTGCTCAACTGGCTAAGCGCCAATGGCCTGACGACCACAGACGTCGAGGTCATCAACCTTGAGCCCGAGAAGATGCTCGCCGCATGGGGCGAGATTGCTGGTGCATGGGTATGGGATCCGACGTTGTCGGAGCTCGTCAAGGGTGGCGGTGTCGCACTTGCTTCCAGCGCTGACACAGCTGCTGCCGGCAAGCCGACCTACGACCTTGGTAACGCCACCAAGGAGTTCGTGGATGCCAATGGTCCGTTCATGACCATGTGGGCCAAGGCAGAGAACTATGCCGTAAGCATGATTCTCGACAAGCCAGCCGACGCTGCAGCATCCATGGCAGCAGAACTTGCTCTCCCCGCAGCCGACGTGCAGAAGATGTTCGCCGGATACACGTACCTCCCGGCGGCAGAGCAGGCATCGGATAAGTGGCTCGGTGGCGCCCTCGGGACGCAGTTCCTCGATACCGCCAAGTTCCTTTTGGAGCAGGGCTCGATCGAGGGTGTCAGTGCACCCGAGGTGTACTCGGCCGGCATCAACAAGGGCCCGGCAGAGTCCGCAGCAAAGTAATCGCAACACATCGATAGGAGCGCGACATGACTGTGGCTATGGACAAGAGCGGCGGAGCGGCGAGCAATGCCAAGCACGAAAAGAGCTTGGTAGTTGACGGCGTTCGGCAGTTCTTCGGCACTAAAGGTGCCAAAGTCCATGCCTTGTCGCGTATTGATCTGGTGATCGAGCCGGGGCAGTTCGTGTGTCTTGCCGGCCCCTCGGGGTGCGGCAAGACCACGCTGCTCCGGCTCATCGCCGGATTCATGCGACCCACAGAAGGCCAGATCACTGTCGACGGTCGCGTAGTCAGCAAGCCTGGATCCGATCGAGGCATGGTGTTTCAGGCGCCGACGCTTTATCCGTGGATGGACGTTCGACAAAACATCGAACTTGGGTTGAAATTCCAAGGCGTCCACAAGGCCGCGCGTGGCATCGAGTCAGAGCGCTATATGAAGATGGTCGGTCTGAGCGACTTTGCTGAGCGCAAGCCCTATGAATTGTCCGGTGGCATGCAGCAGCGCTGTCAGATCGCGCGCGTACTCGCCAGCGACCCCGATTTCGTGCTCATGGACGAGCCATTTGGAGCGCTAGATGCGCTCACGCGTGAGCGCCTCCAAGAGGAACTTCTCACCATTTGGCGCGAGACTGGCAAGACGATCCTTTTCATCACGCATAGCGTCGAAGAAGCAGTATTCCTCGGCTCGCGTGTCCTTGTGATGAGCCGTCGCCCAGGCAAGATTGTGCTCGATGAGCCAGTTGACTTGGCAGTCGATGGTCAACGTCTCCCCGTCGCCGAACTGCGATCCGCACCGGCTTTCGTTGCCTTGCGCGACAAGGTGCGCGACGCGATTCAGGCCAGTATGTAACCCATGGACGCTGCGCCGAGAGGCGCGCGGTTCATGGTCGGCCGATGGACTTCAAGGACAGGTACTCATCCATGCCGGCGACACCTAGTTCGCGACCGTAACCAGACTTCTTGTAGCCGCCAAAGGGAGCGACGGGGTTATAGGCCGCGCCATTGATGTCGACCGAGCCGGTGCGCATCCGCCGCGCAACCGACATCGCGCGATCGGTGTCGGCCGACCAGACTCCGCCGTGCAAGCCATAGTCGGAGTTGTTCGCGATTGACACGGCCTCATCGTCACCGTCGTAGGCCATGACGGCGAGCACCGGACCGAAGACTTCGGTGTGGGCGATCGTTGAGTCGGGACGCACATCGGCGAGAACGGTGGGCCGTACGTAGTAGCCGACGGGCAAATCATCTGGAGCTGCTGATCCGCCGGTCACGACTCGTGCGCCTTCGCGTACGGCCGTATCAATCAACCCGCGCACCTTGTCGCGCTGAGCCTTGCTCGCGAGGGGCCCTAGTTTGGTAGTCGTCAACGTGGGATCGCCCATGATGTAGGAATCGGCAAATCCTGCGGCGAATTCCAGTGCCTCTTCGTACATGTGAGACGGCACGAGCATGCGCGTCCACGCGGTACAGGTTTGACCACAGTTGAGGAACGCTTTGGCGATGCCGATTTTGACTGCGAGTTTGAGGTCGGCATCGTCGAGAATCACGTTGGCGGATTTGCCGCCAAGTTCGAGTGTGACACGGGTGATATTGGGCGCTGCGGCTTCTGCCACCTTGGCGCCCGAGGCCACCGACCCGGTGAATGACACGACATCAAGCCCGGGGTGTCCAGCGAGCGCGGCACCGACTTCGGATCCATATCCGGGCACGAGGTTGACGACGCCCGGCGGTAGTCCAAGTTCGTGCAGCACATCGAAAAGCAGATAAGCAGACAGTGGCGTCAACTCGCTGGGTTTGAGCACAAACGTGCAGCCCGCTGCGAGCGCAGGGCCGAGTTTGCAGATGATCTGATGAAGCGGGTAGTTCCAGGGCGTGATAGCACCGACCACTCCCGCTGCCTCGCGTGCCACGAGTGTGTTGCCGACTTCGTAGGACCACTCGAAGTTTTCGAGAATGTCGACGTAGGAGCGCACGATGGTTTGGGGGAGCGGAGCTTGAATCGCTGCGGCGATGCCGGCGGGAGCGCCCATCTCTGCCGTGATGGTCTCGGCAAACTCCTGCGTGCGAGCGGCCATGCCGTCGGCAAGAGCCTGTAGGACATCACGCCGATAGGCGGGGCTCGTCTGCGACCACGCAGGGAATGCGTCTTGAGCAGCGGCTACGGCTCTGTCGACATCCGCCGCGGTTCCCTCAGGCACGAAAGCGAAGGTCTGCTCCGTCGCGGGGTTCTCCACTGCAATGCGTCCATTGCCGGCAGGGGCGGTCCACTGCCCATTGATGTAGACGCTCGTACGGTCGCTCATGGTGATCCCGACTTCTGGGGGTAGATTTCGGCTCAGTCTAGTGAGCGGGCGGTGTGCGATGGGGGACTTGAGTCCCGAAGAGGCCGAGATGGTCGCCACGGTTGCGCGGTTTGTCGACGACGAGGTCCGGCCCCGGGTCCGCGAGGTTGAGCACGCGAATGAATACCCAGCCGCATGGATCGAGACCATGAAGGCGCTCGGTGTGTACGGGTTAGTAATCCCAGAGTCCTTCGGCGGCAGTGCGGTCTCCACATCGTGCTTCGCGATGATCACCGAGGAACTCGCGCGCGGATGGATGTCGTTGGCAGGGGCGATGGGTGGGCATTCCGTCGTTGCACAGTTGATCGTCGCTTACGGCACGCCCGCGCAACAGGACCGCTATCTGCGACGCCTAGCCACCGGCGAGATTCGCGCGACCATGGCACTTACCGAGCCTGGTGGTGGGTCCGACCTTCAAGCGATGACCACTGTGGCTCGCCGGTCAGAGGACGTCTATGTCGTCAATGGCACCAAGACGTGGATCACCAATGCGCGACGCGCGGGGCTCATTGCGTTGTTGTGCAAGACCGATCCGGCGGCTGAGCCGGCGCACTCGGGCATGAGCATCCTGCTCATTGAACCCGGTGCGGGGATGAGCGTCTCGGATGACCTACCCAAACTCGGCTATAAGGGCGTGGAGAGTTGCGAGGTTGTCTTTGCTGACTATCGCGCGCCACTCGACAGTGTCTTGGGAGGAGCCGAAGGTGCGGGCTTCGCACACATGATGCGGGGTCTCGAGATTGGGCGCATCCAGGTGGCTGCTCGAGCCACGGGAGTTGCGCGGGCCGCGTTTGACGATGCGCTCGCCTACTCCCAGCAACGTGAAGCGTTCGGCAAACAAATTTGGGAGCATCAATCCATCGGCAACTACCTAGCGGATATGGCCACAAAGATCACTGCAGCACGGCAACTCCTACTACACGCTGCGCGGGTCTACGACTCAGGTGCTCGCGCCGACGTCGAGGCCGGCATGGCCAAACTCTTCTGCTCCGAGGTAGCGATGGAAGTTGCTCTCACGAACATTCGGGTGCACGGCGGTTATGGCTATTCGACTGAGTTTGATGCCGAACGTTTCTTTCGGGATGCGCCGCTCATGATCGTGGGTGAGGGCACCAACGAAATTCAGCGCTCAGTGATCGCGAGTCGGCTTATCGCGCGTGGTGGCCTTTAACTTCCAAGTGACCGGTATGTGTCGATTTATACCCTGACTTTGGGAGACCAATGTCACGGCAATCTCCGTTTTGCCCCGTGGTTATGGATTTTTGCTGTGATTTCGGGTTTTGGTGGGTCAGGCGGCGCGGGTGATGGTGGTGAGTCACATGCATCATCACATCCACCGCAAGGGGTTAGCCCATGTCAGGTATGTCCAGATTTCGCGCCAGTATTCTTGGCGGTATCGCACTAGTGATTGTGTGCGGCCTTGGCGCCTTGCCAGCGGAAGCGACAGCAGCGCCTATCTGGGTAAGTTCGCAGTCATGCACCAACTCCCTCCGTGACACGCTGTTTGAGGCGGGTTTCCGGGGCGTCAACCTGCACGAGGCATGGGCCATTGCTATGCGAGAGAGCAATGGTGAGGCGAATCTCGGTCCAGGTTCTCCGGGATTTAACGGCCATGACTGGGGGCTGTTCCAGTGGAACAAGCCGAGTTGGGGCAGTCAAAGCTGGTGGAACGATTCGAAGATGGTCAATGGTCTCTATAACGCGCGCCTTGCATATCGCATGTCGTCGGGTGGTCGGGATTGGAGCCTGTGGGGTCTCGATGGTCGAGGACGCACGAAGGCAGATCTCTACGCGAACTATGGTTGGAGTTCGCAGCAAATCTATTCGTGGATTACTCAGCCGTACGAGCGCTACTTCCGAGCATTCTCCGCGACATTGGGCCGTTGCAGGTAGTCGGCAAGATTCGCAGGCTTGAGACCTGACCACTTGCCGCGTTCGACGAGTGCAGAGAGCTGATCACGAAGACCCGACACAAAATGCAGAAGCACGATGTCTCCGGCTTGAATGCGGTCGGTGCCGTTCTGGCTGGCGAACTTTCCTTCGTTGCTGACAAGGGCAGTCCAGTTGACGACGAACTTGATTCCGCATGGGCCTACGACCGAAGAGATGCGCCGGTGCTCGGACGTTGCTGAACCGGGCCACCCACCGTTGCCATACGGCGGACGCAGCATCCACGGCCGCTCGTCATAACGTTTTGCGTAGGTGCTTTGGATGCCGCACACCTCGTCGTTGACATCAGTGCTCGGGGACGTGAGATACGAATGTGTGCGCGTGTGATTCTGGACGCTGCCGTATCGCGACACTCTTCGGAAGAAGTCTGACGTGTCCTCCGGATTGGCGGCGGCGGTCAGAAACACGGTGATGGGGGTGCGTGTCTGTCGCACCCAAGTTGCGACTGCTGGGTCCTTGGTCCATCCGTCATCAATAGTGATGAAGAAGACCTTGTCGGTGGTGTCGATCTGCGAGATGAAGCGCACCTTGTTCGGCTGGATCTCGCGCCACTGTTGCACCTGCAGCGGCATTGCCTCGGCAGGAGAGCCGACTCCTAGAGCTGAGGAAGCAAACAGCGCTCCACAAGCAAGGGCGAGGAGGGCTTTCATGACCGGACCATCGTATCTATTGGGCGCGTTGGCTTGACGGTTGCCGTTTGCGGGCGACACTTGGAGGACACAGGGGATCATAAGGAGCGCAGGCATGAGCCAAGACATCGACGTCAAGGCAGCAATTGCGGCAGATCCACGTCTGGGTCGGCTTCGCGCGTGGAATATCGGTGCGGGGATCTTCCACCTGGTGCAGTTGATCCTCGTGCTCATGCTCGCCAACGACTTCTCGATTCCGATCTTGGCCTCCTATATGGAAGGCCCGCCCGGCACCGCGCCGAGCGCGCCGGTCACGCTTCTTGACGTGCCGCTCGCGGTGGGCGTCGCGCTCTTCTTCGGGCTCTCAGCGCTGTTCCACTTCGTGGTGAGCATCCCGCCGTTCTACGCGCGCTATATCGGTGGTCTCGCGCAGGGCCGCAACTACTTCCGCTGGGTTGAATACTCGATCTCCAGCTCGATCATGATCGTGCTCATCGTGCAAATCTGCGGAGTCTCTGACGCAGCTGCGTTGATTGCGATCTTTGGTGTCAATGCCTCGATGATCCTCTTTGGTTGGTTGCAGGAGAAGTACGAGAAGCCGGGCGAAGGCAAGATGCTGCCGTTCATCTTCGGCTGCATGACCGGAGTAGTGCCGTGGCTCATCATCGTGCTCTACGTCGTCTCGCCCAATAGTGGCGTTGACGTCTCGCCACCGGGGTTTGTCTACGGCATCATCGTGAGCTTGTTCTTGTTCTTCAACTGCTTTGCGATCGTGCAGTGGTTGCAGTACAAGAAGAACCCGATCAGCTACCTCTCCGGCGAGAAGGCATACATCATCTTGAGCCTGGTCGCGAAGTCTGCACTCGCGTGGCAGATCTTCTCCGGGACGCTCATTCCCACAAACTAAAGCTGGGACTTGTCGGCGACCCCAGTCGATCGATCACACGCGCTACGGCTTGAGCACCATCACGCTGGGCAGTGGTTCGATCGGCGGTGACGGCACATCAGCGGTGGCAGGATGCCATTGGGTCTGCCAGAACCAACTGCCACCACCTACGCAGAACTGGCGCGTGGGCATGCCATATTCGCCGGCCTTAGTGGGCCACGTGATGCGCAAGGGCAGGTAGAGTGGATTCGGGAATGGCTGCGGCGCGGTGGTGGTCTGCCAGATGACGTACTTGCGACCATTCGGGCGCACACCCGTTGTTGAGGTCCAGCCCTTGACCTTGAGCGGCACGATGTCGCCGAAACTTGCTTTGAAGAATGTGACGACCTTGTTGGTGGGCTGCGATGGCATGCAGCCGTGTTGAATCTCCATGGTCATCGTGCTGGTCTTACCGGCGTATGCGGTCTCGCCAGTGAGATCGATGATCGAGTGCGCTGAGGCGGGGAGGGATGCGGCGATGCCCCCTGCAACCAAAGCGGTGGTCGTGCCGGCGATTACGAGTGCGCGCTGGAGAGTCTTCATCGTGTGAGCATAACTGCATCCCTAGACTGAGTCTCACTACCAAGGGAGTCCCGTGGCTGAAGACCTATCCGCACTGTGGAATGAAGTCGTCGTGGTGCCCGACTTCCCGACGCCAGGCATCTCGTTCAAGGATTTGCTCGGCATTCTCGCCAATCCCGTCACTCTTGGTTTGGCCGTGCGAGCCTGGGCTGAGGCAGTGCGGCCCGAAAAGCCCACGATGATCGTCGGCATTGAGGCTCGTGGATTCCCGTTGGGTGCTGCCCTCGCGTATGAGTTGGGCTGCGGATTCGTGCTTCTTCGCAAGCCCGGCAAGCTTCCACGCGATGTGCATCGGCGCGAATACGAACTTGAGTACGGCACCAGTGCGCTGGAGATTCATCAGGATGCGCTGACCTCTGCCGATCGTGTGGTCATCGTCGACGACGTGCTGGCCACGGGTGGCACTGCTGCGGCTGCGGTCGAGCTGGTCCGCGAGACGGGCGCGCACGTCATCAGCCTGGCTGTCCTAATGGAGTTGACGTTTTTGCCGGGGCGTAGCGCCGTGTCATGCCACGACGTACGCATTCATGCGCTCATCGATGACGAAGGTCGGCCGCTGCCCTAAAGCCGCCTCCACGCGGAAATACTCCACAACGCTGTTCGGAGCCATTTCTCGTGTTAGCCTCGCGCGAGTCCCCCCTTTGGGTGGCAATACGTAGGGAGCCTTCCATGTCGTCACCTCGCAAGCGCGGTCTCATTGTCGCGGCACTTGGCGCCTCGGCTATCGCAGGAGCCGCGCTCACCGCTGCGCCCGTGAATGCAGTGGGGGCAGAGGACGTAGTGCCCGTAGTTGCCACTGACGAGACGGACGACGACAGCTCCGTTATCGATGATGCTCCCGTGCTCGCGATGTACAACGCGCGTGGGCTTTCACCCGCGCAACAGCAGTGCGTCGATGATGCGCTAGCGAAGTCGCAGGATCTTCTGCAGACCATCGACACAAAGGGCTCGGCCAATCATCGCGGCGTTCCCAAGGTGATCGCGCGCATCAAGGAGACCTCGGCTGCCTGCCTGCGAATCCTCTTCCATGACGGTACTGCAGCCAAACCGGATGCTGGTCTTCTTGGCGGCGACGGCTTTAGTTACTCGCACGCAACGTGTCGTGGCACTGCGGCCTGCAATGGTGGCGATGGTGGCCAACTCACGGGCAGTGGTGGCAATGGCTACAACGGTGGCGATGGCGGCAACGCGGGTTGGTACTTCGGTGTTGCGGGTAATGGCGGCGACGCAGCGGTTGCGTGCACAAATGCGGCGTGCCTCGGCGGCGAAGGCGGTCGAGCAGGTCGTTTCGGCAAGGGTGGCCGGGGTGGCGATTCCGCTAAGGGTCGTGTCGGCGGCGACGGCGGCGACGGCGGACTCCTTCGAGGTGCGGGCGGCGCCGGTGGCGATGGCGGCAACGGTGTCCCCGGAGCAGGCAAGGGGGGACGCGGTGGCAATGGTGGTTCGGGCGGCACTCTGGCCGGCAACGGCGGCGCTGGCGGCACCGGCGGCAAAGGTGGCATAGGTGTTGCGGGGGCGAATGGAACAACCCCGGCATCAACCGGTTCGACGGGCACTTCTGGCAGCAATGGAGGCGCTGGCGGTGTCGGCGGCGCTGGCGGCAATGGCGGTGAATCGCCCGGCAAGGGTGACGTGGGTGTGCGTGGTCGTGGCGGTGAAGGTGGTCGCGGAGGGGTCGGCGGCAATGGTGGCGCAGGCGGGGACGGCAAAGACGCACCGAGTGGTTCGTTTGCAGGATTTGGTGGAGGTATGGGTGGGGCCGGAGGTGCTGGCGGTGTAGGTGGCTTGGGCGGCGCATCTGGTCAGGGAAGCGGCAAGGCCGCAAGTGGCAATGGCGGTATTGGCGGTGCTGGAGGTCGCGGTGGCCACGGCGGTCATGGCGGCGATGGGTTTGACGGCGCCACGGGCGCCAACGGCGGCAACGCAGGAACGAATGGCGGCGGCGGAGGCTGGGGTAGCGACGGCGGAGCCGCGGGCGTCGGCGGAGCCGCGGGTGGCGCGGGCGGTGTGCAAGGCAAGTCCGGCAACGGGGGCAATGGCGGCAACGCAGGTTCTGGCGGCAACGCAGGTGACGGATCCCAAGGTACTTACAACCAATCAGGAGCTGCTGGCGGTGATGGCGGCAACGCCGGTCGGCCGGGCGTTGGTGGCGCGGGCGCGGTCGCAGGTGCGCTCGGTGGTGGTGGTACTGGTGGTGCAGGCGGCGCTGGGGGCAGGGGCGGCTATGGAGCTACTGGCACCACCGGGCCTGCGGGTGGTGCTGGTGGCGCAGGCGGCTCTGGCTCGACGTACGGCAACGGCGGATTCGGTGGCACTGGCGGAGCGGGTGGCACCGGTGGCATGGGGTTCCTCGGTTTCACTGGGGCTGCTTCGGGCGGCACGGGCGGCACCGGCGGTGCAGGTGGCGCAGGCGGCACCGTCTCGGGCAACGGCGGCGACGGCGGCAACGGCGGCCTGAGTGGCGATGGCGGCAGCGGGTTTAATGGCGCGAGAGGTGTCGACAGTTCTGTAGAAGGCGCTGATGGAACGAATGGTGGCGCAGGTGGCGTCGGTGGTGACAGCGGTGTAGGCGGCGCAGGTGGCGTCGGTGGCGCTGCACTGGGTAGCGGCTCTGCTGGTGCGGGCGGCGCAGGTGGCAACAGCGGTAAAGGTGGCACGGGCGGCGCGGGCGGTGCTGGTGGCGCTGGATTCAACGCGACATCACCGGGTGTGGATGGCTCTGACGGCGGCAGCGGCGGTGCGGGCGGCACAGGCGGCTCGGCCGGCAAGGCCGGCGTAGGCGCCGGAACTGCCCCAGATGGGGTTCAAGGATCCGGGGGTCAAGGCGGCAATGCCGGAGCAGGTGGCGCGGCTGGCAACGGTGCCTCCGGGTTGGGAAGTAACAGCGGCGCAGGCGGCGCTGGTGGCGATGGCGGTTCTGCAGGTTTGCCGGGGGTCGGGGGCAACGGGTCCTTGTACGGAAACGCCGGAGCCTGGGCAAGTGGCGGCGCGGGTGGCAACGGCGGCGATGGGGCCAACGTGAGCACAGCAGGTCAGACCGGCGGCAGCGGCGGCAAGGGTGGGACCGGCGGATTCTCTTCCGGCGGCACCGGCGGTACGGGCGGCAACGGCGGCAACGGCGGTTTCGCCGGGGCCGGCGAGGATGCCGCCACGTTCATTATCGGAAGTGTGGGCGGAGTCGGTGGCGCGGCCGGTGACGGTGGTGCGGGTGGCTTGAGTAATAGCGGCACCGGCGGCGCGGGAGGCGCTGGAGGAGAAGGCGGCACCGGTGGCAACGGCGGCAGAGGCTTCTCTGCGACAGATCTAGGAAGTGCTGGCAGTGGCGGAGGCGGCGGCGGTAAGGGCGGGGCCGGCGGCCGCGGCGGCGCGGGCGGCAACTCCTCGGGCGGCACAAACGGCGACGGCGGCACGGGCGGCAAGGGTGGCACGTCTGGTGCCGGCGGCAATGGCGGCAACGGCGCAACGGGCGGAAGCTTCTTCAGAGTGGGCGGTGCCGGTGGTAGGGGTGGTGATCCCGGCATGGGTGGAGCCGCGGGTTCGGGTGGTGCCAAGGGGACCGGCGGCACCTTAGGGAAGAACGGTGCTAACGGCACGGCCGGAGCTTCTGCAACGAGTGGCGGCAACGGCGGCAACGGCGGCGATGGTTACACCGCGACGGCGACAGGCACGACAGGCTCCACCGGCGGCGCTGGCGGCGCTGGCGGCGCAGTAGGCAACGGCGGCCAAGGTGGCAACGGCGGCAACGGTGCGGAGGGCACGTACGACTCGATTTCTGGAGGCAATGGGGGTCCGGGTGGTGTTGGCGGCGCGGGCGGATCTAGCGCGGGCAACGGCGGCAACGGCGGCAACGGCGGCGATGGCGGCATGGCTAATGGTGGGCCAGGGCCTGGTAAGGGAGGCGTTGGTGGTGCGGGCGGCGCTGGTGGTCCAGGTGGAGCGAGTGGCGGCCCAGGCCAAACCGGGGCCGCAGGCGACGCCTCAGCCTAAAGTCCACTCTCATGCTCCGCGAATGCGTTTCGTCGGGATTCGGTTCTTACGTCTCGTCGCGTCGGAATTATCCGGGGTTGTCCTTCTTCCCGACATCTCCCACGCTGTCTCGCCTTCGACCACGGCAGTCGCAACCGTTAGTGGATTGAATGGTCCCCGCGGCATTGCCATGAGTCCGCACGGATCGAGTGTGTGGGTGGCGAACATTCGCGCGGGCCGTGGAAGACGATTTCTCAGATCTTGTTTCCACCACGAGCTCTTAGATGTGTGCAGTCTAGGTCACGGAACACGCAGGCAAGAATGCTGCCGGTACATCGAGCCCCAAAGTTGTTTCAGTAACGCCCACCGCGCACAACAGAGGCTGACCTACGCGCGCGAAATCACCGGCAGTAATAGATGTGATGCGTGCTCTGAATTGTGATGCACCGTGTGCGTCACGGTCCGCGCACTCGGCAGGTGATGGAAGATCGTGTTCCAGCCTCCCTCGAGTGAGTGATCGATGCTCTTGACGATCAACTCGATTCGGTGACCCGCAAGGAACACATTGCTGGTGTCGTGAATCTGGATTGCGTAGAGATTCACTTCGCCCGGTACGACCGGGATTTCCACATCGAAGGGGTGTTCGGGGCGGTACGGCGTGGACTTCCCTTCGTCCATCGCTCTGAAGGACGACTTGAGCCAGCCCTTCGACACGATGCGGCTCGCACCATCGGCATCGACGTCTCTGAGTTCGACGATCCAGTTGCCGTCAGAGTCCGAAAGTGATGCATGCAGATTCAAACGAATCGGGCCGGTGATCTCGAGATCTTTCTCGAGTGGTTCGGTGCGATAGGAAAGATGCGGGATTCCGGCGATCGCGGCGTCCAACGTGACGTAGGAGACGTTGTCGAAACTGTCGGCGGCCTCTGTGCTCGCCGGCATCAATGTCGAGAGCGCGGAGTCGCTGCGCAAGTAGAACGGCGTCCACTCGGTTCTCTCCAACGGCCAGTCAACTTCATCGCGCCACTCGCGCGCTCCCTGAACCCAGACCGAGATGGGGGGCTCGTCCATCATGCCCGTGTCATTGCCCTTCAACCAATGGTCGAACCACCGCACGAGCAGGTCATGGTGCTCTGCGAATGGGCGTAAATGGAAGCTCTCGTAGACCAAGAACTTCTTCGGCACATGGTTGATCTCGCGCCACGCGCGGAAACCGCCAGCGAGATGCAGGTCCCAGAAATCCAGCGGAGCGCCACAAAACACGGCGCACTCAATCTTGTCGAAGTGCTTGTAGCCAGAACGCTCGTGATACCACTCACTGTCTGTCGGATGCATCAGTGCGTCAAACAACACGGGGTTTTTCTTCGGCGCAGAAAGCAACTGATAGACGCTGTAGAGGTGTCGAATGTCGCCGTTCTCCGCCTTGACCTTTTCGATTTGCGCCTTGAGTTCCGCCGGAGACATTTCGCGCTCACTGCGACTCGTTGTGTCGCGATCACTGAGCTCGGTGTTCCAGTAACCGAGGAATCCGTGGCTAAGAATTCCGCCGCGATAACACACGTCTCGGTAGTAGTCGTTGGCTCCCTCAAGCGGCGAGATCGCCTTCAGGCTCGGCGGTGCTTGCGATGCGACGAGGTACTGAATCCAGGAGAAGTAGGAGACGCCGATCATGCCGACGTTGCCATTGCACCAGGGCTGCGCTGCGAGCCATTCGATCAAGTCGTAGCCGTCGGTCTGCTCCACGAGGCCCATGAGTTGGTATTCGCCTTCTGACTCCCCAGTGCCGCGCACATTCGCGACGACATGGACGAAGCCCCGAGTGGCGAAGTACTCACTGTTGCCGGCTTCGATCGCATAGTTACCGAGTCCTGCGGTCGGGTGCGGGTTCGACGACGGTACGGGCAGATACTGCCCTTCGTTCCAGTACGGGCTGTAGGAGAGCAGGGCGGGGAATGGGCCGTCGCCGTCAGGAGCGAATAGATCGATGCTCAAGTGCACGCCGTCTCGCATCGGAACCAAAACTCGTTTGGTCACCTTCATGCTGTAGGTCGGCTGCGAAACGTGCTCCTGCCAATCCACGCTCATCTGATCTCCAGAAGTTGGGGCAGCCAACTAGTGCGGCGCCGATGCTCGCCACGATACAAGTCGGCAATGCACTATGTATGACATTTATCGACTCAGGCCGAATGGAGACGCAGGGCATCTACGGTCTGGGCGACCCGGATCGAGTCCTGCGGCGGCAAGAGCCAGCCGTCACCGCCGCGAATCAGCGCGCTCATCTCCTCGAACATGATCTGGTAGGCGTCGACGGTAGGGAACTCCTCCACGTGGTCGCCGACACGCAGCGTGGAGGCCGCTCGCCAGGTAGTGAAAGCCTGATTGTCGGTGACCGTCACTTCGCCTGCGCTGCCACGAATAGTCAGACGCTGCGACTCGGGCATGACGAAGGAGCCGGCGATGCTGGCGCGACTATCTCCTCCCCACGTGAGGGTGGCGGTCGTCGTGACATCCACGCCGTGATCGCTCATCACGCGATCCACTTGCATGATGTCGAAGCTCGTGACGTCCGGTAGGCATGCGATGAGTGCATGCAAGGGATAGATCCCGACGTCGTACAACGCGCCGCCACCGTGATCAGGCGAGAGCCGGTAGTTGCCTTCCGTCATGCTGTCGAAGGTGAAAGTGCCGAGGTAGTTCGAGATTTCACCAAGTGCGCCTGATGTCGCGAGTTCGACGATGCGGCGCATACGGGGATGCCACCGTGACCACGTCGCTTCGACCAGATGTACGCCAGCGTTGTCCGCGAGCGCAAAGGCGCGCTCGGCCTGCTCGGCGGTGAGGACGAGGGGCTTTTCGCACAGGACATGCTTTCCCGCTGCAATCGACGCCTCGATCCACGGCAGGTGCGCGTCGTTGCTTAAGCAGATGTAGACCGCGTCGACATGGGGATCATCAAGCACCGCCGCATATGAGTCGTACGCAATCTGCGGCTGTGTCGCGCGCGCCCGATCAATGTCGCGTGCTGCGGTGGCATACAAGACTGCACCGTCTGCGTTGTGAATGGCGGCGGCGGTTGCCTGATTGACGAGCCAGCCGGCACCGAGCACCCCCCAGCGCACGCTCATCAGATGATGGACGGAGTCACAGGTGTGCTGCCCGATCGCGCCGACTCCTCGGCTGCCTCCATCACGGAGACAACATTGCGCGACTGCTGCGGCATGACCTCCATCGGGTCACCATTCGCGAGGAAGGCCCCCAACTGCTGGTGGAATGCATACGGCGTGGGGGAGTCGAGGGCAATCTCCTGCGGCGCGGCACCCGGCACATGGAGGGTCAGACGCGCCGGAAGGTCGGCCACAGCAGGCTCGGCGGCCGGATCCCAATCTCCGACAATGGCGCCAGCGGTGCCGAGGGCATAGAACTTTGGCCGGCGAGCAGCGGACAAGTCAGAGTTGATGAAGCGGGCTTGGCGGCCGTCTCGGTAGGTCAGAGTTACTTCAGCATGGTCGGCGTTGGTCACGTGATGCCAGTGGCGCTTGTGGTTAACGCCCGTGACGTGCGAAATATCGGGGCCGAGCAGATCGAGCATCTGATCGAGGTAGTGCGAACCCCAATCGAAAATCGCACCGCCCGAGACATCGGCATCGGAGTGCCAGTAGTCGCAAGGGCGTGAATAACCCCCGACGAAACCTTCGAAACTGAAGAGTTCGCCGATGGCGCCCTCGCGGATCAGGCGGCGCATGGTGATGTAGTCCGCGTCGAAACGACGGTTCTGGTAGACGACAAGGGTGAGGCCCTGCGCCTGAGCAAGAGCGAGCACGTCATCGCACTGCGTTGCGGTCAGTGCCATGGGCTTTTCGAGGACAACATGGATGCCACGCTCTAGGGCCGCACGCGCCCAGTCATAGTGCGTGTTGGGCGGCGTGGACACGACGACGAGGTCGACGAGCCCCGAATCCAGCATCTCAGTGGCGTCGCTGAATCCCTGCGCGGTGGGTGCAAGCTCCTGCGCGGCGGCGATCCGCTCGGGGTTCACGTCGCACACTGCGGTGAGTTCCCAACCGGGGACGCTACGGACCGCTTGGCTGTGCTCGTGCCCGATAGCGCCGTATGCCAGGAATCCAACTCTCACACATAGAGGTTAGCGAAGATTGAGAAACCTGCCGCAGGAGCATCCCACGCCGTACGCTGTCAAAGGCTGCTCCAGTCACGAAACCAACTGCGGAGTGCAGGTGGCGTGCAGATCTCATCTGTCGTTAGTGCCCCTCACCACCCAAAGGAAGTGTCCTATGACCGCTGTTTCACCCGAATCTGGGATCAATGGCTCGGATAGTTCTGGCGGTTCGCGGGCGTCTCGCCGGTCTCGCCGAATCTGGATTATCAGTGCACTAGTGCTGGTAGTTATTGGTGGCGCACTTGTAGTTGGTGCCAAAGTGGCAGGTTCTCGAGGTGGTTATCTGACGACCACCTTGACTTGTGTCAAAGGCGGAACCACCTCGTGGACGACTCTCGGCAATGATGTGACAGATGTTCAGTACACGTTTTACGACTCAAGCGGCGGGAAAGTCAAGGGACCCGTCCAGGCTGTGTACTACCACTCCTTTCCCTATAACACCCCCGTGGGCGCCGCGAGAGTAGTAAGTGCGATCGGCGTTCCAAACTTCCACCCGGCGGTTGGGTCTGCTGACTGCAAATAGCAGCGCTGGGTTTGCGCCTGCCGCAGCCAGGCTGTCTCGTGAGTGCGCCCGAAGGGACTCGAACCCCCAACCGACCGGGTAGAAACCGGTAGCTCTATCCGTTGAGCTACGAGCGCAAGACGTCCATTATCGCGGGTAACCGAGGAGTCGTGCGTTTCCCATGCAGACCAGCCATCCAGATACGGGTGGGGGTATGCTCGAGACATGACTACCTACGGCATCACCAAGTCCCTTGCCCAGTCTTTCGACGAGGTCGTCCCGGCGGTTAAAGAGGCGCTGAAGGCCCAAGGTTTCGGCGTACTTACCGAGATCGACGTGCAAGCCACGATGAAGGCCAAGCTCGATGAGGACATCGCGCCCTACCTGATCCTCGGAGCCTGCAATCCACCGCTCGCGTTTCGGGCGCTGAGCGCGGAGACCTCGATCGGCTTGCTGCTGCCGTGCAATGTGGTCGTACGTGTCGATGGCGACCGAACTGTCGTCGAGGCAATCGATCCGATGACCATGGTGAACTTCACCGACAACCCCAAACTTCAAGGTGTCGCCGACGAAGCAACTGCTCGGTTGACCGCGGCTTTGGAGTCATTGTCAGACCCCTCCACTAAAGTTTGATC
>WLOK01000080.1 GCA_009699315.1 Actinomycetota bacterium
CAAGCACGTCGCGCACCAAGACTGCGAGCACCTCGGCATGCTGGCTCGCATCAGTCACCCGACGAGACGCAAGAACCCGGTCACCATCATGAACAGCTACGGTCGATGCCGGTGTCGCGGTATCCAGCGCTAGAAGTCTCATCATGACCAACCGCGCAACGCATCAATCACAGCAGCCCAACGATCAAGTGCGCCAGCGAGAGTCAATTGTCTAACATCACCATGGTCTTCTGGTGCAATGCGAACATACAACGGCTCCTCAGATAATCCCTCTGCTCGACCTTCGCCCCACTCCACCACCGTGACCGAGGTGTCGAGGTGTGCGTCGAGATCGAGGTCGTCGAATTCGACATGGGAACCAAGGCGGTACGCGTCCACATGCACGAGAGAAACGCGGGCACCTTGATGCACATGAGAGATCACGTATGTCGGGCTGGTGATGGGCTCGGTGACGCCCAAACCGAGTGCCAAGCCTTTCGTCAAAGTGGTCTTACCGGCTCCGAGCGGACCATCGAGAATAACTACATCGCCCGCCCGGAGAAGTTCGCCCAGCGACTCACCAAAGCGCATCATCGCTGCAGCATCAGTCAGGATGAAAGTCGTCATGCCCCACGTGCCCGATCCAATAACGCCAGCAGATGCGCGTCGACCTCTTCGTGACTCTCAAGCGTGAGCATGTGCCCTGCAGATGGCAGAACAACAAATTCTGCCCCCGGCAATCTTCGAACAATTTCGCGACTGTGTGACTCAGGGATCAACAGATCCGAGTCTCCCACCATCACTAACGTCTCAACTCGTTCCAGCGCTGAGAGCGCTTCGACCTTGTCGTGACGTTCGAGCGCGGGAAGGAAACTGGCGATGACTTCCACCGGCGTCGAATCAATCATTTCTGCCACAAAAGCAGTCAGGCCAGAGTCCACCCGAGGGTTCCCAAAAGAGAAAAGTCGCGTCAAAATCAAACCTAGGTCGCTTCCACTACGACGACCACTCTCCACCAAGGCCGGGCGCTTAGCTAACGCCCCGGCGAACGTTGGAGCCCACCGATGAAGCAACTTGCCGATCGACGTCGGCAAGCCGAAGGAAATGTCGGATATGCCTCCCGCGGTCGTCGCCAGGAGAGCAACACCGGTCACACGTGTGCCGAATAGCTCGGGATATCGTGCGGCGAGCGCCATGATCGTCATCCCACCCATCGAATGCCCGACCAGCACTATGTGACCCACCGGAGCGAGGTTGTCTATTACACAACGCAAATCCTCGCCAAGTTCGTCGATGGAAGGCGCTGCACCCGATCGCTGCGATCGACCATGACTGCGCTGATCCCAGAAAACGAGCCGAGCATGGGGCCGAAGCGCGAGACGTTGGAAGTGCCATGAGTGCAAGTTCAATGCGTAGCCATGACAGAAGATCACCGTCACATCGGAAGGTTGCTCAGGTTCATCTACCTCCGCGTGGATGTAGACGTTGTCGTCAGCGATGACACCGGCATCTTCGCCGGTCAGCGTGCCGTATGGCGAAGACGGCAAGTCGAACCTACGACCGATGAGGCGTCTCTCGGTGAATACCCCAACGGCGGCACCTGCGGCAACTGACCCGACTGCGCCAAGCCCCAACAGGGCCAGTCGCGCAGCGACCGGGATCTGGCGTCCCATAACAGTTCGTTACGCCTTGTACCGGCGGCGTACTCGCGGTCCGATGCGCGTGACGATCTCGTAGGCGATCGTGTCCGCCCATATGGCCCAATCGGCAGCCGTCGGTTCACCGTCATCTCCAGAGCCGAAAATGACCACCTCATCACCGGAGGCCACATCGCCATCGGTCACATCAACCACGAATTGATCCATCGCAATGCGCCCGACCACTGTGAATCTTTGCCCAGCGATCTGCACCTGGGCTCCTGCGCTGGATCGCGGGATGCCGTCGGCGTAGCCCAGCGGGATCAGTGCCAATGTCGAGGGCCGGTCGGCGCGCCAAGTCAATCCGTACGACACACCGTGCCCCGCCGGGATCTGCTTGAGTTGAGCAACCTGAGTGCGTAGGGACATTACCGGCGTTATGTCGAGATCGTCTGTCAAGCCGATATCACCACCAGGCGAAATACCGTAGGCACCAATGCCAATACGGACCAGATCAAACCGGGCCTCCGGGCGCGTAAGTGCTCCGGCTGTATTTGCGAGGTGCATGATCGTTGGGGCAAGGCCCATTTCACGCGCAATGCCTAAAGCTTCGTTGAATGCTGCAATCTGGTCGGCATTTTCTGATCGATGCGGTTCGTCCGACGCCGCGAAATGCGACCAGATTCCACGAACAGACAGGACTCCAGCGACTTCAGCATCGCGGGTGGCCCGCACCAGAGCGGGCCAGTCCGAGATAGGGCAGCCGCCACGCCCAAGACCAGTGTCAATCTTCAGATGAATGAATGGCTTTCGCCCAGCCCCGGCAATCACCACGTCACCTAGGTCATCGATGGACGACACGCTGACATCGACATCGGCAGCGATACAGGCCTGAAGATGTGGATCATCCGGTGCATAGAGCCATGCGAGCATCGGACCCACATCGCCAGCGGCGCGTAGCGCGAGCGCCTCGGTCGGGAAAGCGACGCCGAGCCACTCAATGCCTACTTCGCGGGCGGCTGCGGCAATCTCGACGGCTCCGTGACCATACGCATCTGCTTTGACAACCGCCATCACAGTTGCAGGTGCCACTGCGGACATGATGTTCGCGAGGTTGGCTTGCAACGCGTCGAGGTCGATAACGGCTTCTGCCGGACCGTGAGGTTGGGTCACAGCGCCTATTCCATCACTCGCCGCAGTAAAGCGATGGCATCCGGTAGTGCATCGACGACATCCATGGCGGTCACCGGTCGACCATCCGAGGCGGCGAGGGCTCCTGCAGCGCCGTGCGCCCCCACCGCAGCCGCGACGATGCGGGCGGCTTCACCACTATCAGTGATCTCACCACGCGCCTGCGCAGACGCCAGCATGGAGCCGGCTAGTCCGGCGAGGATGTCGCCGGTGCCTGCTGTACCGAGCTCGGCGCCACCGAAGCTGTCAACAAATGTGGTGCCATCGGGTGCGGCGATAATCGTGCCTGGCCCTTTAAGCACGACGATGGCGCCCAATTCGCGCGCGGCTAACTTCGCCGCTCCAAGTCGCCCCAACGAGAGTGCGTCGCCAAAACCCAGCGCTCGGAACTCGCCCACATGAGGGGTCAATACCGAGACCTCACCGCGACGACCGCGCGCACTCAGGGCATCTCGCACGTCCGCATGGCCAGAGATAACCCGCAATGCATCTGCATCAAAGACAACTGGCACTTCCATCGCGAGCAGCTCACGAACCCTCGACACAGAATCCTCGTCGTTACCCAAACCGGGACCAATCACCCACGCCTCGAATTCACGGTCATCGGCACTCGCATCACTAGCAGTGACATCCCAGAAGTGCTGCACGACTACCGTGGCAACTCCATCACCGCGATCAGCAAAGTGAACCTTGCCGGCACCGCCCTGCCGCGCTCCTCCAACGCACAACATGGCGGCACCCCGGTAGCGCGCACTTCCGGCCATGATGCCGACGATGCCGCGCGAATACTTGTAGTCAGCACCTTGTGGTTCAGGCAGCGCAGAAGCAATGTCTAGGTCATCGAGTAACGCGACGCCATAAGCAGGAAGATAGTCGTCTAGACCGATATCGACTTCCACGACGGCACCGGCCGCCTCGCGCCCCGGTGAGACAACAAGGCCCTGCTTGAGGCAGCCAAAGGTCACGGTCACATCGGCGAAAACACATGCATCCGGGTCGGCGATCAGCCCAGTGTCGGAGTCCACTCCACTGGGAACATCGACCGCAACCAGAAGCGATCCAGAGTCACGGGCCGCATGCACTAGAGCAATTGCTGCACCGTGCAAGGAACCGCTTCCACCGATACCAACAATGCCGTCCATGACCAGAGCGGCATGCGAGATGACTTCAACGGCGCCAACGTCGTCTGCACCAGTCACCGAGCGAACGTGACCACCTGCCATCCGCAGCGCGACGACTCCCCCATCATGTGAGTGGTCCGAGAGGAGCAACGCGGTGACCTGTGCTCCGCGGCGCGCAAGAAAGGCTCCCGCATAGAGCGCATCACCACCATTATTGTCACTTCCCACCAACAGGACAATGCGTGCGCCGACAACCCCGTGTTCGACATTTGTCAGGAGGGCAGCACATGTGCGTGCAAGGCCGAATGACGCGCGTTGCATCAAGGTGCCTTCGGGCAGTTCTTGCATAAGCGCAGATTCAGCTACACGCACTGAGGCCACATCGTAAGCCGCTCTCATGTGCGTGACTCGGCAATCACCTGAGCGATAGCAATCGGGCCATCGTGACTCAACGACATATGCCAGGTGGTGATGCCGCGCTCCGCGGCCGCAGCGGCCACTGTCCCAGTCATTCGTAGGGACGGTTCGCCGCGTTCGCTCTGGCGAACCTCACAGTGATGCCACTCAAGAGCGTTGGGAACTCCGAGGGCCTTGGCCACTGCCTCTTTCGCTGCAAACCGCGCCGCGAGCGACTCGATCGAGCGCACAAGACCACCCGGGGTGACCCGCTCTTCTGCCGTGAAGAGCCGCTCCAAAAGACGTGGCGTTCGATCAGCGGCCGTGCGAAAACGCGCTATATCAACCACATCAACGCCCACACCGATAATCACGATCACTCCACAGTGACGGACTTGGCGAGGTTGCGCGGCTGGTCGACGTCGTGACCCTTGGCCGTCGCCATCGCGCATGCAAAAACCTGTAAGGGCACCGTCGACACCAGCGGCTGCATCAGCGTCGGAACCACGGGAACGCGAATGATGTGATCGGCGTAGGGCGTAACCGTTTCATCACCTTCTTCAGCGATGACGATAGTGCGAGCTCCGCGGGCACGAACCTCTTGCATATTCGAGATGATCTTGTCGTGCAAGGTTGCGCGACCGCGCGGCGATGGCACGACAACCACAACGGGGACGCCCTCCTCGATCAACGCGATAGGGCCATGCTTGAGTTCACCAGCAGCAAAGCCCTCAGCATGCATGTACGCGAGTTCTTTAAGTTTGAGCGCACCTTCGAGCGCCACGGGATATCCCACATGTCGGCCAATAAAGAGCACCGAGGGAGCGGCCGCGAGTTCGCGGGCGAGTTCGGTCACGGGTTCGACCGTGTCGAGCACGCGGTCGACGGCCTCGGGCATGTCCTGCAGGTCACGCATAACCGATGCAATCTCGTCGCCGAACATATTGCCGCGCACCTGCGCGAGATAGAGCCCGACTAGATAGGCGGCGATGATCTGGGTGAGGAACGCCTTAGTGGATGCGACTGCGATCTCGGGCCCGGCATAGGTGTAGAGCACCGCATCGGACTCGCGCGGGATAGTGGAGCCGACCGTGTTGCAGATTGCGAGCGCTTTAGACCCCTGCTCACGCGCATGACGCAGCGCCATGAGCGTGTCCATGGTTTCGCCGGACTGCGAGATGGCAATGGTGAGTGTGCGATCGTCGACGATTGGGTCGCGGTAGCGGAACTCGGACGCGAGTTCGACATCAACCGGGATACGCGTCCAGTGCTCGATGGCGTACTTCGCCACGAGGCCCGCATGATATGCCGTGCCGCACGCAATCACGACGATCTTGTCGATCTCGCGAAGATCAGAGTCGCTAAGACGCATCTCGTCGAGTTGAAGACGGCCATCGGCTCCAACACGGCCGCGCAACGCATCAGCGACTGACTTCGGCTGCTCGTAGATCTCCTTCATCATGAAGGTGTCGTGGCCACCTTTTTCGGCCGCCGCTGCATCCCACGTCACGGTGAACGGCTTGGCTTCGACCGCTACACCATCGAAGTCGGTGATGGTGACGCCGTCACGCGTGATCGAGACGACCTGATCCTGACCAAGCTCTAAGGCCTCGCGAGTGTAGGCGACAAAAGCCGACACATCGGAGGCCAGAAAGTTTTCACCCTGACCAAGTCCCACCACGAGTGGAGAGTTGCGCCGCGCCGCGACCACCACATCAGTGTCATCGGCGACGACCGCGACGAGCGTGAAGGCGCCTTCAAGTCGCCGGCACGTGTGACGCATAGCCTCAGCTAGGTCACCTCCGACCTCGGGCAGTGATCGAGCCAGGATGTGGGCGACGACCTCTGTGTCGGTCTCGGACGAAAGGGTTACGCCTGCCGCCGTGAGTTCGGCGCGTAGTTCGGCGAAGTTCTCGATGATGCCGTTGTGGATGACCGCAACGCGGCCATCCTCGCTGACGTGCGGGTGCGCATTGGCATCGGTCGGTCCCCCATGTGTAGCCCAGCGGGTGTGCCCGATCCCGATCGTGGAAGACGCCAGCGGATCCGCGCCTAGGAGACTCTCCAGATTGGCGAGCTTGCCGGCCTTCTTGCGTACGTCCAGGTGATCACCACTGACCACTGCCACGCCTGCGGAGTCATAGCCGCGGTACTCCAGCTTGCGCAGCCCCTCCACCACGACCTCGAGGGCCTGCTTCTCGCCTACATATCCCACGATGCCGCACATGGCCCCAGCCTACGGGGGTCAGCTCAGCGCAGCGCGCACCTGATCGACGAGGCGCTCCGCCACCTGCTGGGCCTGGTCAGCCGAGACTGCCTCGACCATGACTCGCACCAGCGGCTCGGTGCCGGATGGGCGCAGCAACACCCGCCCGGAAGAGCCTAATTCGGCCTCTGCGAGGGCGACGGCCTCCGCAAGTTCAGGTGAGGAGGTCATCTTGGACTTATCCACCCCGGAGACGTTGATCAACACCTGCGGGAGCCGGGTCATGACTCCGGCGAGCTCCGCCAGCGAGGATCGCGTCACGGCCATGCGCTCGAGCAGGTGGAGCGCAGTGAGGACACCATCACCGGTTGTTGCGTGGTCAGACATGATCACATGCCCGCTCTGCTCGCCACCTAACGTGAAAGCACCCGCTCGCATGGCTTCGAGAACATAGCGATCGCCGACTCCCGCCTGCTCCACCGTGATCCCAGCGTCGCGCATAGCGATATGGAAACCGAGGTTGGACATAACCGTCGCGACAACCGTGTTGCTCGCAAGCACACCTCGCTCGCGCATAGACAGCGACAGGATGGCGAGAATCTGATCACCATCCACCACATCGCCGTTGGCGTCGACTGCAAGACAACGATCTGCATCTCCATCATGCGCAATGCCAACATCGGCCTTGTTTTCGCGGACGGCCGCAATTAAATCGCCCATATATGTGCTGCCGCAGCCATCGTTGATGTTGAGGCCATCGGGAGAAGCATGTATCGCGATGACTTCGGCGCCAGCACGACGCAGGGCTTCGGGCGCAACACGTGACGCCGCACCATTGGCGCAATCCACGACAACCCGGATGCCCGAAAGAGAAGTTGATAATGTGCTGAGCAAGTGCTCTAGATATGTGACCGATGCTTCCGACTCTGTGCGTACTCGGCCAACGGAAGCTCCCACTGGGCGATCCCAGGTCTGGGCGAGTACTGATTCGATTTGATCTTCGAGATCGTCTGCGAGTTTGTGCCCACCACGCGCGAAGAACTTAATGCCGTTGTCCGGCATTGCGTTGTGCGACGCGGAGATCATGACGCCGAGATCGGCCCCAAGATGAGCGGTAAGGAATGCGACGGCTGGCGTGGGTTCGACACCTACGATCGCAACGTCGGCTCCTGCGGAGGCAAGCCCAGCAACGAGAGCGGCCTCGAGAAATTCTCCTGAAGCACGCGGATCCCGACCGACAACAGCCAGCGGACGTCCCGAGCGATTGCCAGAGGCAGTGAGTACGCGAACCGCCGCAGAGCCAAGGCCCATCGCGAGGTCCGCGGTGAGTTCGCGATTGGCGAGCCCACGTACACCATCGGTCCCGAAGAGCCGGGCCACGATTAACGCTTGCTGTATTGCGGTGCCTTGCGGGCCTTCTTTA
>WLOK01000081.1 GCA_009699315.1 Actinomycetota bacterium
TGCTGCGGCAGAAATCCATCCCATGGACGACGAGCACGGAAGTGCGGCGTTCCGTCGTGGACTTGTCTCGACCTTGGTGAATCGAACCCTCGATCGACTTGCAGGAGTGTCGGCATGAAAGCGGAAATCCGTAAGATCGCGCTGACAGTAAATGGACAGCAAATGTCTATCGATGTTGAGGTGCGGGCCCTTCTGAGTGATGTTCTTCGACATGACCTCGGACTCACTGGCACACATGTGGGATGTGAGCATGGCGTATGCGGTGCTTGCACGATTCTCATTGATGGTGAATCAACGCGTTCCTGTTTGACGTTGGCCGTGCAAGCTGATGGCTGCGCTATCGAGACTGTTGAATCCCTCGGATCGGTTTCTTCTCTCAGTGCGTTGCAGGAGGCTTTCCGTGACAATCACGGCCTGCAGTGCGGCTTCTGCACACCTGGGATTTTGATGAGCTTGTGTGCCGCTGAGCGCCATGGTGAAGATCTTGAAGAGACACTGACTGAAGTGCTTGGCGGTCACATCTGTCGTTGTACGGGTTATCAGAACATTCGTGCTGCCATTGAAGCGCACTGGGCAAAGTCGGTGACGCGATGACTGCTGAGACTGGGATTCGCCGTCCGTATGTCGGACAGAGTGTGTTGCGGAGCAACGATCCGAAGCTGCTCACTGGCGGAGGCCGCTTTACCGACGACCTTCACTTTCCTGGCATGTTGCATGCGACCATTGTGCGTAGCACCCTGGCGCATGGCACGATCGATCAGTTTGATGCAGTAGAGGCGCGCGCCGAGTCGGATGTCGCCTTGGTTCTTGGCCCCGACGAAATTGCCTCCGCAACCGGAATGCTGCCGTGCGTGTGGCTAGCGCCAGATCAGCGAATGACCCATATTCCTATCGTGTCGCGTAAAGTCACTTATGTAGGACAGCCCATCGGCATAGTGGTCGCTGACTCACGGGCTGCTGCCGAAGATGCTGTTGAGATTCTCGATATCACTTTTGCCGAACTTCCCTGCGTGGTTGATTCCGAAGCAGCGATTGCGCCAGGCGCTCCGCTTCTCGTACCTGAGTGGGGTAACAACATTTGCGCCCAGGTTGACGCTGGGGATCCGCGCGATGAGATCGAAGAAGTGATAGCGCGCGCTGCACATGTGGTCGAGCGTCGCCTGCGAATCCAGCGTGTTGCACCGAATCCGATGGAGACGCGGGCGGTTGTGGCGCGCTGGGATGCCGCCGATGAGTCGCTGACTGTGTGGATGTCCACTCAGACCCCGCATCACTGCCGGGATCACCTTGCGACGGCGCTTGGTCTTCGGGCGGATCAGGTCCGAGTGATTGTGGGCGAACTAGGCGGCGGATTCGGCGCCAAAGAACACCTGTATCCAGATGAGGTGATGGTGTGCCTCGCCGCGATGCGCTTGGACCGCCCGGTGAAGTGGGTGGAGGATCGTGTCGAGAGCCTCACGGCCACTCTCCACGGTCGCGATGCGATCCACCGAGCCAGACTCGCCCTCGATGCCAATGGCAAGTTCCTCGCAATCCACTCCGACATCTTGGGCAACCTCGGTGCGCACCCTTCCAATGTTGGCCTCGGACCGTTCCGAGTCTCGATGGGCATGCTGCCCGGTCCGTACCACTTCGAGCGAGCGGGCGGTTCTCTTACGGCGGTGCTGAGCAACACAACACCTACTGGGGCATACCGCGGCTTTGGAATGCAAGAAGCCACCTGGGTCCGTGAGCGTCTTGTCGACGAAGCTGCTCGCGAGCTGGGTTTGGATGTTGTCGAGCTTCGTGTGCAAAACATGATTCAGCCGCATGAGCTGCCGTTCACTACGCGTACATTCCAACCCTACGACTCTGGCGATTATCCCGAGGGAATGCGCCGAACTGCAGTGGCAGCTCGCGCGGAAGCCAATGTCACCAGCGAAGGACGCATTCGTCGTGGTTTGGGATTCGCCACTCATGTGGAGTTCACTGGTCTCGGCGATTCGCGTAGTCAGCAAATTGTCGGTTTTTCCCTTGGAGGTTATGAAACGGCCAAGGTGCGTGTTGATCCCGATGGAAGTGTGTCGGTCACCTCTGGTGTGACGAACATGGGTCAGGGAATCGATACGGGCTTTGCACAGTTGACAGCCGATCACTTAGGTATTGGAATCGAGCGCGTTAGCGTACGTCTCGGCGATACCGCGAGTGCGCCGTACAGTGCCACTGGATCGATTGCCAGTCGGTCGATGACTGTCGGTGGTGGCGCTGTGGTCACCGCCGCAGGCAAGGTGCGTAATCGGATGATGGCGATCGCTGCGCACCAACTCGAGATATCTCCCGATGACCTTGAGTTGGTACGCGACGCAAGCGGCCGAGACGTCTTCCAGCCCAAGGGCTCCCCCGATATCGCGTTGACGTGGGAGAAGGTGGCCGAGAGTGCTTGGCTGAACTGGAATGTTCCCGATGAGTTCAACACCATCGGCCTTGAGGAGACTTTCGTCTACAACCCCGTGAGTGTCTCCTACGCATACGCCACGCACGCGGTGTCGGTTGCCGTCGATCTCGATACGGGCCTAGTCAAGCTCGAGGGCTACTGGGTCACTCATGACGTGGGTGTCATGGTCAATCCCATGATCTGCGATGGCCAGGTCCACGGTGGTATCGCTCAAGGAGTAGGTATTGCTCTGTATGAGGGCATGCGCTGGGGCGACACCGGCCAGCCCACGACTACGACGTATCTGGATTATGTGCTTCCGCTGTCAGTAGACATTCCAGATGTCAAGATCGAGCACATGGTGACGCCGAGCCCGTTCATCCCCGGGGGCATGAAGGGACTGGGTGAAGGCGGCACGATTGGTTCTCCCGCGGCTGTCGGCAATGCGATTGCCGCAGCAATCCCGGAGATTGCTGGCAGTTTGTTGGAGACACCATTCTCCCCGAGCAAACTTTGGACCATGATCGATGAGGCAGGTCTGCATGTCTGAGGCCCACTCGCTTGTAGCCCAAAACATCACGCACCGATTCGGAGGTGCGCTTGCCCTCGACTCGGTTAACTTTGATGTTCGAGGCGGGGAAATTCACGCGCTACTGGGTGAGAACGGTGCCGGGAAGAGCACGTTGGTCAGAATCCTGACCGGAGCCCTTACTCCTGATTCCGGACTCGTTGTTGTCAATGGTGAAGGCTGGCGGTTGCGCAACCCACGTCAGGCTCAAGATCTTGGGATCGGCGTCGTCTACCAAGACTTCCACCTGTTTAACAACCTTTCTGTGGCAGAGAACATCTTCTCCTCATCGCCGCATCCACCGAGTCGGTTTGGTATGTCTGCGCGCCGAGACATGTATGCCCAGAGTCATGAGCTCCTAGCCTCCTTCGGCATCGAGGTAGATCCGCGTGCGCAGGTGAGTTCATTAGATGCCGCTGAGAAAAAACTCATCGAAATTTGTCGTGCTCTGCTGCGGAGTCCGCACTATCTGATCTTGGATGAGCCGACTGCCGCGCTTGAGCCGCGCGAGACAAGTAAGTTGCTTGGCGTGATTGACCAACTTCGTGCGCGAGGCACCGGAGTCATTCTGGTGACCCATCGTCTTGGCGAGGTGGCTGAGATCGCGGACCGAGCAACGGCCCTCCGCAATGGTGTCAACGCCGGATCCTTGACGGCATCTGAGTTCAGTCTGGAAAGCCTGGCACATCTGATCGTCGGTCAAGAGGTTCTGGTAGAAACCGGACCACAACACATTCCCGGACCTACCAAATTGAAGATGAGCAATCTTCAGATCCGCAAGGATGCGCGACCAGTAGAAGTCGAAGTGCGAGCGGGCGAATTGGTCGCGGTGATCGGCTTGATTGGTTCGGGTGTGTCTACCGTCATGGACACGGCATCAGGCGCAATTGCTGCACGAGGTGCACGTGTCGAAATTGACGGTGCCTCCTATCAGTTCCGGAGCCGAGTGCAGGCGCAATCACTCGGCATCGGCGCCGTTCCTATTGATCGCAAAGCCACCGGACTGATCCTCGATGCCTCAGTTGCTAAGAACACTGGGCTTGCGAATCTTGAGTCGTATTCGCGAGGTGGTTTCACTTCGCGAAAGAAGCTCGGCCGCGCGGCTGAGAAGTCGAAGGAACTCTTCGACATACGCTTGCAGTCAGTTGACCAGCCGGTGCGCTCGCTGTCGGGCGGCAACCAGCAAAAGGTCATGTTTGGCCGCTGGCATCAGAATGGCTCGAGCATTCTTGTGATTCAGGAGCCCAGCCAAGGCGTTGATATCGGTGCAAGACAAGAGATTCATCGCTACCTGATTAGTTTCGCTGAGCAGGGTGGCACCGTACTTTTTAGTAGTTCGGATCTTGAAGAGGTGCGAGTGCTTGCCCACCGTATCTATGTGATGCACGCAGGAGAAGTGGTGAAGATCTTGGATAACACCGGAGCAGATCGACCGAGTCGACAGGCTCTTACCCAGGCAATGGCTGACACGAATTTTGTCGGGCTCGAGCGGGAGGTATCCCTGTGAGTGTTCAGGATCTCACCGTCTCGAAAGTCGCAGGGAAGCGACAGTCGCGATTTACCGCCGAATCCCTTTTCGTCCCCGGCCTACTGGTCATCCTGCTGGTTGTTCTCTCTCTTGTATCCCCCGTCTTCTTCTCTGGCCGAAACTTCGGGCAGATTCTTGTGCAGGCAGGAACCCTGGGAATAGTTGCGGTTGGAGCGACATACGTCATCATCGATGGCGATCTGGACTTGTCTCTGGGAGCAAATGTCGCACTCTCGGGTGTTATCACGGCGATCGCAATTGCTAGGTGGGAACTGCCTTGGCCAGTTGGTGCTTTGATCGGCCTCGCCGTGGGATTGCTTATTGGGCTCATCAATGGATTGCTGTCCTCCTACCTCAACGTCGCAGCGTTCATTGCCACTCTCGGTACCGGCGTCTTGGCATCTGGCATTGCCATTCACCTGACAAATGGACTGACGATTGCCGGCTTACCTGACGATTTCGCGGCACTGGCTACTGGACGTTTCCTGGGCCTTCAAGGTTTGGTGTGGTTCATGTTGGCCACCTTCGTGGTCGGCGGTGTGGTTCTGCACTTCACCAATTTTGGGATTCGAGTATTTTCCGTGGGCGGCAACCGTGATGCGGCCTACTTGGCTGGCGTTCGAGTGTCTTTTATTCGCCTGATGTCCTTCGTTATCGCGGGTCTCTGCGGCGGCCTTGCCGGCGTACTGCTAACGGCGCGGGTGCAGGCGGGTCAGCCCGGTATCAGTACCACCCTGACGCTGTATGCAACCGCCGCAGTCATTCTCGGTGGGACCTCGATTCTGGGTGGTCAGGGTTCGTTGCTGCGTACCTTCTTCGGCGTGCTCCTCATTGCCGTTGTGCAGAATGGCCTAGACATTCTCGGAGTCGCCTACTCGCTACAGCAGGTCGCCGTGGGCGCTGTGTTTATTTTGGCGGCATGTTCGGAGGCCATTCGGCGCCGAAGATAAATCTTCCCTCCGCCAGTCGGAGGGTTGGCAAGACAACCATTCAAGCAACTCGAAGGAGACGCAGTGCTACGAATCGGATTTAAGGCCTCGATGGTGGCTGCAGTGGCCGCTGCGGGTCTGCTGGCGGCTTGTTCTTCGGGCGGTGGCTCGTCATCGTCGTCGCCAGCACCCAGCAGCTCGGGCGCTCCAACATCATCGAGCGCCCCAACAACGTCGGCAGCGCCGATGGACATCACAATTGGTGTTAGCTTCTACACGGAGCGAATCCCGATCTACGCGACCATGCACGAGGGCGTTCAGGCCAAGGCCGACGAACTTGGTGTGAATGTCGTCTTCACAGACGCTAATGGCGAAGCGGCAACCCAGAGCGATCAGCTTGCCAACTTTGTCACCAAGGGTGTTGCCGCGATCATCTGCTCCCCTGCTGACGCGACTGCGCTGGTTCCTGCTTACAAGGCAGCACGTGATGCTGGCGTATTCATGATCTCTGCCGGCAACAAGGTCGCTGATGATCAAGAGGATGCATTCGTGGGCCCGGACCTCGTGGACTACGCAAAGCAGACCATGGACAAGTTGATCGAAGCAATTGGTGGCAAGGGCGACATCATGATCATCTCCGGTCCTCCGCAGATCGCCTTCGTTCAGTTGCAGCAGATGGGCTGGGATGCCTCGCTGGCTGCCCATCCCGACGTGAAGGTCATCGCCACAGGCGTTGATGACGATCTTTCGCCAGCCAAGGCGCTTGACGTCGCCACCTCACTGCTGAGTGCAAATCCGAGTGTCAAGGGCATCATGTCCAGCACGGATAACATCTCTGTCGGTGTCATCCAGGCAATGGAAGGCCTCGGAATTGATCCGGCCACTGTTGCGACTGCAGGCTGGGACGCTCAGGCGGACGCAGTCAAGTTGGTAGCCGAGGGTAAGTACACCCTCACGCTCTCCTACCTCGCTTACAAGTGGGGTGAGGTTGCGCTACAGACTGCCGTGGACATGGTCAACGGCAAGATGCCAGCATCGCACTACGTAACGACACCTGGTTTGTTCATCGACAAGGCGAATGCCGCGACGTTGACACCAGATCAGATCAGTGGCAAGACGGCTCTCTAAGTAGTACGACGGCCGGGACACAACAACTGTTGTGTCCCGGCCGTTCCACATCCGCGCCGCACACGTCAGGAGTACGACATGGCCAACTTCGACTTCGAGAGCATTCCCGGCTATCGCAAAGGCTCACCGCCCCAGTACCTCTCGTATCACGACGATGTGGACTTCCTAGACGAGATCGAGGCGGTCTGGGGACAGAAGTGGGGTGCCCAAGGTATTGGTCGATTGCGCCAAGTAGCTATGAGTCCACCGACGGGTGTCGAAGTTCTTCCTGAGTACGACCAGGATCGTGCGTTCTTTCTCTATGGCGGGGATCTTCCGAATCTTGAGATCATGCGCGAACAACACCACGGTTTGATGGAGACCTATCGCGGACTCGGCATCGATGTGCGCATTTTTGAATATCCCGAAACTCCTCGCTCCGCGTACGGCCCCCTCAAGCGAGCTGTCTCCGCTGCGGCCGGATTTGTCATCAATGGTGGCGCCATCATTGCGCGCGAAGGAGCCCCTTATTGGCGTGGGCGTTCGAGGTACATATCGCAGTACCTCCAGACGATTGGCTGCCCGATTCTCTACACAGTGCATGGAAAGGGCGTGTGTGAAGGCGGAGCATTCACTCGCATGTCAGATGACTTCATCATCGCCATGCTCAGTCAGGACTGCAATAACGACGGCCTAGAGCAGATTCTTCCCGTACTTGAACGTGCTGGCTACAGAGTCTGGACAGCTCGGACACCTGGGCCGCTGCACCACTATCACCCGGAAATCTTCGGCTGGATGCATGCCGACATGTGGGTGGCACCTCTACGTGAAAAAGTCGCTCTGGTCTATCCAGCGTGGTGCGATTTCGAGACCCTGCGTCATTTGCACTCGATTGGTTACACCTTGATTGAAGCAGACCGCTCGGAACAAGAGCTCCTTGCGCCCGTCAACATGATCACGATCGAACCGGGACTGGTTGTTATGCCTGCTGGCGCCCCTAAGACCAAGCGTGTCGTGCAGGATGCCGGCATCGAGGTGATTGAGGTTCCCTACGATGAGGTCATTAAGTACGGCGGTGGCATTCGGTGTACAACAATGCAACTGGTCCGTGACGCAGGACCGCGAACATTCGAGTAGGTGGCAGACATGTCCAAGGCACAGGGTCGTTCAGTTGTTGTCACCGGTGGAGCCTCCGGGATTGGGCTCGCGATCGTCACGGCTTTTCGTGAGCTGGGTGATCACGTCGTAAGCCTCGACATTGAGGACTCTTCCGAGGCCAATGTAAGTGTCAACGGTGATGTTCGTGAACCTTCTTCGAGCGCAGCAGCAGTGGCCGAAGCCCTGGATGCACGTGGCTGCCTAGACGTATTCGTAGCCAA
>WLOK01000082.1 GCA_009699315.1 Actinomycetota bacterium
CAGCGCCAGTGAAGGCCGCGCCGGCAAAGAAGGCGCCCGCAGCTAAGGCAGCGCCCGTGAAGAAGGCGGCACCCGCGAAGGCAGCGCCCGTGAAGAAGGCGGCACCCGCGAAGGCAGCGCCCGTGAAGAAGGCGGCACCCGCGAAAGCAGCGCCCGTGAAGAAGGCGGCACCCGCGAAAGCAGCGCCCGTGAAGAAGGCGGCACCCGCGAAAGCAGCGCCCGTGAAGAAGGCCGCGCCAGCACCAAAGGCCCCGCCTGCGAAGGCAGCCGCTCCCAAGGCTGCTCCGAAGAAGAAGGTCGAACCCAAGCACGAGGCGCGCACAGTGGCCCCGCGTCGGCCAGGACCCAAGCTCGTCGTGCGCGAGGACGAGTCGCCGTGGACCAAGGATGAGCTCGCGGCCGTACGCGCCGAATTGCTCGCCAGCGCCAAAGAACTTGAGACCGAGATTGCGATGGCTGAGGCAGACATCGCTGACCTCGTCCGAGACTCCGGTGATGGCGCTGGCGATGATCAGGCCGACGCGGGCAGCAAGACGTTCGAGCGCGAGCAGGAGATGTCTCTTGCCAACAACGCTCGCGACATGTTGTTGCAGACGGAGCGCGCTCTTTCTCGCATCTCTATGGGCACGTACGGCATCTGTGAGGTGTGCGGCAAGCCGATCGGCAAGTACCGGCTGCAGGCCTTTCCCCGCGCCACTTTGTGTATGGCCTGCAAGCAGGCCGAGGAGCGCTCCTAGATCGTGCTGACCGAATCGACGCAAGACACGCGCCCCGATCACACTGGACGCTTGGTGTGGGTGGTCTTTGGGGTTGCAGGAGCTGTCCTAGCCCTTGACCAGTTTTCTAAGTGGCTAGTCGTCGCGAAGCTGAAGCCGGTGGGGTCCATCGACGTCATCGGCGGCTTCTTGAGATTTGTTTACGTCGAAAACCCTGGAGCAGCCTTCAGCATTGGCATCAACTTCACCTGGATCTTCTCCATCCTCGCAGTGATTGTCGCTGTCGTGATCATTCGAACCTCCCGCAAACTCGGCAGCATCGCCTGGGCGATCGCGCTTGGTGCCCTCCTCGGCGGATCACTCGGCAATCTGTGTGATCGACTCTTTCGGATGCCGGGATTTGGCCGCGGCTACGTTGTCGATTTCATTGCACTTCCACACTTCGCTGTCTTCAACGTCGCTGACATGGCGATCACGTGCTCAGCGGCATTCATGGTGATTCTTGCGCTGCGAGGCGTGAGTTTCTCCGGTGCATCTGTGAAGGGCTGAGATGCCTGAGATTAGGTATCTCCCAGTCCCCGAAGGTCTTGTGGGCGAGCGCATAGACGCAGCTCTCTCGCGCATGCTGGGGCTCTCGCGGACTAAGGCAGCCGAACTAGTCGCTAATGGGCACGTGCAACTTGATGGACGCGCGGTCGGCAAGAGTGATCGGGTCGCTGAGGGCCAGATGATCGAGGTCGCACTACCGGACCCTGAAGGGCCTTTGCGCGTAGAGGCTGAGAATGTCGATGGGCTCGTCATTCTCTATGCCGACGATGATGTGATCGTCGTCGATAAGCCCGTGGGCGTGGCCGCCCACCCCAGCCCCGGCTGGACCGGACCGACCGTTATCGGCGGAGTTGCCGGTGCAGGTCATCGCGTTTCCACCTCAGGTGCCGAAGAACGTCAGGGTGTCGTACACCGACTCGATGTTGGCACGAGCGGAGTCATGGCGGTCGCGGCGAGCGAATCTGCATACACGTCTCTGAAGCGTCAATTCAAGGAACGTACTGTGGAAAAGGTCTATCACTCGCTGGTGCAGGGCCACCCTGATCCGTTGCGCGGCACTATCGATGCGCCGATCGATCGACATCCCACGCACGACTATCGCTGGGCAGTGGTCGCTGAAGGTCGGCCCAGCATCACGCATTACGAGACTCTCGAGGCGTTTCCACATGCGAGCCTGCTGGAGATTCATCTTGAGACCGGACGTACACATCAGATTCGTGTGCACATGTCCGCGTTGAAGCATCCGTGCGTGGGCGATCTCACCTACGGTGCAGACCCAAGTCTGGCTGAGCGACTTGGCCTACAACGACAATGGCTGCACGCGCTGAGCCTTAACTTTGAACACCCCCGTTCTGGACAACGCATGACGTTTACTAGCCCATACCCACAAGATCTGCAGACCGCCCTCGACCGAATTGGAGCATCATGAGTCAGCCCGTGATTAGTTCAGGCACCCTCACTCTTGGCACGAGCGATCCCATGTCAGTGCGCCGTCTCGGTTTTGGCGCGATGCGCATCACGGGCAAAGGCATCTGGGGCAATCCGCCCGACCACGATGAAGCAATTCGGGTGTTGCGTACTGCGGTGGAGTTAGGTGTCGATCTCATCGACACAGCGGACTCCTATGGCCCCTTCGTCAGTGAGGATCTCATCAAAGAGGCGCTCTACCCTTACGACGGCGTGATCATTGCGACCAAAGGTGCGTTGACGCGTCAGGGTCCTGATCAGTGGAACGTGTGTGGGCGTCCTGAATACTTGCGCCAGAGCGTCGAGATGTCCTTGCGCCGTCTCGGTGTCGAGCGCATCGATCTGTGGCAGCTACATCGCATCGATCCCACCGTGCCGCTCGACGATCAGCTTGAGGTCGTCACCGACATGCAGGCGCAGGGCAAGATCCGTCACTTCGGTCTGTCGGAGGTTTCCGTCGACGAAATCAAGACCGTGCGCGAAAAGGTGGAGGTTGTGACCGTACAGAACATGTACCACTTGGGTGGCCGAGCCAGTGAGGCCGTACTCGACGCATGTGCGGCCCAAGGTATTGGCTTTATCCCGTGGTTCCCACTCGGTGCTGGCAATCTTGCCGCTGCCGATGGCCCCTTGGCGCAGATTGCTGGCCGCATTGGCGCAACGCCTGCCCAGGTCTCGCTGGCCTGGCTGTTGGGGCATTCGCCGGTTATGTTGCCCATTCCCGGGACTGGGTCGGTGGACCATCTTCGTGAGAACTGTGGTGCTGCTGAGATCACATTGACGGCTGAGGATCGTGCGGCCATTGAGGCGGCCGCTAGCGCGTGAGGGGCCCGTGTCGTGTCCCGGCGCGTCGCGATTTCGGGGCATAGGGTGAGTTGGTGAGCAGCGACAACTTTGTGCACCTTCATGTGCACACGGAGTATTCAATGCTCGACGGCGCAGCTCGGATAGATGACCTGTGCGCAAAAGCAGCAGAGCTCAACATGCCTGCGGTCGCAATGACCGATCATGGCAATGTCTACGGGGCCTACGACTTCGCTAAGACGGCTAAGGCGCACGGCATTAAGCCGATTGTCGGGCTTGAGGGCTACTACGCCCCACAGGGACGTTTCGAGCGTTCTCCATTCAATTTCGGTGGCGGCTTCGACGAGGGCACCCCAGAGGATCCCGCCTCCGGTCGTGGCAAGCAGAACTACACCCACATGACGTTGTGGGCAGAGAACACCGCGGGCATGCACAATCTTTTCCGATTGTCCTCACTCGCCAGCCTTGAAGGGCAGTACCACAAGCCCCGATTTGATCGTGAACTTCTGCAGACGTACGGCAAGGGCATCATCGGCACGACCGGTTGCCCGAGCGGTGAAGTCAACCGCTGGCTTCAGGCTGGCGAATACGACAAAGCGCGTGTTGCTGCGGCTGACTTTCGCGACATTCTTGGGCAAGGAAATTACTTCTGCGAACTCATGGACCACGGACTCGCGATCGAACAACGGTTTCGCGACGACCTATTGCGCATCGCCCGTGATCTCGACTTGCCTCTCGTGGCAACCAATGATCTGCACTACGTAGGCGCCGAAGACGCCGACACGCATGACGTGCTGCTCTGCATCGGTACACGCACGACCATGGACGATCCCAAGCGATTCCGCTTTGATGCCCGTGACTTCTACGTGAAGACCGCCGAGGAGATGCGCCGAGTCTGGTGGGAGTTGCCTGAAGCGTGCGACAACACGCTGCTCATCGCAGAGCGCTGCGATATCACCTTCGCTGAGGGTGCCAACTTGATGCCGCAGTTCCCGGTGCCTGATGGTTACACCGAAGAGTCCTACCTCATCTCCGAGGTCGAGCGTGGACTAGCAACGAGGTTCCCCAACGGAATCCCGCAGACCCATCGCGACCAGGCGGCCTACGAGGTCGGTGTGGTCATTCAGATGGGTTTCCCCGGCTACTTCCTTGTGGTCGCTGACCTTGTGCGTTACGCAAAGGACAACGGCATCCGTGTGGGACCTGGCCGCGGAAGCGCGGCAGGCGCAGTCATCGCGTGGGCGCTTGGCATCACCGATCTCGATCCGATCCGCCATGGACTGCTCTTCGAGCGCTTCCTTAACCCCGAACGTGTCTCGATGCCCGACATCGACATCGACTTCGACGAGCGTCGCCGTTCCGACATGATTCGTTATGCGACCGCCAAGTACGGCGAGGATCGCGTTGCGCAGATCGTCACTTTCGGCACCATCAAGGCTAAGGCTGCGATCAAGGACTCGGCACGTGTCCTTGGCTACCCCTACGCAGTGGGTGATCGCATCACCAAAGCGATGCCGCCTTCGGTGATGGGCAAAGACATCCCGCTAGCAGGGCTCTTTGATGAGAAGAACTCGCGCTACTCCGAGGCCGCTGAGTTCCGTACGTTGTACGACGCTGATGCAGACGTCCGTAGAGTTGTTGACACAGCACGCGGGCTCGAGGGTTTGAAACGGCAACCCGGTGTGCACGCCGCTGGCGTGATTCTGTGTCGCGAGCCGTTGCTTGATGTGATTCCGTTGTGGCGCCGTGAGCAGGATGGCTCGGTCATCACGCAGTTCGACATGGGTGCATGTGAGGCCTTGGGTCTACTCAAGATGGACTTCCTCGGCTTGCGCAACCTCTCCGTTCTTGACGATTGTCTCGAACACATCGAGTCCAACCGTGGCGAGACAGTGGTGCTCGAGACCCTTGAGTTAACTGACCGCACGACCTACGACCTGCTCTCGCGCGGAGACACCTTGGGTGTGTTCCAGCTCGACGGTGGACCAATGCGCTCATTGCTTCGGTCGATGCAGCCCGACAACTTCGAGGACATCTCGGCTGTTTTGGCGCTGTATCGCCCTGGCCCGATGGGTGCCAACGCGCACAACGATTACGCCGATCGCAAAAATGGTCGCAAACCAGTTGTGCCGATCCACCGTGAACTCGCCGAGCCGCTCTCCGAAATTCTGGGTGATACCTATGGCCTGATCGTCTATCAGGAGCAGGTCATGGCGATTGCTCAGAAGCTTGCGGGATATTCCCTCGGCAGCGCAGACCTGCTCCGTCGTGCGATGGGTAAGAAGAAAAAGGAAATCCTCGACCAAGAATTCGTGCCGTTCCGTGACGGCATGCGAGTCAATGGATATAGCGACAACGCCATCGCTACGTTGTGGGAGATCCTCGTCCCCTTCTCTGACTACGCTTTCAATAAGGCGCACACCGCCGGATATGGATTGGTCTCCTATTGGACCGCGTTCCTCAAGGCGAATTATGCGCCGGAATATATGGCTGCGCTTCTCACCTCGGTTAAGGACGATAAGGACAAGTCAGCGGTCTACCTGCACGAATGTCGCCGCATGGGCATCAAGGTATTGCCGCCTGATGTCAATGATTCGGATGCAGACTTCACCCCACGTGGTGGCGACATCCGTTTCGGACTCGCGGCTGTGCGCAATGTCGGCTCCAATGTCGTGGAGTCTATTGTGCGGACCCGCACGGCGACCGGTCGATACGCAGACTTCCCCGACTTCATCGACAAGGTCGAGGCTTCGGTGTGCAATAAGCGTGTAGTGGAGTCACTAATCAAGGCTGGTGCGTTTGATTCCCTGGGTCACACTCGTCGAGGGCTGTCTCAAGTGCACGAGACGATGGTCGACGCAGCAATCGATGTGAAACGTGCCGAAGCCGTGGGGCAATTCGACCTGTTCGCGAGCATGGGCACCGCTGATGCCCCTGGCATCACGATCACGCCGCCTATACCGGTGGGGGAGTGGGATAAGACCGCGTTGCTCGCCTACGAGCGCGAGATGCTCGGACTCTACGTCTCCGATCATCCGCTCTACGGTGTAGAGCACATGCTGTCTTCGCTGACCGACACCTCCGTCGCAAGCATTGTGAGCGGCGACGCCAACGATGGCAGTGTGGTCCTAGTCGGCGGCCTTGTCACGGGGGTCCAGCGCAAGACCACCAAGCAGGGCTCGCTGTGGGCAATCGTGACGTTAGAGGACCTCGAGGGTGTGGTCGAAATCATGGCCTTCCCCAACGTGTTTGCTCAATCCGGTCTCAACCTCGTCGAAGACGCCATCGTGATCGTCAAGGCTCGGCTTGATCGCAACGATGACGACAGTGCGCGGCTTGTCGCGCTCGAAATCTCCGTTCCTGATCTCAGTCAAGTGAAGACCGGGCCGATACGTCTCACCATGCCGTCGTCACGCTGTGTGCCGCCGATCGTCGAACGGCTTAAAGAAGTGCTCGCGTCCCATCCAGGCACCAATGAGGTGCATCTACACCTAATGAACGGCGAACGTGCAACTGTTATTCGACTCGATGATCGCCTGCGGGTGACGCCTTCCCCTTCGCTATATGGCGACCTCAAGGCCCTGTTGGGTCCTTCATGTCTGATGTGACCCGTCGCGACTTGGTTGCGTGGCCGGCTCTAGCCGGTGGACTCGCTGCGCTCGCCGGTCTGGTGTGGGCCAATGTTGCGCCTAGTGATCTGCTCAAAGTCGTCATGACTACCGGGGGCGCGGTCGTAGTTCCCGATGGGATGCAGACCGAGGCCTATATCGCCGCCGACGGCATTGCGGCGTTGCTGCTCGGGGGCGTCGGGTTGGTTTTGTCCATCATCATCGTCCTGCGGTGGCGGACGCGTCCCCTCGTTGCACTTGTTGTCGGTATTAGTTGTGGTGTCGTAGGCGCACTCATTTTCTGGTCAATCGTCAGCGCTATTCATGCCACCGAGGTGGCGGCCTTTCCGACAGTGCTGGTTGAGGGATCACACCCCTATGCTCCGCGCACCGTACGAATGCCTGCGATTTATGTCCTCTGGCCGATGGTCGCTGCACTTGCCGTGACTGTGCAGGGAGTGATTCTGTGGGTGATTGATCGGCCAAAGCCCGCGGTTGACGATGCAGCCGGTTAGTTCAGGCTAGGACGCCGATCGGGTTCGAAAATCGGGAGTGATGGCACAACTTTCATCAACGCACGCTCATTCTTCAGCAGCGCAACCTCATTGCGCAGCCGCAGCGCCGCATCGGCATTCTCAAGGAGTCCCTGCTGGGTCGCGGTATTCACTGCGAGTGCAGAAGCGACCAGATAGGACAGCACTACTGGATCAGTGGGCAGGGCTTCGCGGACGTCTACTACTGAAGCTGAGGAATCAAATAATTGACGATACTGCGCGAAAGATTCAGCGACGCGTGAAATGAGCTCTGCATCGCAGTCGCCCACTGGCTCATCGAGGAACTCCACGTGACCCTGTAGGTAGGGCAGCGAATCGTCAACGTCTAGTAGCCGAAAACGTCGGTGGCCGACCGTGATGATGTCGTAGCGACCGTCGTCGAGGAGGGTCGCGTTTTGCAGCGTCGCCGTCGTACCCATCTCGAACATGGACGGGACTGAGTCCGAGCCGACCTCATCGCCCTGCCGGATCGCGATGACCCCGAACTCTTGATCGGCCGGGTCGCGGTCGAGCAGGTTGGCGACCAGAGTGCGGTAGCGGGGCTCGAAGATGTTCAGGGGCAGCACCAGGTGGGGTACGAGGACTGTCCCTAGGGGGAACAGCGGAATCACCGTGGGTCGACCTGCGCGTGCGTTCACCCCGTCAGGTTAGACCTAGAATTGGAGGATGCTGCGCCGTAGGGATCTTCGAGGAGTCCAGATCGACTCCAGCCTCGTGCTGCCG
>WLOK01000083.1 GCA_009699315.1 Actinomycetota bacterium
GTGATCAACGAGATGATCTGTCCGTAGACGTCGAAGATGCGCTCTTCGGATGTGCCGTCTTGACGCGTCACGGTACGCAATCCGCCGTACTGCGGCACTGCAACGCCACCACCGCATAGAGCTGGCGGCGCAGCAACCGCCTCATTGGCGTAGTACGAGTAGGAAATCGTCTTGCCACCTGGCGTTGTGCGCACGAGCGGACGGCCCCACTGACTGTTTGCTGGGTCCATGGGCTCGAGGGCATGCAAGGTGCTGAGCCCGCCAGGCATTGTCACGGAGGCGACTTCTTGCGCCCACGGCTTGGAATATTCGCGCACCGTCTGCGGATCGCGCTCACTGCCGGGGAAGGTGTCGTTGACCCGCTGAGCTGTGACGAGACCGAACATGGGCTCAACCTGAGTTGCTGGCACGAGCACCGGTTCACTTCCCAGCGGTGCGGCGAGGATCCGGAATCCGCCGCGAGCCGTCGCGTCGTCGAGTTGAACAACAACGCTCTTGGCGCCGGCCGGTAGGCCAGTGATGTCACAACGACCGGCGTTGTCCGTGGAGCAGAGCTCACCCTCGATTAACAGGCTGATGTTTGCCCCAGATCCGTCAATGCGGAAACTCCAGTCGCGCGAGTCGGATGTGGGAGTCCACTTCGCGGTTGCGCGGGCAGACCACTTCGAGTCGGCTCCCGCGGGAAGTTCACGCCATGAATAGCCGAGGCCAGAACGATCATCCTTGCCCCACCAACCACCACTTGTCTCGCCCGCGAAGTTCACACGGGTGTAAATGTGCGCCTGCATGCCCAGCCACGTGTCCGTCTTCGTGTCGGCGACATCCGCGTCATAGGTCGCCTTGGTCACCAGGCCCTTGCTCGCGTCATTGGTGAACGGGCCGGATTGGCCTACCTGAATCCCAGTCTTGTCGTAGCTGAAAGTAGTGATGCGTCGCTCGGGGTCGATCACTTTTTGCGGGCGTCCGCTGGCATCGGTCTGGACGGTCATGCGCATGCCGGCACGGTCCTGGCCACCGGTCACGGCTTGGTTCGCCGCGTTAAACTCAACTGTCTTCGACCACTGCGCAGTGCCGACGGATGCGTCGACCTTGGCGGTAACCTTTGTCGCATTGATCACCGCAGTTTCGCCTACGGTCGGGAACGTGATGCGCTGAATGATGCGGTCTGCACCAAGAGCTGGAGCTGATTCGCGCAAAACTGCTGCACGACCTGAATCGTCGTAGTCGATATTCGCAGTCAGCGCCTTGAGTCTCGGGTCGGCGAGGGCACTTCGGGACACCAGCCCAGCTCGCGTCGCCACAAGATGTCCAACTGAATCCCAGCCAAGAGTCATCGCCTCATTGCCGACATCCTTAATGAGGCCAATCTGCACCCCACCATTCACGCCATCGACATAGCCGATTTCGGTCGCTATGCCATTGCCATAGGTCACGCGGCAGAGCATGCCGTCAGGTGCGGCAACGAAACCGTCGGTCGCCCACGCATCGGAGGGGCAATCACCAGAACCGGCATAGACGAAGCCCAGAGCGCGAGGTGCATCCGCCGCGATGCCGCTCGGGCGCACCTCGACCAGTCGATTGGCATCCCACGTCGAGGTGGACACCGGCGTGCCATCACCGGTAACACGTACGGCATGCCCATCGACAAACTCCGTGACAACGCCTGATGTATCGGTGAGTGCCCATACCCACTCCCCGTCCACGAGTCGGCGATCAATGGAGTTGCGGGCACCCTGCACATCGGAGTCCGAGGTGAGTACCTGCTCGTAGACGCCCGATGCATTTCGCACGAACGTCAAGGCTGAGTCGCTCCAACCCCATACGGTGACCGAGCGAGGTGCGTCACCGGACACGACCAGTCCACCCGAACCAGATCCATCAACTGGTGTTGCAGGCGCCAAGACGCCTCGCACCGCACGGTCGACAACTCGACCAACTCCTGAATACAGGTCAACGCCGCTAGTGAGGACGTAACGAGTAGTCAAATCACCTTTGCCCACATGGGCGACCACGCGGATCTTGGCACCAAGGCCGACGCGAGCCGGAGGCGCAACCGTGACTTCATAGGTCTCAGATGTGGCAGACGCAGCGAGCCGCGCAGTGGTGACCCAGCGACCTCGGGAGTTCTTCGCCTCCACCTCAAAACTACGAGCGGCCCCCACGGGATAACGCCAGGCAACATTCAGCGAGCCGCCGGTGAGCACCGCGCGCGGAGCTGCTGGCGCGACGCCACGCACCACTGCGTCGCGAGACTCGGTGAGACCCATCCAACTAGAGCCCGTCGACGCAGACAAGGTCCAGCCTGACGGCACTCCCGGTACGGATATGTCACCCTCAACCGCCGCCGCGCCACTGCGCCACGACAGTTGCGCACCCACCGACATAGCCGGCCCAGCGACGACACCCGAAGACCAACCCACACCGATCTCACCGGTGAGAGTCGATACAGATGCTGCACCGACTGAGACGGCACCTTGGCCGTTGCTCGTGCCAAATCTCGCCACGAACGACCCGCCGGACTTCCATTCACCACCACTCATACGCCAACGCCAGATGTAGGCATGACCAGCGAGTAGGTCTTTGCCGATGGTCGTGCGCCCAGATCGCACTTGTCCGACCCATGCCCATTTGCTCCTGCCCAAGGACACGTCCACGACCTCGACCTCATTGGCCGTGGCGCTGTCGCCCGCGAAGATCATGATCGGGCGCTGCGAAAGCGCGACTCCACCTCGCACGACTGAGACGGGCAGAGTGGGTGCGACCTGACCTGAGCCGGGCACTACCGCGATGGGACCAAGGGACTCCACTGTCGATCCACCAGCCGCGACGGCGGGTGCGATCAGTGGCGCTGCGCCGACCAGAGAGGCTCCTACCAGCGCGAGGCCCGTTACGCCCGCTACAGCGGTCTTACGGGGTGACCAAGATGAGAGATAAGCACGGGTCAAGACGTTCTCCTCAGGTCGCGCGACAACCCTCACCCTAACGAATCACACCACCGGGTGTCGCGTCTGAGCCGACCTTTGACTGTCCCTATGAGCAGGGGACAACTGTGGTGCGGGGACCCACCGACCCTTGAAGTTCGGCAATGGTCCCGACTGGGTTTCCGTGGATCACGAATGAGACCTCAGCTGGGGCCCATGATCCGCTAATTATCTCCGACAGAATCGGGCCTCGCGTCATGTAACTGGGGCCCCGCGAGGTTTGGAGGACAACCTCGGAGTCACCTGGGGCGTGCATCGCGGGACTCCACGAGACGGTGAAGTCACCGTGCGATCCGAGAGTCTGTCGAACAAATGAAGCCGTGGACGAAGACAGCATCGCCGGGTGACACGATCCATGCGCCTTGACGCCGATCTGATAATTCACGATTCGACCTGAGACGTCGACAGCATCCTTCGCAAATGCGATGCGCATCCACATCGATGCCGGCACACCCGCGGGCGGAGCCAAAGCGACAGCACGACCAGTGATTTGCTTATTGGCATAGACCGACGTGACAGCACTCTCGTTGATGTACAACCACGGCTCTACTGCAGTCACCTCACCGGCTGCAATCGTGGCCCGCACGAAAAGTCGCCCAGAAAGCGAGACGCTATTGATGATCTTCGCTCCGACGCCATTGGCCACACTGATAGATCCATAGACAGAATGAAAGGTATGTACCGCGCCCATCGCGCCTTCGAGATAGCCGTAGGCGGTGGTTGAAGTCGGTAGGGGCGCGTGAACTGCGGTATCGGCGTGGAACTGCACACACGTCGGTGTCACGTGTCCGAGCACACTCACGGGCGAACCCATGCGTAGGCACGGAGTGTCAATGCCGCCACTGGGTGCAGCCTGCGCCATCGACACCAGAACTAGCGGGAGTACAGCCACAACAGCAACCGCTGCACGCACAATGAGTCTCATACGGACGATAGTACGGCTCTCGCAGCCTCGTTACTGCTCGAAGTACGAAGAGAAAAGGCGCTTGATCTCAGGCTCGGACCCGGCAAAGTCTCGATGATGCACAGAAGTGATACCCAAAGATCTCGCCATCTCGACATTGACCAGCATGTCGTCGAGGAATACGCACGCGTCGGCTGGATGTCCGGCGCGCTCTAGAGCGAGTTCGTAGATCTCGACATCGGGCTTGCGCATCCCGACCTCACCGCTGACGATAACTTCGTCAAATAGTTCAGACCACGACTCACGCTTATAGGGATTGCCCCACGAGTTGGAGAGCAACACAACTCGAACACCAGATTGCCGCATCTGCCGGACCAGATCTTGCATCGCGTAGTCATGCTCAAGGCTGAGCCACATACCATCAAAGAGACCCTGTTTGGGGTAGTCAATGCCAGTACGACGAGTCAGCTCCAACGAGATCAGCACTTCAAATTCTTCAATCGTGATCTGACCGCGTTCAATGAGCTGAAGGGGCGTTGGCGGCGCAGCAGGATCGACATCGTCGCCCCACTCGCTGAGCACCGCATGGAAAACTTTGCGGTCAACGCCTCGCTGCGAGAGCCAGCGGCCGACGGGACCGCCCGTGGGCTCGGTCAACACCCCGCCCCAGTCGATGATCAGACAGTGAAAACCGCTGGATTCATTAGCCACAGTTCCTCATCTTAGAGAGGATGCCCGCCACGACTGCGCTCTGGGCATACGCTGCCACTCATGCGTCCGGGTCGTGTCGTCCTCATTGTGTTTCTTGCCCTTGTACTCAGCGGAGTCATGCTGGGGACCGGCATCGTCATCGGCAACGTGGTCACCGCCAATCAGGAGCAGGCCCAACTCGACCCGTTTTACACACCACCCAGCACCTTGCCCGAAAAGCCAGGCGTAATCATCCGCACCGAGGCACTCGGCGCAGATCCGCAGTTCGGCAAGGGTTATCGATTCCTGTACTCGACCACGCTCCAAGACGGATCCATGGCCGTCTCCGGCGCAATGCTTTTTATCCCCGACCTTGCGGCACCCGCCGAGGGCCGCAAGGTCGTGGGCTGGGCACACGGCACGGTCGGGCAAGGCGATGCTTGCGCTCCCTCGCGAGACCCGGCTAACGGAATGAAGGACTTGTCGGGATTTCTGCCCGAGGCGATGCGGCAGGGCTGGATCGTGGTGGCCACTGACTACACCGGCCTAGGCACACCTGGGCCTAACTTCTACCTCGTCGGAGGTCAAGAGGCGCGCGACGTGGTGTATTCCGTGCGCGCAGTTGTCGACGCACCCGAATACAGCGCGGGCAAGGAGTGGATCACGTTCGGGCATTCGCAGGGCGGCCACTCAGCACTGTGGACGGGCCATCTGGCCAAACAGATCGATCCGGATCTACGTCTGCTCGGAGTCGCAGCAGCGGCACCAGCGGCCGAACTCGCATCTATCACCAACGCTCAATGGAACAACGCGGTGGGTTGGGTTATCGGACCAGAGGTAGCCGTGTCGTGGCCGGCCGCGTATCCCAATCTGTCTCTCGACGGCATGATCACCTCAGCGGGCAAATCCAACTACGAGCGCCTCTCCAATGAGTGCATCACTACGGCAGCAATTGAAGGGCTCGTACGCGCGCAAATTGGGCAGACCTTCTTCACCGAATCTCCGACACAGAATCCGACGTGGGACGCAGTTCTCAAGGAAGAAACGCCTGCGCCGCTGCCGGCCGATATGCCGATGCTCCTCATGCAAGGCACTGCCGACACGGTGGTGCTGCCGTGGCCCAATGCCGATTTGCAGACAAGTTGGTGTGCGGCAGGCTCGCGTATTTCAGCACTTTGGCTAGCGAAAATTAATCACATGAGCATCGCAGTTAATTCTGGACCCACCGCCGTGTCGTGGATGACCGAAGTCTTCGACCACAAGACGCCAGCGAGTAGCTGCGACTCGCCTTTGCCCATAATCGAACCGGGCCAGTAAACGCCGAAATTAAGACGGCAGGGTCAGCGGACCGGTCTTGACCTCGGGGAAGTAATTCTGGCCGATGCCTGAGGATCGCTTGGGGATCATGACCGAGCGAAGCCATGACACACACTCATCGCCATCTTGATTCACACCACGGGTACGCATTGTGATGATGCCCATCGTCGGGCGCGATGAACTCTCGCGCGTCTCCAGGCAGATCGACTCTGCGTACATCGTGTCGCCCACGTAGACCGGGTGCGTCAACTTGATGTCGTCCCAGCCGAGGTTTGCGACCGCGTTCTGGCTCATGTCGATGACGGAGAGCCCCAGCACGAGCGCGACCGTCAGTCCGGAGTTGACGATGATGCGCCCACCCGTGATCGGATTGGACTGCGCGAGGTGCGCATTGAAGTGGTTCTGATTGGTGTTGCACGTCAACAACGTGAACCACGTGGAGTCGGCCTCGTTGATGGTGCGACCGAAGGGATGCTGGTAGACGTCGCCCACGACGAAGTCATCGAAGAATCGGCCGAGCTCGGCCGGATGCACGGTAGCCATGCGGGAATCATTCACCAATGGGATGGCGAGCCTCAGCGCGGGGTAGTGAATGTGTGACGCGAGTCAGTTGTCGTCGCGGCGACGGCGCCATCGATCTTCAAGTCGCGAACTCAAACCCGGCTTAGCGCGCTTGGTCGAAGGATGACGCGGGTTGCCTTCGCCAGCGGCTTCCGCGGATGCGGGCTTGGCGCGAAATCCGGCGTAGGTAAGCAGGGCACCCATGAGCATGACCACAAAGCCGAGAACTCCGACAGCGATCGCGCTAGTGACAGCACCGACCATCATGATCAAGACACCGAGAAGAAAAGCAATGACGCCGAGAGCCGCACGACCACGATTGGGTTTGGTGCCGGAGTTTTGACGCAATGCGGTAGCAAATTTGGGGTCCTCTGCATACAGAGCCTTCTCCATCTGCTCCAGCAGACGTTGTTCATGCTCAGACAGTGGCATTGCTACCTCCCCTCTTCACCTCAAGGATACGTCGTTCAGTGCTCCCAAGGGAACCCCCTGACTCTACTCCCGTCACGGCACGATGGCTTCTCGAGCAGGCGGTCAAGGGCCGGTCAGTCGTCGTGAGCGGGGTCCACGAGGCGGGCGGGCTGAACCACCGAGTGGCCATAGCGTGCATGAAGTCGGTCGGCTGCCTGCTCGGCGGCCCGCCAATCGAGGGTGGCGGGGGCGTCACCGGGCACATCGAAGGTCAATTGCCGCTCTCCCCCATCGGCCTGGATCAGCCCTTCGAGCCGGACCCCGACCAGTCGGATTCGAACGCGCTGTAGGCCAAGAGCGTCATAGAGCTCGGCTGCGACGTCATAGATCTCGCGCGCGACGTCAGTCGGCTCTGGAAGTGTGCGGGATCGCGTGAGAGTGCTGAAGTCGGCCATCCTGACCTTGATCGCGACAGTGCGACCCACTGAGCCATGTGAGCGCAGACGTGCGGCGACCTTGTGTGAGAGGCGCAGGAACTCCCGCAGCACAACCTCCGGGTCGTCGATGTCCCGCGCGAAGGTCTCCTCGGCACCCATACTGCGCTCGCCTACATCAGGCGTAACCGATCGTGGATCACGACCCCAGGAGAGTTCAGTCAGATGGGTCCCAGCCGCGTTGCCGAGTGCTCGGCGCAAAGTCTCGACGGACGTATGCGCAATGTCGCCCACAGTGCGCAGGCCCAGTCGCACGAGCACCTCTTCGGTCTTCGCGCCGACACCCCACAATGCTGCGACAGGAAGGGGATGCAGGAACTCAATGACCTCATCACCCGGCACGACAAGTAGACCATCGGGCTTGGCGCGCGTTGA
>WLOK01000084.1 GCA_009699315.1 Actinomycetota bacterium
CCCCGCATCTGCTCGCCCCGAACTCATGGGCATCACCAAGGCGTCTCTCGCTACTGAGTCTTGGCTCTCGGCGGCCTCCTTCCAGGAGACCACCCGAGTGCTCACCGACGCGGCGATCCATGCCAAGAGCGACCCTCTGCTCGGCCTGAAGGAGAACGTCATCCTGGGCAAGCTCATCCCCGCTGGCACTGGCATGCCTATCTACCGCAACATCACGGTAGAGCCAACCGAGGAGGCCAAGGCGGCAATGTACGCCTCCTTCGCTGCCTACGACGACCTCGACTACGGGTTCGCCCCTGCGGCAACGCAGGCTGTACCGCTGGAGGAGTTCAACTACGGCGGATACAACAACAACAAGTAAACGGCTTGCTAGTTCTGGGGTGCTCGCGTTGGCGGGTACCCCAGAACTTTTTTTAGGGCTACTTTCGGTCGGCCGACGTCTGCGAATATGGGTGAATTTCCCACATTTTTCAGAGGGTCACGTCGCCGCGAATCCCTTCTCGCGATAAGGTCCAGACGTCCGAAGTTGTAGATGGGCGCAGCCCGACCCGAGGAGATCCACGTGACCACCGTTATTTCCATCCATTCCTTCCGAGGCGGCACGGGCAAGAGCAACACCACGTCCAACCTCGCCGGGCAACTGGCGTCAATGGGCAATCGGGTCGCGGTGGTGGATACCGATATTCAAAGTCCCGGCATCCACGTTCTTTTCGGGTTTGCGGATGATCTCGACAACACGCTCAATGACTACCTGTGGGGCAAGCTGCCGATCAAGGACGCGGCTCACGATGTCACTTCGGTTATTGCCAAGACCACACCCGTTGCAGATGGTGGCGCTCTTTACCTCGTCCCATCGAGCATGAAGGCTGGCGACATCGCCCGCGTGCTGCGAGAGGGCTACGACGTCGGAACTCTCAACGACGGTTTCCGTGCGCTTGCCAAGGATCTTCAGCTTGACTACCTGCTCATTGATACGCACCCGGGCCTCAACGAAGAAACGCTTTTGTCCATCACCATCAGCGACATTCTGCTGTTGATCCTTCGTCCGGATCGCCAAGACTTCCAGGGAACTGCGGTCACCGTGGACATTGCACGCAAACTCAATGTGCCGGCGTTGTATCTCGTCGTCAATAAGGTGCCACGTGGTGTCGACACAGAGGACTTGCGCGCGCAGATGACTGCCGCCTATGCAGCGGAGACCGCGGCGATCCTGCCGTTGGCCGAAGAAGTTGTCCAGAATGCTTCGGCGGGCCTCTTCTCGCTCACTAACCCCGACCATGCTTGGTCAGAGCAACTTCGTGTCATCGCACAGCGCGTGAGCGGATAGGTCCTTCCGCATGTCCGAGAAGTCGGAAGCGGACCCCTGGGACTTTCTGACTCCCCGTGTGAGTTCGAGTTCCACCGAATCAGAACCAGTCGTTGCGGAACCGTCGGGAACCCCGAAGGTCGAGGCTGACGGCGATGACCCGTGGAGTTTCTTGACCGCGCGAAAGGCCGAAGTCGCTGCGCGTGACGATTTGGGTTCTGTTCCGGAAGCGCTGGTCGAAAAGCGCGAGGCGGGTGAGTTTCGGGCGGAGATGGGTGGTCTAAGTCTTCGCAGACGGGCTTGGCCGATGGCGATGGCACTGGCCGTGCTCGCGCTTGCGGGCTATCTGACTGAAGTGGTCGCCAGTAGTCAGGTACTGGCGATGGCGGGTCCGGGCGCTTTGGTAGTGATCTTCCCGCTCGGAGGCATCTCGCTGCTTCTCCTTGCGGTTTTTCAATTCCGTTTCATTGACCATCGCGCTCGCCTACCCATGATTAGGGTCGTCTCGCTCGGCTACGCAGCGGCCTATGTCGTTGTGGTGGTTCTGTTGGGGTTCTCTCTCATTCCACTGATCGCAACGAGCGCCGCGTGGTTACTCGCAGATCAGTTGAACTTCCTTATGCCATTACTTATTTGGAGTTTGGCCAGCGACGAGTTCAACGTGGCTGAGTCGCGCAAGATCTTTCCGTGGGTTGTTACATGCTCCTTTGGCGGGCAGGTGCTCGGGTTGATTCTGTCGGCAGTCAGTCCGACAGTTATGGTTCGAGCGGGAGTGCCGCTGACATTCCTCCTAGTTGTGCCACCGATCGCCTTGGTTGTCGTCGGGTTATGGCTACCGCGACTTCTGCGCCACGGTCATGCGGCGAAGGGATCCGCCAAGGATGAGGGTCTTGCCGCAGCAATCGGCAGCGCCAAGGACTTTGTCAACGGAGTAGCCGTATGGCGACCGTTTCTCGTGGCATCCACGCTGACATTTGTAGCGGGCGCCACGATGTATCTCGTCTTCCTCGCCAACGCTGAAGGGATCGTCGGCGCAGATGCGGCCTACCTGCAGACCCTACTTGGCGGTGCCGGTGTCGCGTGGTTCCTGATCACATGGGCCATCCAGTCCTGGGGCGCGGAACGACTGCAGAATCGCATTGGTATCCCTGGAGCTCTGTTCGTCCTTCCCCTAGCGCTCATCGTCTGCGGCGTGCTCCTCGTGGTTGGCTCCGCGACCGCCACGCTTGCTGTTTTGTTAGTAGGTGCGAGCTTCTGGCTAGTTCCGCGCTGGAGTATTGATGAGAACGCAAGAAGATCGGCACTTACTTTCGTGCCAGATGAGTTGCGGGCTCGCGTGTCATTCGCGGTGGATCTCATTCCCGTTGCGATTGGTCTTATTGTCTCCGGACCTCTTGCTGTGTTCGGGATCGTCACCGGCGCCTACTGGGTCATTGCTGTCGCCGCAGCGGTCATCGCTGGGCTCGCACTATTGCCTTTGCGTGCGGTGCGTGTGGGCTGGGAGGACAGCTTACTTAACTGGCGACTTCGGCGACGGAAGCAAAATCGCACTCTGGACCTAGGCTGAGACCCAGTGGTCGCACCAGTCCGATGTCACGCGAGGTTTGCGGCAAGTTCCAACGTGTGAACAACAGTGGGTTCGTCAGGGTCAAGGAGGTAGTAGTCAAGCAGGAAAGCCTTTACGGCGCTCTGCACCACATCACCGAATGGCTCCTCAAGGCCGGCTGGCGTGAGCCGTATTTGTGCGGTCATCGCGAAGAAAGTAGGCGCCCCAAACTCTCGCCAATGCTTCCCGTGCCTTGGTTCGCGGTAGTCGATGTCAAGGGTGATATATCCGAATCGCTCCCAGGTTCGCGCATGCTCGGCGTGGTTCTCTCCCATACTCGCGAGGAGCGTCGTACCCGCATCTTCGCAGTCCCGAATCCCCACTTCGAACACCGCGTTTGCTAAGTACTGCACCCATCGCAGCGGGAGTTGGGAACGCGCCTCAGCGTCGATCCCGACGAAATGCTGCAGCACCGTTCGCCGACGAAGATTCGTGTGGAAGACGGTCGCCCCGACTGGAAAGCCATTCAGTTTCAGGAGCCAGGCGTGGACTACAACTCCCGGGATCTCCAAATCGCCCGTCCAAATTGCTGCCAACTCTTCTGCGACGTGGGGGTGCTCTGGAAAGTGCGTTGCCAGCGAGCGTACAAGTGATTCGAGGCCATCAGACCGCTCAGATCCGTGAATCACTGGCGTGATCGTGAGGGTGGTGAGTTCCTCAAGTTCTCGAAGAATGGAATCTGTCACGAGGATTGCTCATCCTCTTGCATTCGAACGCGCATCTGCTCGGCCTTTATCTTCAGATCGGAGAAGAAGTCCGAATCCGTGATTTCACGCACCGCTTCCTCTCGCTTAACTGAATCGATTTCAACCTTCAACCGCTGGACCTCTCGCGTAAGAGAGCGCTCGCGGGCCCCAACCTTTTCGGCCATTGCTGCAACCGATTCGGCGAGCGTGTACAACTCATCCGGAAGTCGAGAAGGCACCATAGACTTCACGTCAAGGTCATATTCACCAGAGGCGATGCGCCCGGTGGCGGCGGTCAGCCGTTTCAGCGGCCTGGTGAGTGTTGTTGAGAGGAGGAGCACCAAGGCGAGCAGCACAATGTACGCAACTGCTAGTACGGGGTAAAGGCGATTTTGGACGTCGCGCTGCACTTGGCTCACGTAGGTGAGTGGATAGTCCACACCTATTGCTCCCACCACGGTCTTCCCGTCGGATGTGAAGATGGGTGTGTACGTAGAGATCCACGATCCGTAGTCGTCGGTGTACGGCTCTTGGCGAACCGTGCTTGCGAGGCCCTCCTCCATGAGAGCCTCCGTTGACTCATTCACGATCTCGCTGACCTTTACTTTGTATGGAACCCCGATTGGTGGATCAACGACTGCGCCGGCAGAAACCGCGAAGTACAGTTGCCCGTCCGCGGGATCCCGGTAGTACGTGTACGGATTTGCATCGGGAACGAGCGTGTTGATATTGAGAAGTTGTTGCGCGATTCGCTTAAACGTCGGTTCCGTGGGATAACCCAACCCTGTCGGATTCGCTGGATCTTTGATCGCTGGCACTGTGGCAATCATGGTCGCGAATTCGTCACCATTCAAAGTCTGTGCACCGCCGACGGCGGCGTTCTCCAACTGAGTCTGTAATCGTTGTGTTGTGGTTGTCGTCGTGTACTGGAAGATCCACACGGCAAGAAAAGCGAAGACAACAGTGAACACCCCGGCAAAAGTTGCGAGGAGTTTCCAACGCAGTGAAAAGCGCCGACTAGTGGAACCAGGGGTTGGCGCGGTGGCCACTACTTCTGTCATGCCCAGAATCTAGCGGGTCGGCCCGCTCATGGGGTTCGCGGTGGTACTTAGAGGCCGCCAATTCGATCCAGGATATCGGCCGCACCAGACTTGGTAGCGCGCTTCTGCACGGTGCGGTAGCGGCCGTCCTCCTCCGTGATGGCTCCGTCACCCTTCAGAAGCGCTAATGCGGAGAGCAACTCGGCTTCGTCGATATCGTGCAGCACGGCTTGGATTTCTTCGGCAGTGCTTGGGCCGGAACGCAGAATTGTCGAGACGATGCGTCGTTCGCTTGCAGTGCGATCAAGTAGGCCAGACATCCCAGCGGAGATGGCTTCGCGCGAAAGACTGCGCACGACAGTGTCATCAATTGCCACCGCGGTCTCTGCTCGAACTTCTCCGGGCGTCAATCGAAGGTCACCACAATGGTTGCCGGGGCCGAGCACTGCGACGCGACGCGTATTCCCATGTCCATCGCTCGCGAGAATTTCGATCTTGCCGGAGATTGTGAAGACGATGCGATCTGCTGGCGCGCCTTCGCGGTAGATGATTTCGCCAGAGCCGTAACTCTCGGTGACAAGCCGAGTCAGCAACGTTCCTTGGGCGCTTTCGTCGATGCCCAACACGCTGAGGTCGACGTCGCTCGTCGACAACCGTGCCGACCATAGATGGGAATACTCCGGGCTATCCACCAGTAGACGCTCATGAGTATCCATACGCATTCCTGCGTCCGTCGCAAAAATTATTTGGTCCATGTTGGCCGCGATTTCCGCTGTTCGAGCACTCACAACGACTGCTGGCAGCTGTCTCTCGCGCAGCGTTTGTATCAGCGACAAGGCAGTGTCTGTATCCGCTAGTGCAAGTAGTGGGCCGACCAAAAGCATGCGCGAGTTTGTAGCCAGAGCTATCGCTAGGCCAAGGCGCTGCCGTTCGTCAATAGTGAGGCGAGTGCCGACAGGTCCGAGGAGTTGAGTCAGCCCCTCGGGCATGGCGGCGAGGTATCCCAACCCCACGCTCTCCAGCAAACTTCGCATGGCACTCTCTGACAAGTCAGGGACAACTCCGCGGAAGTGATCTGCAATAGACGCGTTAAATGCGAGAGGCTCCTGCGGTATGTGGAGCACGTCGGTGTCCGGACTCCAAGAGCGAACCGGTTGACCCTCAAGCGTGATTCTCCAACTTTCGGGGTCGCCCGTGCCAGAGAGCGCAGCGAGAGCTAGGTCCGCGTCTTGCCCGTTCGGCGAAACGATGCCCACCACGCACTTCTCGGGGAAGTGGATAGGTGCCTGCAGTGTTGGCACGGCTGCAAAAGCAGCCTTCGGTATGGATAATCGATCGGCATCGACCAAGATTTGATCGATGCGATGGCGACTGACAATTGCCAACTGCACACAGCGAATCCACGGTGGAAGCGCTTCGAGACCCTTGACGACACCTTCGACATAGAGCAGGGCTGCCGCCACCGCAGCGAGGCGCTCACCTCCACTAGTTAGCCCGAAGATCACGACGGCGAGTAAGCCCACGAGGCCGGCCAAGTGCGCACCGGTGACGAGATCAGCCACCCGGCGACCCTGGCGATGTGAAGCATCTTCAAGATTGTGCGCGCGTCGACTGAAACGACGTTCTATCCACGCGCTGAGATTGAGTCCGGAAATAACCTTCGGCGCGGTGAGTGCTTCATCGACGCTTTCGCCGACGCGGCTACTGGCTGAGAGACGATCGCGGTCTGCAATGACCAGCGACTTTCCTAAATACATTCGCAACAGGACGAACAGCAATGATGCGGCAGTCATGACGAGGCCCGCGCGCCACTCAACGAGCGTCAGCAAACTGAGGCTGATGATCACACGAAGTACACCGGGAATGCCCGAACTTGCCGTCTGTTCAAACGCTTCGCTTACGTGGTCAACATCGGTCGTGTGACGGCTCACAACTGATGATCGAACAAGCCCATCTTGACGAAGAATCCTGCTGTGCAAGGTGCGATCAAAAATGCGGACGCGCAATAGAGACGCTGAAGTACTTGCGATGCGATGAGCGTCGATGTGGGACCAGTGCCCAGCAGCCAACTGGATGATAATCATGGCGAGTAGTAACAGGAGCGCCTTGTTGTCCCACTCCCCGTGATGCAGGATGCTTTCGACCTCCAGCGGAATCAGTGCCTGACATGCGAGCACGATGGCAGTCAGCACAGCCAGCAGCACCAGTCGCCCGCGGTAGGGCCGGACATTCGGCCAGTACCACCGCCACAACGAGGTGAAGGTTCCGTCTGTGCGGGTGGTGCTGGCTGCGTCGGGGGAGTCCAGGTTGGGCTGCTCAGTCACAGCGTGAGTGTAGGCCGATGCGGGAAAGACGACACCCGGGCCCGCGAGGACTACCAGCGACTATTGGTCAATTGACTAAAAATCGGCTTGCCACCCCCCGATTTGGAGCATGGGGGACCCGCGCGCTAGTGTCTCTCCTTGTGCCTCGGGCTTGCCCGGCACGCTGACCCGCTGAGGTTAATGCGGCTGGGTCAGTTCCAATAACGACGATAACCGTCGTACGGGTTCGCACCCGCGCGACACACCCGAACGCGGGGGTCGGAAGACCCCCACGACGAACCGGAACTAGACGACAAGGCGGAGACACGGTGCCCACGATCCAGCAGCTGGTCCGCAAGGGCCGCCAGGACAAGGTCTCGAAGAGCAAGACCCCTGCCCTCAAAGGCAGCCCGCAGCGTCGCGGCGTGTGCACGCGCGTTTACACGACCACGCCCAAGAAGCCGAACTCCGCGCTTCGTAAGGTCGCGCGCGTCCGCCTCACTTCTGGTGTTGAGGTCACTGCCTACATCCCCGGCGTTGGCCACAACCTGCAGGAGCACTCGATCGTGCTCGTGCGTGGCGGTCGCGTGAAGGACCTCCCAGGTGTTCGTTACAAGATCATCCGCGGTGCGCTTGATACCCAGGGCGTGAAGAACCGCAAGCAGGCGCGTTCGCGCTACGGAGCGAAGAAGGAG
>WLOK01000085.1 GCA_009699315.1 Actinomycetota bacterium
CACGACGCTTTCGGAGGAAGTCGCGTTCGACATCGTGGGCTCCTCGCCGGAGGCACTGGTTACTGTTGATGGGGGTCGCTGTCGTCTGCACCCCATCGCGGGCACTCGCAAACGCGGAGCGAACCCCGAAGAAGATGCGGCACTCGCCGAAGATCTGCTTGCCGACACCAAGGAGCGCGCTGAGCACCTCATGCTCGTCGACCTCGGCCGCAATGACCTCGGCCGTGTGTGCGTGCCCGGCAGTGTTGAGGTGGTGGAGTTCATGCAGGTGGAGCGCTACTCGCATGTGATGCATCTGGTCTCGACTGTTGTCGGCCAACTCGCGCCTGATCGCACGGCATACGACGCACTTGCCGCGACGTTCCCGGCTGGCACACTCTCGGGCGCACCCAAGCCGCGCGCGATGGAGATCATCGACGACCTCGAGCCATCTCGGCGCGGTGTCTACGGCGGCATCGTCGGCTACCTCGACTTTGCAGGCGATCTCGACACAGCGATTGCCATTCGCACCGCGGTGATTCGTGATGGGGTGGCCTACGTCCAAGCCGGCGCAGGCATCGTCGCTGACTCCGTGCCCGAGGCCGAGGAAGCCGAATGTCGCAATAAAGCCGCGGCTGTCCTGCGCGCTGTCGCGATCGCGAGCACGATGCGCACCATCGGTGCATCGTGACGGCGCGGCGCGAATACACACTGGTCTGGCTCGCGCTCGCAGTTGTGGCTGTGGGTCTGCTGCTGGCATGGCAGGCGACCTGGGCAGCAGGCACCGAAAAACTCAGCTCCGGCGGCCTTGTAGACGTATCAGCGAGTGGCGCGCAGATCACGCCGTTGGGTTCGGCTGCGGCAATCGTGATCATTGCGATGGCAGTGCTGGTGCTCATCACGGGTCGCATTCTGCGCGTGATCGCAGGAGTCATCATCAGTGCCAGCGCGATTGCTGCAGCACTCATTGGGCTGCGCGTTGTGACGGGTGTGCAACAGGCCGCATTGTGGAACACCTACGACGGGGTGATCGACGTCTCGGCAACCCTCTGGGGTTGGGTCGCCGTCCTGTTGGCTCTGATCGCGGCAGTCCTCGGCGTCCTCGTCGCGGTGCGGGCACCTCGCTGGCCCGGGTTCTCCACACGCTATGACCGCGGCGCGCGCCAACCACGTGATGCGTGGGAGGCTCTCGATCGTGGACTCGACCCGACCTTGGATGAGTGATGACTGCACCGCTGCGTGAGGGACTCGCCGCGGTGGTTGCCGAGCTGGGGGGTCAAGAACGCGAAGGTCAGATCGCGATGGCCGAAGCAATTGAGCGGGCCATCGACACCCGTGAGCATCTACTTGTGCAAGCAGGCACCGGCACTGGCAAATCAGTCGCCTATCTCGTGCCAGCTATTTTGCATGCGATCGAGCATTCGCCGGTGATTGTGGCTACGGCGACTTTGGCTCTGCAGCGGCAGTTGATGGAACGCGATCTACCGCGCGTCTCCGCAGCACTGACTCCGCTCCTGCAACGCGAACCGCGCTATGCGGTGCTCAAGGGCCGCAATAACTACGTATGCCTCGAACGCCTCAACCGCAGCGAGGCAATCGAAGATGACGAGGATGGCGCGTTATTCACCGCACCTCGATCCGAACTCGGACGGCAGGCCCGCGCCGTACAGGCCTGGGCCGAGACCACCGAGACCGGTGATCGCGATGAATACCCCGGCTCGATCGATCCGCGGGTGTGGCGCAGCGTCTCGGTGGGCCGCCGGGAGTGTGTGGGGGAGTCGAAGTGCCGGTTCGGTGAAGAGTGCTTCACCGTTAAGCGGCGTGAGATCGCTATGAAGGCCGATGTCGTCATCACCAATCACGCGTTGCTCGCGATTGACGTGCTCGAGGGCATTCCGGTTCTTCCCGAACACGATGCGGTCATCATCGACGAGGCCCACGAACTCGTGGATCGCGCGACGCAGGCGCTCACCATGGAGCTCTCACCACGTGGCATCGAGTTCGCTGCTGGCCGTGCTCGCAAGCACGTTGACCTCGACATGCATGACGCGTTGTTGACGGCGAGTGATGACTTTGCCGACGCCCTCGCGGCGTTGATTGATGACGGTCAGAGTCGACTCCCCGAACTCACGCGCGATCTCACGCTGGCGCTCACCGGCATACGCGATGCAGCGCGCGCGGCAACGAGCGACATCAGCACCGATTCGGATCCCACGACAATCGCGGCTCGTCAGCGCGCTCGGGGGGCCCTCGATGAGATCTTCGAGGCAGCGGGCAAGTTCTTAAGCGCTCGCGATGGTGACGTGATCTGGGTAGATCCCGGTCCACGCGGCACGACGCCGACTTTGCATCTTGCGCCCTTGCATGTGGCAGGTCTGCTACGCAGTGCGCTGTTCTCCGATGGGGCGGTGGTGCTGACCAGTGCGACGCTCACCGTGGGTGGGTCGTTCGACTCTCTGGCTCAATCGATCGGTCTCGCTGATCCTGCTTACGCTCGTCGCGCTTCGCCTGCGATCGGTGAGGAGCCGCAAGACGATCCGGGCGAGAGCGCAGTGCCCTTCTCGATCGCTTGGCAAGGCCTCGATGTCGGTAGCCCGTTCGACTATGAACGACAAGGGATTTTGTATGTCGCTGCACACCTGCCCCCGCCTAGCCGCGAGGGCATCGCGGAAGAAGCTCTCGATGAGATCGCTGATCTGATCGACGCAGCAGGCGGTCGCACTTTGGTGTTGTGTTCATCGTGGAAGGCAGTCGAGCGTCTCGGGGACTATCTACGCGTGCGGCTTACTGGGCCCGAGGTGATGATGCAGGCGAAGGGCGACACTGTCGCCGACCTCGTGGATCGTTTCACCATGGACGCCCACAGCGTGCTCGTCGGCACGCTGTCGCTGTGGCAGGGCGTCGATGTGCCCGGTGATGCATGCACCCTCGTGGTCATCGACCGCATCCCGTTCCCACGCCCTGATGATCCGGTGTTGTCTGCGCGCCAAGCCGCGGTGGATGCTGCTGGCGGCAGTGGCTTCCGTTCAGTGTCTGTGCCGCGTGCAGGCTTGCTGCTCGCGCAGGGTGCCGGTCGATTGATTCGTGGACTCGACGATCGTGGTGTTGTCGCCGTGCTCGACCCGCGATTAGCAACCGCTGGTTATGCGCGGCTGCTACGCCAATCACTTCCGCCGTTTTGGTACACGACCGACAAAGACTCGGTACTAGGCGCCCTACGCCGCCTCAACACCTAGCTCACAGACTGCGCAGAACCGCCACGACCTTGCCCAGGATGAGTGCGTCGTCGGATTGAATTGTTCGGATTCGGTGTCCAGATTGGTGTGGATGTGGGATGGTCTCGTCTGGCGACACCAATGTCGTCAGAAAAGGCATCATCTAAGCGCATGCCTTACAGAATTGGACGTGAGTGTCGTGTATCCGAATCTGTCGCCAAGTGAAGTTCTTAGTGTCTGTCACGAAGCATTCTTGGATAAGAGGTTCTATCTCGGTCATGTCTCATTGGACGGTGAAAGCCTGTGGGTCGACATGTTGGAGTCACGACAAGGAAAGGCTTTCACCGTCAAAATTCCGCTCGATCTCGAGACCTGGACCAACCCGGCCACGGGTGAGGAGTTCTCGACGTTCGAGGATTGGATAGAAGGTCTCGTGATTTACGTGTGGGAGAGAATCGATGTCGCGCGACTTGTACCGGTCGCGCATGTGGGTACGCGATTTCCTCCAGCACAGTTCGTGGAATGAACGCCTCGAGAGTGTCGACTCGTAACGACAGTGTGCTCACGTCGAATTTGAGAGTTGGATGTTTCCTCGAACGCATCCATGCAGGTTCATCCCCACAGGTGCGTCGCGTCGCGTCTGTGAGTGCAACGCAAGGGACGACGACTGTCTATGCGGCGAGCTATGCCTATAACCAGGGCAGCGAGCATCGGGGTCTGCCGACATCGATCACCTACAGCGGCCTGCCCGCAGCGATCACTGCGACCTATGACGGCGATGGCGCCCTGGTGACGCAGACACTCCCGCAGGTCAGTGGAGGCGGTGGGACGATCACACAAGCGTGGGCCCGTGATCCGGCGGGCAACACCACCGCTATGGAATACACCCAAGCGGGGCTCCCGTTCGGTGTCTCCGACACCGTGGAAGTGGACCCGGCGGGCCGTTGGGCCGGTGAGTCCCAGAGTGCAGGGTCGTGGACTCGCGACTACTCCTATGACCCCGCGGGTCGCCTAATGGAGGTCACTCACGATGACGGGGTGAGTTGTGTGACACACACTTACGGATTCGATGTCAACTCCAATCGCACCGCCACAGGTAGTTTTCCTGATGCGGGTGGTGCTACGCCGACCGACATTTGCCAAAGCACTACTGGCACCGTCTCGAGCAGCGCGTTTTCTGCAGCCGACCGGCCAACAACGCTCAATGGCGTGAACGTGGCCTCCACTTATGACGCGTTCGGTCGCACCACGTCACTTGCGGCAGCACTCGCACCCAGCGGCACCGCAGTGTCCTCGATCGGTTACTACGTTAATGACCTTGTGCGCACTATGACTAGTGCCGGTGTGAACAAGACATGGACGCTCGACGGTGCTGGCAGGCTGGCGTGTCAGCGCAGCAAGCCGACAACGACCACTGACTCCAGCGCCTGTGGTGCAACCACGACGGCATCAGTGGTCGACACGGTCAATCACTACCTTGATGCATCCAGCGACTCACCGGCGTGGACGCTCACCAACACTGCCGGCACGCCGACCATCGTCAGCTACTTCACTGGGTTCGACGGCACACTCATCGCTGAGCTCAGTGGCAGCACCATCGACTACCAACTGGCCAGCATCCATGGCGACATCGTCGCCACGTGCAGCACGAGCGCTGCCGGCTCCTACGACGGCACCACCATCACTGCGGATGAATATGGCAACACCGACGTGGCAGCACGCTACGCGTGGCTTGGCGGTAAACAACGATCCCAAGACGGCTCCGCAGGACTCATCCTCATGGGAGTCAGGCTCTACAACACCGTCACCGGACTCTTCCTGACCCCAGACCCAATCCGTGGCGGAAACGACAACTCATACGGATACCCAGTCGAACCGTTGGGACGGCTGGATTTAAGGGGAATGTGTTGGGGCTGGGGGTGTGAGTGGATTTCCGAAAATGCGGACCTCATTATGGATGTCGCCACTTTCGCAGCGGCCGGAGTATGCATAGCATTCACGGCGGGGGCTTGTGCCGTCGCGGTCTCGGCTGCGTTTGTCATTAGAACCGCGGTTCGCCTATCGAGGGATGAAGGCCTAACTGACGCGAATTCGCGCGTCATCATGGCGGATGCAATCGTTACGGCAATGACCGCTGGGATATCGGCCGGCTTTAGAGCAGGTACGGGTTCGATGAAAGATGCCCCAAAGTCGATGAAGTTGACGACTTTGGCATTTAAGATGGCGAAGCATGTCGTCATGGCCCCGTATGTCTTTAGCAATCATTTCTACAACAAGCACAGAGAGTTGTGGTAGGTGATGAAGAACGCACGGAGCCGAGTGCGAAAATCACGGCGAGGCGGCTATGCGACGGTAGAACTAATCGTCATAACACCATTCTTGATCTTCTGTGCCTATGTCACAGGAATAATTGCTGGGGGACCTGTTGGGCTGGTCATCGCTCTTCTTGCGGCAGCCGTCGCCATGTGGCGTACGGCTTCGCGGCGTGTGTCCGTAGATGGGCGAGTAGTTATCCTTCACGGCTGGGGTGCGCCGCGTCGCTTTCGAGATGTTGTCGAAGTGATAACCGGAGGGTCTGAGGTCGGCGTCCTTGGACTTCCGGTTTCGAGCGTCGGGGTCATTTTGGGCAGCGGGCGAGAGGTAGAACTGGGCGTTTTACGGTCATTTCCGCTGTCATTCAAGTTCGGAGATGAACAGGCACGGCGGTCCGCGGCATGGCTGGCAGGGCGGCTAGGCATGGTGCAGGTCAATGAGGACACCTGGCGTTTGCCTCCTCCCGAAATTCTGTGAGGCTATGCGGAGACTCACAGCCCGCTGCCGCTTTCACACACATTGCCCGGTTGTGGCAGTCCGATTTTCGTAGTTGCCCGGTTGTGGCAACTTTTAGGGGCTTGAAAGTTGCCACAACCGGGCAACGAGACGTCGAAAAGTGGTGCACTGTGCAGTGACGCAGGGTTGAGACCGGCAGGTCGAAAGTTAGAGCTAGAGCTAGTGCGCTGTAGACCTAAAGACTGCGCAGAACCGCCACGACTTTGCCGAGGATGAGTGCGTCGTCGCCGGGGATCGGCTCGAACAGGTCGTTGTGTGGCATGAGCCAGACGTGACCGTCCTTGCGCTTGAAGGTCTTCACGGTGGCCTCATCGCCGAGAAGTGCCGCGACGATGTCGCCGTTTTCGGCTGACGGCTGCTGACGAATCACCACGAAGTCGCCATCGCAGATCGCTGCATCGATCATCGACTCACCGACGACCTTGAGCATGAATAGTTGACCATCGCCGACGAGTTCGTGCGGCAGCGGGAAGACCGTCTCGACGGCTTCCTCAGCCAGGATCGGACCGCCGGCCGCGATGCGACCCAGGACAGGCACGTTGACCGCGGTCGGGAACGAAGCACCCAAGTCAGTCACATTGACGGAGTCTGTGTCGGAGACAACGAGCGCGCGGGGACGGTTGGCGTCCTTGCGCAGCAGACCCTTGGCCTCGAGCACCCGCAATTGGTGGGCCACAGAGGAGGGGGAGGCCAGGCCAACTGACTCGCCGATCTCGCGGATCGACGGCGGGTAGCCACGGTCCTCCACGGTCGTGCGGATCATGTCGAGCACCGCGCGCGAGCGCACGGTCAGGCCATCGGGGTCCTTCGACGGATCGTCGTTGATGTCACGGGGTGGGCGGGCCACTGGGAACTCCATTCGTCGCGGGTGGTGGCGAAAAGCTGACTGTCAGACCCCTCGACCACGCTGTTACAAGGTAGCCGGGGGAGCCTGCCAAACGGCACATCTGTTCGATTCGGATCGGCGTGTCGGTTGCAGTTAGCACAGGTGTACGATAGAACATGAGTACGAACAAAGCAAGCCCGACACGACATACCCGTCACACGACACGCACGGAGGATTCCATGGCCACGATGAGCATCAGCCCCACAGTTCGCTCGGCGCGCAGCAGCAGGACGCGTTCCACGCGCCTGACCCGCCGAGGCCGACTGCTGCTCACACTCGCCATCGCCGCCTTCGCCGCGCTGGGCTGGAGTGGCCTACACGCCACGGCGCAGGCCGATGCGCCGATGCAGCGCATTGAGGTCAAGGCTGGCGACACATTGTGGTCGATTGCGGAGCGCCTTGCGCCTGGCGCAGATCCACGCGAGATGGTCTACGAGCTGCGCAGTATCAATCATCTTGATAGTGCGCAGCTGCAGCC
>WLOK01000086.1 GCA_009699315.1 Actinomycetota bacterium
CGCCGACAGTTCGCCTGCCGTATCAACCGCGCGCTCCAGGTCTGAGGAGATGATCGCGGTGGGCTTCAGTCCAGTGAGAAGTCGCGCGGCATTGGCTGCCTGTTCGCGACCCACGTCGTCGAGGGAGATATCCGTCTGGCCTTGGAATCGCCGCTCGGAGTTCCACGACGTACGCCCATGACGCCACAGCACGATTCGACGCATTAAGAGCCTCAGGCAGCAGGAGGATTGTTGATATCTGCTGGCAATTCGATCACGGGGCAGTCGCGCCACAAACGCTCGAGTGCGTAATGGATGCGCTCTTCTTCGAGCTGCACATGCACCACGATGTCGCCGTAGTCGAGCAACACCCAACGCCGTTCCGCCTCGCCTTCACGGCGCAGCGGCTTGAAGCCAAGTTTGTGCAGTTGCTCTTCAACGCCGTCAACTACTGCCTTGACCTGGCGATCATTGGCAGCCGAGCACAACACAAAGATGTCGGTGATCGCGAGCGCCGAACTCACATCGAGCGCCATGATTTGGGTGGCCAGTTTGTCGGAGGCCGCCCGAGCAGCAGCAATGGCCATTTCAACGGATTCGGGGGCTGCGGTCACGCCTCTACCCTCTCACACGAGCACGTCATGGTGCCTTCCAGTCCGATCCGAGCACTACTTCAGCGTCCACAGTGGGATTTGTCATGCCACCCACCACGATCTGCATCTCTGAGATACCCAATGCTTGCGCTAAAGCAACGCCGACTTCACGCGCAGCGCTCGATAGATCCGGGATATGCACCTTTGTGACGATCTGATCCGCCACTCGGCTGCCACCCACACACAGGTAGCCCCCAGACACGATGGCATCTCGCGCATTCAGCGTCGAGACAGCGTTAGTGACGGCCGTCTGCAGTAGAACGCGCGGTGGATCAGACTCTCCTGGTCGCAGCACCGAAGTGGGCAGCATTCTCAACATCATCGACATCGACATCGTCTGTTGGATCACATCAATCGGTTGCGGTCCAGACCGCAGAACTGACGTGGGAAGTAAGGATTCGACATAGGCGCCTGAACGCACCGCTTCTCGCGTACTCATGAGAAGCGCAACAATGTCAGCACTTGGAATAGTGCCACGCGCGCTCACACCAAGACTTGTGACAATTTGTCTCATCTGCTCAATATCCGGTGGAAGTCTCATGAAGACCGAGTTCATCACGTCGCTGAAACGCGCGATGCCTTCCTTCTCAGTCTCACCAGGATTAGTCGTAAGAACGTAACTCGCCGCTGCCGGACCATTGAGATGCGTACGGCCATACGAGGTTCTTATCCACACTCCGCCTACGGCATCCACCAAGCCTGAAAAGGCGAGGCGCTCGAGAACGAATGCACCCGATACCCGCACGCCCACCAAACCGGACAAGGCATGGGGCGACGCCAGGGTGTCCGACAGCACCCCAGTGCGGGCCAGGGTCATTTCACCGGCTGCTCCCGCGTCGACTAATAGCCCGCCAGGGATGTAGATCAAGGCGGTCTGACTCGAATTGGTGGGCGCCCCGATAAGCAGATTGTCTACCGCTATGAAGTCGTCGGTACGCACCTGCCACAGCAGGGTCTCAGGCAGCTTCGGGTCGGCCGTGGGCGAAGGAGAGGGCGATGCCGTCGGACTCACAGTCGGGTTGGGTGCCGGCTGCGGATCAGGCACGCCGCCCAGTTTCGACCACCCCCACAGCCCGACCATCGCCACAACGACCGCGATAGCGACGACGATGGCGATCGGCGTTGTCCGCATCGCGCCATGATGCTTTTCGGTCATCACTCGCTCTCGCGATAAAGACGATGGCTCGAAATGTAGTCAGCGACCACGTCGGGCACCAAGCCATCGATCGGTTCTCCGTCGGCGACACGTGAGCGAATCTGCGTCGACGACACGTCAACCGCAGGTACATCGACGCGCACAACATGAAGTCCAGCAATATCCGGATCGATAAACCGCTCCCCCGGACGTGTCACGCCCACGAATGTCGCCATTTCGGCAAGTAGCTCAGGCGAGCGCCACGAAGGCAGTCCGGCGAGCGCGTCAGCGCCCACAATGAAGAACAGATCGGCTTCGGGATACTGCTCACGCAAGTCGCGCAACGTGTCGAGGGTGTAGGTCGGGCCCGGTCGATCGATATCCACTCGACTCACGGCGAAAACTTCCGCCTCCGCTGCTGCAAGTGAGGTCATCGCCAGTCGATCTTCTCGCGAAGCATGCGCCGTCTTCTGCCACGGATCACCCGTGGGCACGAGCAGGATCGTGGAAAGCCCGAGTTGCTCGGCGACGCTTGCCGCGGCCTCCAGATGGCCACGATGGATGGGGTCGAAAGTGCCGCCCAGAATCCCGACGGCCACCTTCATCACCAAGTGTTGGTCAGCGATCGACGTTGATCATCGCAGTCACGATGAGCGCCACGACGAGGACCGCGAGGGCGAAGCCGCCAATGACGTACGGGGAGGTCTGGGACTGCTCTGCCACATCGCCTTCAGCAAGAATTCTCGCTGCTGTCGCAACCACGCCCATGTCGTCCCTCTCTCGCAAACGGTCTGGGCCAGTCTAGGCCCTGCCAGCCGCTAACCGCGTACGTGGCCGTCGCCTGTCACGACATAAGTACTCGTGGTGAGCTCGGCCAGGCCCATAGGTCCGCGAGCATGCAGCTTTTGGGTGGAAATACCAATTTCGGCACCAAAGCCGAATTCGCCGCCATCGGTGAACCGCGTGGACGCATTGATCATGACCGCGGCGGAGTCGACCCCGGCCACGAAGGCTCGAGCAGCAGATTGCGAGTCGGTGATGATCGCCTCGGTGTGCCCTGACGACCAACGTGCGATGTGCGCAAGTGCCTCATCTAGGGAGTCGACCACACGAGCAGCAATGTCGAGGGAGTAGTACTCCGCTGCCCAGTCCTCATCTGTCGCCGCAGCGTTCGGCACGCCACCAGCTTGCGCAGCCGCCATCATGGCCGCATCGCCATGCACGATGATGCCCGCCTCGCCCATCGCAGCCATCGCGACCGGAAGGAAAGCCGCCGCGATATCGCGGTGGACCAGCAGCGTCTCGGCTGCGTTGCAGACACTCACGCGCTGTGCCTTGGAGTTAATCAAAATGCGGATGGCTTTATCGATGTCGGCGTCTGCATCGACATAGACGTGGCAATTGCCGACACCTGTCTCGATCACGGGCACCGTTGATCCCTCGACCACCGTACGGATGAGTCCTTCACCACCGCGTGGGATCAGCACGTCGACCAACCCGCGCGCTGTCATCAAGAACTTCACGGATTCGTGTGTGACACCGGGCACCAACTGCACAGCATCTTCGACGATGCCCACAGATGCGAGCGCGCTGCGCATCACATTGACCAGGGCGCGGTTAGAAGAGTCGGCAGACGAGGAGCCGCGCAGGAGCGCCGCGTTGCCACTCTTCAGCGACAAACCTGCTGCGTCAACGGTCACATTGGGACGGGCTTCGTAGATCATGCCGACCACACCGAGGGGCACGCGGATCTGGCGAATCTCCAGACCATTGGGCACCGTGTAGCCACGAATCACTTCACCGATCGGGTCGGGCAACTCCGCGACCTCACGCAAGGCGTCGGCAATGTCAGCGATGCGCGACGGCGTGAGAGTCAGCCGATCGATGATGGCCGGTGAGATGCCGTCAGCAGTGGCTCGCGACACATCGATCGCATTAGCCTCGACGATGGAGTCAGTTGCGGCAACCAGGTAGTCGGCCATCACCCGAAGCGCATGGTCTTTTTGCTGGCGGGTGAGTTGGCGCAGTGACCCAGCTGCCACGCGGGCACGCCGGGCACAGTCGAGTACTTCCTCGCGATCAACGTCCATAGTCAGATTCTAGGGGCGCAGGATGGCGAGGTCATCGCGGTGAATGACTTCGCGCTCATAGTCGGGCCCAAGTTCGCGGGCGAGGTCCTTGGTGGAGCGGCCGAGCAGGGCCGGGAGCTCGGAGGAATCGAAGTTGACCAGCCCACGAGCGATGGGCTCCCCATCGGGACCGACGAGCTCGACAACGTCGCCCGCGAGGAAATCTCCCTCGACCGAGGTAATGCCAGCCGGCAGGAGCGAACTGCCCGACTCCATGAGCGCGCGAACGGCACCAGCATCGAGGATCAGCCTGCCGGTGGGCCGCGTGGCGTGGACCAGCCACAACTGACGCGTGGCGACCTTCTCCGGCGAAGCATGGAAGAGCGTGCCGCAGGACTCCCCAGCGATTGCCGCGGCCGCGTTGGCTGCAGACGTCAGCACTACCGGGATGCCTGAAGCCGTCGCCACGCGGGCTGCATCGACCTTCGTCACCATGCCACCCAGACCAATACCCGAACCGACTCCGCCGACCTCGACTCCATCGAGTCCGGCGCCGTGCGCCACCTCGGTGATGAGTTGGGCGTTGCCGCTGACAGGCGGTGCGTCGTAGAGGCCGTCTACGTCACTAAGTAGTACGAGCGCATCAGCATCGATGACGTGCGCGACAAGAGCCGCGAGTCGGTCGTTATCACCGAAACGAATCTCTTCGGTTGCGACCGTGTCGTTTTCGTTAACGATAGGCACCACGCCAAGTTCGAGTAGTCGCACCAACGTGCTCCGCGCATTGCGATAGCGCGTGCGATGCCCAATGTCATCTGCAGTGAGCAGGATCTGACCGACTGTGCGTCCATGGCGTGCGAACTCCGACGCGTAGCGTGCGATGAGCATGCCTTGGCCGACACTTGCAGCAGCCTGAAGAACGTGTAGGTCCTTGGGTCGCGTCGAAAAGCCCAAGGTGGGCAGACCCGTCGCGATTGCACCGCTGGACACCAGAACAACCTCTGTGCCCGCCGCAACGCGCGCCTCGAGGACATCAACAAGATCGGCGAGTTGCTTGAGGTTGATGCCACCACCAGGCAACGTCAGCGAAGACGACCCGATCTTGACGACGAGGCGGCGCGCAGCCGCGAACTCCGCGCGAGTGCTCATCGTCCCTCCAGTCGGGGGTCAGATCCTCTCGGACCATAGCCAAGTGACGAACCGGTCGAAGGCTCCCAGTCGAATACGACTGCGTTCTCCTCGGGTCCGATCAACACTTCACTGCCGAAAGTAGCGCCTTGCTTCAATAAAGCCGCTTCGACACCCAGTCGCTGCAAACGATCGGCGAGATAACCCACCGCCTCGTCATTGGCGAAGTCGGTCTGTCGCACCCAGCGCTCGGGGCGCGCACCGGTGATGCGGAATGTTTCACCCTCGCGCTTGACCACGAAGCCGCTGTCGTCAACCGCCTTGGGCTTAATCACGATCCGCGGAGCTTCAGCGGGAGCCGAGAGCTTGCGGGCCGCGAGCACCTCTCCGGCCATCGCATAAATCAGCGGACGCAGTCCTTCGTGACTCGATGCAGATACTTCGAAAACCGCGAGCCCGCGCGCCTCAAGGTCGGGACGCACCATCTCAGCCAGAGTGCGACCGTCGGGGACGTCGATCTTGTTCAGGGCCACAATGCGGGGGCGATCATCTAGGCCGCCGTACTGGGTCAATTCCTCCTCGATCATGTCGAGATCGGCCAACGGATTGCGGTCCGTCTCCAAACTGGCGGTGTCGATCACGTGTACCAGTACAGAGCAGCGCTCGACGTGCCTCAGGAACTCCAGGCCCAAGCCCTTGCCCGTGCTCGCACCGGGGATTAGACCGGGCACATCAGCGACGGTGAAAATAACTTCGCCAGCCGACACCACACCGAGGTTGGGCACCAGGGTCGTGAACGGATAGTCGGCGATCTTCGGACGCGCCGCCGACATCGCCGCGATGAGACTGGACTTGCCGGCACTGGGATAACCCACGAGCGCAACGTCAGCAACTGACTTGAGTTCGAGTACGAGATCACGTGAAGTGCCGGGCTCACCGAAGAGCGCGAACCCAGGAGCGCGGCGACGCTGCGATGAGAGAGCGGCATTGCCTAGACCGCCGCGACCACCCTGGGCGGCCACAAACGTTGTGCCGACACCTACGAGATCAGCGATGAATTCGCCATCAGGGGTAGTAACAACAGTGCCGTCTGGCACGGATAAGACGATATCGTCACCCGCAGCACCATGGCGCATGTCGCCGTGACCGGGCTTGCCATTGGCAGCGACGCGTAAGGCACCGTGATGGAACTCCAGCAAGGTCGTGACGCTGGGATCTACGACGAGCGTGACATCTCCACCGCGACCGCCATTGCCACCGTCAGGGCCGGCTAGGGGCTTGAACTTTTCGCGGCGAATTGAGGCACAACCATGCCCGCCGTTGCCCGCGGCAACGTGCAGAGTGACTCGATCTACAAAAGTGGCCATAAGACCGTTGAACGCCGACGCGCGGCGTTAACTCAGCCTTCGACGATGTTGATCACGCGACGACCACGGCGCGTGCCGAACTCGACGACACCCGGCTCGAGTGCGAAGAGTGTGTCGTCCTTGCCACGGCCAACATTGAGTCCGGGGTGGAAGTGGGTGCCACGCTGACGAATGATGATCTCGCCCGCGAGAACGACCTGACCGCCGAAACGCTTCACGCCGAGGCGCTGCGCGTTGCTGTCGCGGCCGTTCCTGGAGCTAGATGCGCCTTTCTTATGTGCCATCTCGCGTCACTTCCCAGTCTTGATTGCAGTGACCTTCACCCGGGTCAAATCCTGGCGGTGACCCTGACGGCGACGGTAGCCGGTCTTGTTCTTGTAACGAAGAATGTGGATCTTCTCGCCACGCTCATGCTGCATGACCTCAGCAGTGACGGTCACAGCGGACAACGCTGCGGCGTCGGTCGTGATGACACCCTCTTCGACGAGGAGCAGAGCTTTGAGGTTGACAGAGCTGCCAGGCGCGGCCGCCATGCGGTCGAGCACTACAACGTCGCCAACAGCGACCTTTTCTTGGCGGCCACCGGCCCGGACAATCGCGTACACCGGACTTCTCCTCATGCTTGCGCGCCGCGGCTGCGGCGCTGTCGTGCGGGTAAGACAGTCAAGAGTAGGGATTAACCCTCGACAGGGTCAAATGACAGGATACTGCGTGCTGCTACCTCGGCGGGATCCACCCCTGTCGGCTTCTTCCGCTCCCCCTCGCCCAGCGTGAGCGAGACGTGGTGTCCGCGCCCTCCGCAGGACTCACAGGAGGTCGAGAAGGACTCCAAGAGGCCCTGACCGATGCGCTTGCGGGTCATCTGGACCAGGCCCAGCGAGGTGACCTCAGCCACCTGGTGCTTGGTGCGGTCGCGACCCAGGCACTCCACGAGGCGGCGCAGGACCAGATCGCGGTTGCTCTCGAGGACCATGTCGATGAAGTCGACGACGATGATGCCGCCGATGTCGCG
>WLOK01000087.1 GCA_009699315.1 Actinomycetota bacterium
AGGATGCACACCCACGAAGCGTTGGGCGTAGGCGCTCTCGGCGAGAATCAGTCGACGATTGCGCTCGGCTGTCGTTTCGAGGGTGCGAACCAGCCCAGCCACGGGTCGTCGCGCCCAGCTCGGCAGCCACGACTTCAGTGATAACGAAGCGGCGGTGTCTTCGTGAACATCCCATACCACCACCGGGTGCTGCAATCCCTGCGCCGCCATCAACAATTCGGGATCGTGGAGGATCACCACATCATGCACGGACGCTTGTTGCTTGAGCATCTTCCGAGCAATTCGCAGAGCGGTTATGCGATTACGACCACTTGCTCGCGGCAGATCAATAGCTCGTATGCCACCCGGACGAGCTACGCCGAACTCAGTAAACGGTGCCGCGTAGGTGACCTGATGTCCCGAAGCCAGAAGCGCGCCAATTTCCCTGACGAGAATGCGAGCATCGTCAGGTCGATGAACAACCGTGACTACCAGGACTCGCATGAACTTAAAAGCCTCCGCCATCGGACGCGTCCTGAGCCCAGTCACTTCCGTCTTCGTCGGCACCTTGCCCGTCGAGGCGCAGTTTTCGCGCTCGCCGTGCCTGTTTGCGATCCTTCTTCAAGTTACGGGGTACGGACTCCAGATACTTCGAAAGGACTTCCTCCGTCGGGCCATCCATGACGATCTGGCCGGCATCGATCCAGATCGCACGATCACAGATAGCTCGAATTGCAGACGCGGAGTGGCTCACCAGGAAAATTGCCTCGGCTTCATCACGAAGCTCCTCGATTCGCGCCGCACTCTTCTCCACGAACTCGCTGTCGCCGGTAGACAGAGCCTCGTCAATCAGCAAGATGTCATGTGTGATCGCGGTAGCAATTGCGAACTTCAAACGCGCACCCATACCTGACGAATACGTGCTCATTGGCATGTGTATGGACTTGCCAATACCGCTAAATTCCACGATGTCATCGAACTTCGAAGCGATCTCCTTCTGGGACATTCCTAGTGCCAAGAGACCCAGTTCAATATTGCGCGCGCCCGTCAACGATTGCACCAGGGCGGAACTCACACCCAGCAGAGTGGGCTGGCCGTCGGCGTAAACAGTGCCCTTATTGGGCGGAATCAACCCAGCGATTGCCCTAAGCAGAGTCGACTTTCCCGAGCCATTGCGACCGATGATGCCAATGGTCTCTCCCTGCCGTGCCTCGAACGAGATCCCGCGAACTGCATGGACTTCGCGCTTCGTGGGAACCGCCCTCGATCCACGTTGCCACCACTTGCGTTCGCCATCTGCTGGCGTTCGCGACGTCCAGACGCGATAAGTGACGTGCACGTCATCGACAACGACCTTGAGTTTGCCCAGAGTGCGGGGCTCTTCGATGTCTTGTTCGGATTCCGTGCTAGGCACCTCAGCCTCGTCCATAGGTGGCCTCCGCGCGCCAGAAGTACCAGAGTCCCAGTGGGAAAATCACTACGGCCCAAGCAGCCGCTGCGACCCAGTTCCACATGCCCCAGGGCGAGTCATAGGTGCCCATCAGTGCGTCGCGCATGCAGTTGAGGTAGACGGTTGCCGGATTGACCTCGATGATGAAAGTGACCGGCGAAGGCACGTTCAGCGAACGAAGGCGATCGGCGATCGGGATCATGACACCGGACATGTAGCCCCATACCCGCAGCAAGTAAGGGAGCACCTCGCTAATATCCGTCACGTGGGCCACCACCCGCGCCATGATCATCGCTACGCCAAATGAAAAGATCACAATGAGCAAGATTCCCACCGGTGCCATGAGCCAGTACCAAGTAATGGGTTCACCGGTCACTAACAGGATGCCGATCATGATGGGCATGGCGACGAGAAAAACGCGCAATTGCTTGATCACAACAGCAAGCGGCAGAACCGCACGCGGGAAGTGAATTGCACGCAGTAGGCCTAGGTTGTTGGCTATCGACTTCGATCCGGCAGAAATTGCCTGGCGAATAATGGCGAAGCTAAAGACTCCAACGGCGAGAAAGCCAATGTAGTTCTGTACGGAACCTCGTCCGTTGAGCAGAAACCCGAAGAGGAACCAGTAGATGCACATGGTGAAAACAGGATCGAGAACCTGCCACAGTTGGCCTAGTCGATTGCGGCTGTTTTCCGCGTCTACACGCGCACCGGCGAAGGCGCTGATGAATCGTCGACGAAGCCAGAGCCCGCGGATATAGTCAGAAAACTTTGGGCGCTCATTGACCGGGCGCAGACCATCAGCCAGGGCTGCCTGAACAGCTGGCGACGGAGCGGCACTTGAGCCTGACTGACTCAGAGCCGCACCACCTTCGGACCCACAGCCACACCGCGCGTGTCAAAGAGACTCCGCGCGGCCGCACCGATGTGGTTGATGTCGTACGCCTTGTGGTTCTGCAACAGGACAGACACATCAGCAGTCGCTAGGCCGGTATCAAGATCAGTTACCCGATCGACAGACTCACCGCGCACCGTCCAGTCTGTGACATGTGGATCGTGGTAGATCACGTTCGCGCCTTTGTCCTGCAGCAACGCGGCGATCGGCTTTGCAGGCGACTCACGCTGGTCGGCGATGTCTGGCTTGTACGTGACTCCCAGGAGTAAAACGGTAGATCCACGCAGCGCACGGCCATCATCATTGAGGATGTCTTGAATGCGACGGACCACGTACGCTGGCATACCGGCATTGATTTCCTGAGCTAGCTCCACGAAACGGAAGGGATAGCCGAGTTTCGCCTGCACCCGATAGGAGAGGTAATTGGGATCAATCGGGATGCAATGACCTCCCACCCCGGGTCCGGGGTAGAACGCCTGAAAACCGAATGGCTTGCTCTTTGCGCAATTAATGACATCCCACAGATCGATGTCCAGCTCGTTGCAGAATCGCGCCATCTCGTTGACCAATGCAATGTTGATGTGGCGATAGGTATTTTCTAGCAGTTTGGCCATCTCCGCCTCGCGCGTGCCTGCGGCGCGTACGACCGTGTCCACAAATTTGCCATAGAAGTCGGCGGCGACATCTGTGCAAGCGGGAGTTGTGCCCCCGACAACCTTGGGAGTGTTCTTCATTCCGTACACAGGATTGCCCGGATCGATCCGCTCTGGGCTGAATGCCAGATGGAAGTCGCGGCCTGCGATGAGACCACCGGCCTCAAGAACCGGACGGACAACCTCCTCGGTGGTTCCTGGATAGGTAGTCGACTCAAGGACGATCAGTTGCCCTGGCTGCAGGTGCGCGGCGATCGCGATGACCGCAGACTCGACGGGCCCAAGATCGGGTCCGCCTTCCTCAGTCAGCGGAGTGGGCACACAAACGACGACAGTCTTGGCCCGTTCGATGACTGCTGCATCGAGGGTCGCTGTGAATCCGCCCGCCCGCATTTGGGCAATGTCGGCGTCGGACAGGTCGTCTACATGCGAGCGACCCGCGGTGAGGCTCTCCACGACACGCGGAGAGACATCTAGGCCTGCCACGGTCAATCCGGCTCGGGTGGCCTCCTGGGCGAGGGGCAGGCCCACGTATCCGAGACCGATCACGACTAGGTCGACCGACATGCAGGTCCTTTGCGTCCGGTGCCGAAATCGGGCTCCTTGCCCGGCGGCGAGTTACAACTCGTCGGCGGTGCCAGAGTACGCGCCCGAGTAGGCCCGAGTCGCATATGCCCACGTGCGACACCCCGCCACCCACTCGCGAGCAGCAGATCCCAGCGCTGTCCGCAGCCGGTCATCGACCAACTCGGCCAGCCCTTGCGCAAGCGCTGCAGGGTCGTCCGGGGTCACCAGGACTCCGCGCTCCCCTGACCCGATCAACTCAGCTAGCGCCGGGAGATCGCTCGCGACGACCGGCACGCCACGCGCCATGGATTCGACCGGCTTGAGCGGGCTGACTAAGCGAGTCACTCGGGAGTCAATGCGAGGCAGCGCGAATGCGTCGAGAGCGTCGAACCAATCACGAACTTCGCTGACTGGCACCTGCCCGGGGGCGGTCAGACGGTCGGCCAGCCGCAATTCGTCCACCAATGCATGCATGGCAGGCGCGTCTGGCCCGGAGCCGACAATCACGAGTCGAACATCAACGTCCTGATCCCGCAACATCGCTGCGGCTCGGATCAGTGTGAGCACACCTTCGTGTGGGTACAACGTGGAGATCAGTCCCACCACGAGCTCGGCCGCGGGAATCCCGAGACGTCTTCGCACCTGCTCCTTGTCAACCAGTGGGGCAAGGAAATGCTCATCAACCCCGTTGGGTACGAGTACGACACGCTCAGGCGCTACTCCCCGCGAGATGATTTCAGCACGCATTGCCGCACCGAGAGTGACGACCGCATCAGCGGCGAACATCACATCGGTCTCACGATCGCGTGCCAGTAAATAGCGATCGGTTGATTCAGCGGCGGCGCCTCCGTGCCGTGAAGCCCAAGAATCCTCGAGAAAACCGCGGACTTCATAGACCACACGCGTTCCGGTGATGTCACGTACACGCAGCGCCGCTTGACCATTTGCGAAGCCTGTTGCCGCATGTAAGACCTGTGGCTGAAGAACTCGGACCAGTTTCGTTAATTCGTCGACGTGCTGTTGACGCGCAGCCTCGGGCCGACGAGATGGTGCGAGAGCCGGCAGGATCCGGTGATAGGGCACTGCGTGAACTTGCACGTCTTTCGCTGCGACGAGATATCCCTGGAGAACCGGGAATCCCGGTCGCGTCACCACATGTGGATCCAGGCCAACAGCACGCTGCGCGCGCACAATGTGGTCGGTGCGGATTGTGTAGCCAGCCTGCACTTCTGGGAGCGCATTGGTGACGACATGCAAGATGCGCCCCTGAGCCTGACCGAGTGACCCGCTCGTTGACACAAACGCGACTGGTGCCAGTTCGGCGAGTTCACGTGTGGCTGACGCGGCGACACGCGCGGCGCGACGACGTTCTTGGCGAGTCGGCAGACTCTTCGCGAGGGCTGCGCCCAGTTCTGTCGCCTCGCTGAGGCGCCCACCGAGCCGCGTCACAACTGCAGAGTGCAAGGCGTCGGTGCCCGCCGCACGAACCGCTTCTTCGAAGTCATCCCGCGCTACGGCCGACCAAAACCTGCGCTCGTTCGCCCCTGCTGCCTCATTCGTCCCAGTGGCCACTAAAGAAACTTGATTATTCTCCCGAGATTCTGCGCTCATGCGACGCAGTCCAGGAATCTCGTAGCGGCGTGCAATCTCTCTGGCTCGCTCAGGATCCTCGGCAAACCGGCGAGCGGCTCCAGATGTGGCTAGTGGCAGGCGCGACAGGGCCGTGCGCAACCGATCGAAAGACGTCATATCTGGGATAGTAGGCGAGTACCTATCAACTGAAGGGCACCCATGACCACCCCAGTGCTACATGTGACCGGTGCGCGCCCCAATTTCCCCAAGGCGGCGCCCGTAATGTCGGCCCTCGCAGCGGTGGGAGTTCGTCAACGGCTCGTCCATACCGGACAGCATTATGACGACCGAATGTCCGAGGTTTTCTTTCGCGAACTTGACCTTCCGCGCCCTGACGTCAATCTGGGTGTCGGCTCCGGTAGCCACGCGCAGCAGACCGCGGCCCTCATGCTTGGCCTCGAAGCAGAACTCTTGACCACCCGTCCCCCGCTCGTCATCGTCTACGGCGACGTCAACTCGACCGTCGCGGCCGCCTTGGTCGCTGCCAAACTGCAGATCCCCGTGGCACATGTCGAAGCCGGCTTGCGCTCCTTTGACATGACGATGCCCGAAGAAGTCAATCGTCGACTCACCGATCAGTTATCAGAACTTTTGCTTGTCACCAGCCCAGAGGCAATTGCGCACCTCGCTCGCGAAGGCGTGCCTGCGGAGCGGATCCATCTCGTCGGTAATCCCATGATCGATACGCTGCTAGCCCAGTTGCATAGATTCGATGCAGATGCCGCCCGGGCAGCACATGGGCTTCCCGAAGACTATTTCGTGGCCACTCTGCATCGTCCGGCAAATGTGGATGATCCCGAAACGGCTGCAGGATTGGTTGCCGTGCTGCACGAGGCGGCCCATCGTGCCGATCTCATCATTCCGCTCCATCCGCGCGGCCGGGCCACGCTCGAAGCCCTCGGGCTTGCTGATCATCCCCGTATTCACGTCGTAGAACCCTTGGGCTACATCGAGTTCATCTCCCTCGTACGCGGTTCGCGCGCCGTCATCACTGACTCAGGAGGCGTTCAAGAAGAAACCACGATTCTCGGGGTTCCCTGCCTGACCTTGCGGCCCAATACGGAACGACCCATCACAATCACCGAGGGCACCAACCACTTGGTCACCACAGATAACTTGCTGGCCCACCTCGACGAAGCGATGACTTCGCGCAACGACGGGCCAACTCGAGTTCCACCGCTCTGGGATGGAAAAGCTGGAGAGCGCATCGCAGATGTGATTGTTCGTTGGATGGATAAAACTCAGTGACCCTTCGACTTCTGGATCTGATCGCGCAGGTGTCAGCGGACCTACGCGGCATTGTCATCGCAGGTCCAATCGACCTCGGGGTATTCGTTGCCGGCACTTCCACCCCGATCCATCGCAACCGATGTGCATATGGGCACGAAGCCTTAGTCACATCGACTGATGGAACACCCGCATCTCTCGAAAATCTCGCTGAATCAATGGAGAAATGTCACGAGGGTGCGGTTATGATCATCCTGCTTGGAATCTCCGCCGAGCACACCCCCGTCGACGAGTTGTCTGAGGCAATCGTGCGCGCTGGTGCGACTTTCATCGAGGTAACTCCCACGGTGTATCCCGAACTTCCACTTGCTGTGGTGATGCGTCGTAGCCTGTCAGTTGATATCGCGACCTCCGATGACCTCTCCGCCGCTATCACTGAAGCTCTCGAGGGGCCAGAAGGCCCCTCTGTCACACACGTGACTCCCGCGATGGACTCGGAAATGCGTGCCAGACTGGATCGCGTACGCGCGGAGACTGCGCGCATGCGCATGGAATTGCGTGCCGCCCACGATCGTGCCGAACGTGCCGAACGTCAACTTGCTCGCATTGAGGCCTCGACAAGTATGCGCGTGGGTCGACGCATGGTCGAAGCAGCCAAGAACCCAAGTTCAACCGCGACATTGCCACGAGATGTCTGGAGGATGTGGAAACTTCGATCGCAGCGGCGCAAGGGAGTATCGCCGAAATCTCCTGCCGAGAAAGCCGCGTCAGGAACACACCGAGATGCCACGAATGCCGCCACTGGAAGCCAACTTCTTAACCCACGTTTCGGAATGGTCGCTCCGCTAGGGCAGTTATCGATCGTTGCCGTGACATCCGACAGCACCGCCGCCACACTTGCCGCATATGCAGCCGTGACTCGCGTGCGCC
>WLOK01000088.1 GCA_009699315.1 Actinomycetota bacterium
TATGTGACCGTCGGGAACCCTCCTTCGGTCCATTCCACCCACCGAAAGGGATACGTAGTGAACATCAAGACGATCATCCTCGCCGCAGCTGGCGTGGCGCTCGTCGGAGCTGGCATTGCCGCTCCGTCGATGGCCGATCCCACGACAACTGGACGTGTGCTGAATGGCATGGGCTCAGATACCACTCAGTTCGTCATGAACGGATTTTCCAAGACCACCAACGGTGCAAATGTTGCTTCCTGGGATGCCTCTGGTTCATCAAAAGTAGATATGGGCAATGAAGGTTGCACCGCCGTAAATCGCGCAAACGGTTCGACTGCTGGCCGCACCGCGCTGAAGAACAACGACCCGGCCGGATGTCTTCAGTATGCGCGTTCTTCATCTTTCTCGGCAGACGATCTTCTCACCTACTACCCGTTCGCTATCGATGGATTGACATTCGCAGTCACCCAGACCTCCTCGGTACCGCGTACCTTGACTAAGGCCCAGCTCATCGCAATCTATAGGTGTGAGACCAACTTTGAGCCAGTGCTCCCACAGACGGGATCTGGTTCCCGTGCCGACTGGCTGAAATACGTCTTTGGTGTGACATCGATCCCGGCTGGTGTGGACACTTCGTGCTACCTCGGTGGCGGCACCGACAACACGGTCCTCCCGCAGGAGCACAACGGCATTCAGCTCACGGACAACCAGGTCGTGGGTTACTCGGTTGCTCAGTGGGTTTCACAGGAGAACGGTTCTGTGAGTGACGTTCGCGGCAGAACTGTCCTAGGCCTTCTCGATGACAAGTCACCGCTGATGTTGAACCCCGGTGGAGCCAACGTTCGTACCGTCTACAACGTGGTTCGCCGCGCCGATGGCGATGCGATCGCAGCGGCCGTTGTCGCCGGCAATAACGAAGGACTCAACCCGGTTCAGATCGCTCTGAAGGCGGTCTTCCATGGTTCGAACTCGTTCCTCTGCTCAGACACCGCCACGATCATCAAGTATGGCTTCGCCCCGGTTCCGGCCGGCGCGACGTATGGGTGTGGCACTCAGCAGCTCACTAGCTGATCTGCAGCAATCCCTCGGTGGGACTGATGGTGGTTCCGGCGGCAGAGTCTGCCGGAACCACCACTCCCTCTAGATCGTGACAACACGACAGAAAGTGATGTGTATCTTGAAACGAGTCCTCACTCCAGCACTTCTCATCGGCTTCTTTGCCGGTGTGGGTCTAGCAGTGAATACGCCTGCGAGTGCAGACTCAGTCACTTACGCCCGAGTCTCACCGGCTTCAGGAACCACGCTGCAGGCGGTGGAATTGCAGCTCCCGGATGGCGCGTTTTGCCCAGCGGACGCAAACCGGGTGATTGTGCGTTTGACTGGTCCCGGTCTTGACGCCCCGCTTAATGTGACTGGAAATACTGCAATTACTGCGCTCGACAACAAGTCGTATCCAGGAACTGCAATCCTCCCGTTGGTCTGGACTTTCACTGATGCAGGTGGATTCGTTCGCCCGACGCCTGTCGTGCTAGACGGTGATTACCGACTCACGATGAGTTGTCTGGCGGGTCTGAGTCAGAATAGTCTCGGCGACACCGTCGCAGACATCACCATCGACAGCGCCAAGGGCACGTTTGTGGTGACCAGCCCAAATCCGCCGCTGGTGCAACCATCCGGTGATGACGCAGCGGTAGACCAAGGGGCAGGGCAGGCAGCTGAGCCAGTCAATGTAGACGCAGGGAACTCCGACACAGGTAACACCGAGGAAGCAGTTCCTGCTCCGGTCGATGACCAAGAGTCTCCAGAGTCTGAGTCAAACTCAGTTGGCTCTGCTGGTGCAGAACAAGATCCGTTAGCAAGCGAAGTGGCTGAGGCCGAACCCACTGAGCCCTCTGTGAATGAGTCGACGAGCGCCGTTGACGCGGTGGCCGGCGCCTCGACAGAGCAAGGTGCCTCTCTACTTAAGCCTCTGCTCATCGGTGGCGGCATCTTCCTGCTCATGGTTGTCGTCCTTCTTGGGCTCAAGTCCCGCAGGAGCTCCGCGTCATGAAAACCGATCGTTACCCACAGAACCGAAACATCATCTTTGCGTCATCAGCCGTTCACGTAGCCGACTTTCCTCGGCCCACAACTAACCCCAGCATTCATCTAACAGTTTCGACAGGAGTGTCATGCGCGCGTTGAAGTCTCTAGTGGCCGTTACTGCGGTAATTGCCGGCCTAATGATCCCAATTACGAGCAGCCAGGCGACCGGTGCCGTGTCAGTGAGCCCGTCGACAGGCACATCGGGCTCTTCGATCGATATTTACACCACAACAATTTGCCCTGACATCGACACCGACACGAAAGTGCAGGTTTTCGTGGAGGGGATCGGGTTCTCTGGCGGTAAGAACGCGACACCTAATGCACGTGAGGATTCCGTCCCGCGTAGTGGTTCAGGCTATCGGATCACATTAGCGCTATCTATGGCTGACTTTGCTATGCAGTACCAGGTGCCCACCTTGAGTGGTCAGTACACCTTCACCGTGAAGTGCTTCCAGGGTGTGGGTTCATCTCCAACAGCCATTCTCGGAAGTTCGTCATTGTGGTTCACCTCTCCCACGGTCTTCCAGACGACGGAGCCGGCAAGTGGAGTCGCTACTAGTCTCGAAATGGGCATCACCCCCATGGGTAATGTGGTTGCGGGTTCAACGGTGACTTTCGCCGCGACGGTCACTCCGTCGGACGCAACCGGCTCCGTGGTCTTCACCGCTACGCCTGTTTCGGGCGGCGGAACACCGATCACGCTTGGCACAGGCCAGATCGTCCAAGGAGTCGCCACAGTGACCTACAACAGTCTCGCGGGTGGGGCCTCCTCCAGATTGCCGAAGAGCTATCGCATTGATGCGAGCTACACCTCGAACAGTGATGACTACTTCGATTCCGAAGCTGATCAGAAAACTTTGGTGGTGTTGGCGAAGTTGACCCCAGTGAACACCGCTGCACCGGTGATTTCGACCGCGAAGGTCGGCACTGCGCTCACTTGTACCCGTGGCACGTGGCTGGATGCGTCTACGTACAGCATCGTGATTAGCGTTGCCGGCACATCGGTGACTACGTCGACCGGCACCACCGCCTCCTACACCCCAGTAGCCGCGGATGCCAACAAGTCAGTCACCTGCCGAGTGACCGCCACATCTGTTGATGGTCTAACGGCAAATCAGGATGCGACAGCGAAGACTGTCGCTCTCGGATCTGCTCTCACGGTCGTCGCTGGAAAGTCCCCGAAGATCACCGGCACGATTGCCACAGGCAAGAAGCTCACTGTGTCGGCCGGCACGTGGAGCCCAGCAGCGACCTCCTACACCTACCAGTGGGTGACGATTGTGGGCACGAATGCAACGGCGATTTCGAAGGCCACTGCTTCGTCGTTCACGATCCCGGCGTCGCTCAAGGGCAAGACGATCGGTGTCATCGTGACCGCGAAGAAGGTCGGCTACGCGAATGGCACCATCACCGTGAAAGCAGGCAAGATCGCGTGATGCAGTCAACGGCATCTCTCGAGGAGGTTCGGGCATGGAACTAATGGCCGTGGTGGCACCACAGCGCCCGGAGGCCCGTAGCATCTCTGAGGTGATGCCCGTGACGAAGGCTGCCCAGCAGGAGAAGCCCACAGCGAAAAAGCCAGTACGTGAGCTCACTCCTGGCGTGGCGGTCGCGAGCACAGCGCTACTGATTGTCGGCGGCCTTTTCCTCGGGTTGGTGTTCAATCTCCTGATTTTCAGTCCTATGCGTCACGATCGTGATCAGCACGTCGCATACGCCGACTTCCGTAATCAGTTGGCCAATGCAATTGCACCGACGGGCATCACGACCACAAGCGGGGCTTTGCTCGCGATGGGTGCTCCGGTGGCCTGGATAGACGCACCGGGGCTGGGTATCGACGAAGTTGTATTGAATGGAACGACCTCGACCGTTCTTATGTCTGGTCCAGGTCATCAGCGAGATACCGTGATGCCGGGGCAGGTGGGCCATTCAGTGGTGATGGGTCGTGCTTGGGCATTCGGTGGCCCGTTTAAGGCGTTGGCTGCTGTCGCGATCGGGACGCAGTTCTCGGTGTCGACCGGGCAAGGCACCTTTGACTATGAGGTCACCGCGGTACGAGCCAATGGCGAAGACCCGGTCGCTCTCCAGCCCGGGGAGGGTCGGCTGACCCTGGTCAGCGCTTCGGGTGCGCCGTACTTGCCGTCTGGACTCGTCCAACTTGACGCGCGGCTCATATCCGATCCGATGAGTGCGACGAGCCCCGTCCTGCCCAGCCTGATGCTTGCCAGCGGAGAAGCACCCTTGGTTGGGGACTCTTCGGCCGCAGTGGGGCTCTTGCTGTGGTCAGTCCTGTTGCTGGGCGCGGCTCTCACGTTCGTCTGGCTCTCCGTGAGGTGGGGACGCTGGCAAACATGGATCGTGGCGGTCCCTGTGGTGGTCGCGCTGGGTGTGGCCGTCACAAACCACATTGTCATGCTGCTCCCCAACCTTCTTTAGTCGTTCACCTTCCCGTTACCGAGAGGCGCCACCATGTCGGTTAGTACCCGTACACGACCTGGAGGCATCATGGGCGAGCCGGTCATCGACCTGCTCGGATTACAGGCTCGCGATATCTCTGCATGGTTTGGCACCCATAAGGTTCTTGATCGCGTGTCATTGGACATGCCCGCGGGCCATGTGACCGCGCTTATCGGTCCCTCAGGATGCGGGAAGTCGACATTCCTTCGGATCCTCAATCGCATGCATGAACTGATTCCCATTGCGTCCCTTGCCGGCGAGGTGTGGCTGGGTGACATGAACATCTATGGGCCACAGGTTCGCCTGACAGATGCGCGAAGCCACATTGGCATGGTGTTCCAAAAACCCAACCCATTCCCGACCATGTCGATCTATGACAACGTGCTCGCCGGATTGAAGTTCGTCGGAATTAAGCCAAGCCGATCCGAGAAGGACTCTCTGGTCGAGGAGTGTCTCGTTAAAGCTGGTCTCTGGAAGGAAGTCCAAAGTCGCTTGCGCTCACCGGGTGGTGGACTCTCGGGAGGTCAGCAGCAGCGTCTGTGCATCGCGCGCTCACTTGCAGTGCGTCCGAAGGTGTTGTTGATGGATGAGCCGTGCTCCGCCTTGGATCCGACGTCAACACGGCGTATTGAAGAGACGATCATGGAGATCAAGTCCGAGGTGACGGTTGTTATCGTTACTCACAACATGCAGCAGGCGCAGCGTGTGTCTGACTTGTGCGCTTTCTTCCTCGCCGAGCAGGGACAGCCTGGCTACATTGTGGAGTCTGGTGACACCGTGGCTATGTTTGATAGCCCGCAGGATCCCCGGACGTTCGACTACGTACACGGTCGATTCGGATAAGTCAGGTCTGTCCTGCTCGGAGCGCATTAATCCTTGAGCCCAGTGCTATCGCGTTTCCTTATGGACGTCCATGGCAACAGCACCGGCGGGTGAATGTTTGGGCCACAGCACAATCACGACGAGCACGGCAATTATTGCGCCCACGCACTGAGCAATCACGAACCCAGGCACGCTTGCGGGCGCGATGCCGGCGAAAGTGTCTGAGAGCATGCGGCCCACGGTCACAGCTGGATTTGCGAATGACGTCGACGAGGTGAACCAATAAGCGCCCACAATGTACGCCGCGACCGAGGCTGCAATCCACGTGGAGCGACCAGTTCGCACTAGGCCGAGGATCACTAGTAGCAGACCAAATGTTGCAACGATCTCTGCGAGCCAGATCCCCCAACCAGTTCGATCATGTTGTGACACTGAAACGGCGGATAAACCAAACATGAGATTGGCAAGCACGGCTCCAGCGCATGCACCAATGACTTGTACGGCCATGTAGGGAGCGACATCACGACGGTCAATGCCGCCGAACCAAGCGTCGACAGCTGTGACAACGGGATTGAAGTGTGCGCCGCTCAGTGGTCCAAATACGGCAATCAATATGAAGAGCACGCCACCTGTCGCGATCGCGTTTTCGAGCAACTCAAGGCCGGTGTCGTTAGGTGACAGACGTTGAGCCATGATCCCGGAGCCCACAACAGTGGCGACGAGCAGACACGTACCAAGCGCTTCGGCAAGAAGGCGTCGAGGCAGGGATGCCGGTGAGTCGCTCATGCGGTAGCTGCCTTTGCGTCGATCTCCGAGATCAGCGCAACAATGCGCTGCTTGATCTCGTCGCGGATGGGACGTACGTGGTCGACTCCCTGTCCGGCGGGATCCTCTAGGACCCAGTCGAGGTAGGTCTTGCCGGGGAAGAACTCACACGCGTCGCCGCAGCCCATGGTGATGACGTAGTCGGATGCTTGGATTGCCTCAGTGGTGAGCACCTTGGGCGCCTCCGCTGAAATGTCGATGCCCTCCTCGAGCAACGCCGTAACAACCGCGGGATTGACCGTGTTGGCTGGGGCGGAGCCCGCGGACCGGACTTCTACGCGGTCACCGGCGAGGTGAGTCAGGTAGGCCGCCGCCATCTGCGAGCGGCCAGCGTTATGGACGCACACGAAGAGTACGGAAGGCTTGTCGCTCATGGCAGAAACTCTCTTCATCGAAGCGGGTTACATTTACGTACGTCTATACAGTGTGCCCTGTTACATTGATGGCTGTCTATATCCTTGAGTTAACATTTGGTGAAGGAGTCCCGGTGGTCACGAAAACTCAAGAACGGGCAGTTCTTACCGCCCCAGAGTGCTGTCCGGCCGGACTCGCTGAGCCCATGAATCGCCAGAGCGCCGAGTCGCTGGCGCAGATCCTTAAGGCCGTGGCGGATCCGGCCCGCCTACAGCTCCTGTCGCTTCTACGTGCGGCCGATGGCGGCGAGGCATGCGTGTGCGATCTGACTGAGCCGTTGGGTCTGACGCAGCCGACGGTGTCGCATCACCTCAAGGTTTTGGTTGAGGCAGGCTTGGTTCGGCGTGAGCGCCGCGGCACGTGGGCGTGGTACTCCTTGGTGCCCGATCGCATCGCGGAGATCGGTGCGCTCTTCTGCTAGTTGTGGCGCGTTGAATTTTGGGTAGGTTCTGCAGCAGATTCGTGACGCGTAAGTCGCACCACGCATTCAAGATGCTGAGTCATCGGGAACATATCGAGGCCAATAATTTCGTCGACTTTCCATCCGTGCTCCGCGAAGGCGGCAAGGTCACGCGCTAGTGGCGCTGGGTCACAGGCGACGTAGACGATGACACGAGGCCGAAGTTTCACTATTGCCTTAACTACTGCCGGACCACATCCCGTGCGTGGTGGGTCGAGGATAACGATGTCAGCTCGCTTGATCGCTTTGACCCGAAGCCATTCAAGGACATCGGCATGGTGCAGA
>WLOK01000089.1 GCA_009699315.1 Actinomycetota bacterium
TATTGGTATGTCCTATGCGCTTTCATTAGTCGTTTCTTGAGGTTTGGGCAGGATTGCGGGTTTAACCGGTAATCTGGCCCGTACCTTCAACTTTGGCCTTCAACTTTGCGCGATTTTGCTGGTTTAACCCGCAAAATTGCGCAAAGAATGCGATGCCTGAAGTCTTAGTCGCCGCGTGAACTCAACACGCAGAACTCATTGCCTTCAGGATCTGCAAGAACTACCCACGACTGCTCGCCCTGGCCGATGTCCACGCGCCGCGCACCGAGCGCGAGCAGTCGTTCGACCTCGGCGTCACAATCATCGGGACGAAGGTCAAGGTGTAGACGATTCTTTCCGGCCTTAGATTCTGGGACAGCGAGGAAGAGTAGACCAGGGTAAACATCCATTGCCTCACGAATCTCGACCTCTTCGCTCTCTTCGAAGATCTCTTCAGAGACGATGATCCACTCCAGAGCTTGCGCCCACCACACCGCGAGCGCATGTGGGTTAGCGGCATCCACGGTGAGCTGTTCCCAACGAAGAGCCATGTGCGCCCCCTAGCGATCAAGAAGTGGTGTCGATGGATCCCACGTTGTGCCGTGCTTGGCGTCATAACGACGTCGTGCGATCGCCGACAATGCTTCCAGAACCACCCGATTGCCCAGCAAAGCAGTGATATCCGCGTGGTCGTACGGTGGAGAAACCTCCACAACGTCGAGGCCAAATACAGGAAGTTCTAGGCAGATACGCCGTACGGCATCGAGTAACTGACGCGACGAAAGTCCGCCGGGCTCAGGTGTGCCAGTGCCCGGTGCATGACCTGGGTCCACCACATCAATGTCGACGGAGAGGAAGACTCCATCGCACTCATTCATCGCAATCACGAATGCTTCGTCCAGACAGACATCAAGCCCGCGATGCACAATCTCCGTCATCTCGTACGAACGCATGCCTTGCTCGGCCATCCAATCGAGGACATCGGGTGGTGGCCAATAGCCACGCAGACCGATTTGCAAGAAGCGATCGCCACGAGCAGCGCCGGACTCAATGAGTCGGCGCATGGGCTGGCCATGGCCGATCAGCGCACCGAACTCGATGTCGCCAGTGTCTGCATGGGCATCAAAGTGCAGCACAGCGATGCGACCCCAACCGCGAGCACGTGCCACGCCTGTGACATCGGGCCAGGTGATCGTGTGATCACCACCGAGAATCAGTGGAATCGCACCACTCTCAGCGACTCGCTGCACGACCGTCTCAAGTGAGGCGCACGAAGTCGCAGCATCGCCGCTAAACATCATGACATCGCCGCCATCAACGACCTTCATGTCCCGCAGGCCATCCACCCGCAAGGCAAGCGAAGGCCGCGAACCGTCATGCGCGAGATAGCACGCGGCGCGCATCGCTTGGGGGCCAAATCGGGCGCCTGATCGGTAGGAGGTGCCGCCGTCAAATGGTGCGCCAATGATGACAACGTCGGCACCTTCGTATGTCGACGAGTCGCCAAGGTCGCAAGCAGGAACACCAAGGAAGGTGAAGTCCGGGCCGAACTGCCCGCCATAGCGCGTCATAGTTGTAGCCTAGAGGTCAAGCGCGCTTATGAGTCGAAACCCAGGCCAAGACGGTCCATAGTGCGCAGCCACAGGTTGCGATGACCTTGATGCTCATCGGCTTGAGCGAGGGCTCGGCGCATCAGGTTGATGCCAACAGAGCGTGCAGGTTCAGGTGGGAATGGGAGCGGCTTAGTGCGAACCATCGAGAGTCTGGTGGCGGGCGAGTCGATGCCGTCAAGCAGATCAAGGGCCACTTCGGCCCCAAAGCGCGAGGTCCCGACACCAAGCCCGGTGTAGCCCGCCACGTACGACACTCGACCTGAATAGCCACGACCCCAAAATGCGGCAAAGCGCGAACACGTGTCGATCGCACCGCCCCAACCGTGCGTGAAGTTCACGCCACGCAGTTGTGGGAAAGTTGCAAAGAAGTGCTGTGCCAGTCGACCGAAGGACTCGCGATCGACATCGTGCTGAGGCCCAAACCCATTGCCGCGGTGATAGACCGCATCAAATCCACCCCACAGAATTCGCCCATCACTCGTACGACGGTAATAGTGAAATTGGTTGCCAGCATCATCGACTCCCGAGAAGTCGTTCCAGCCGATGTCAGCATGCTGCCGTGGCGTGAGCGGCTCGGTCACGAGGACATAGTCATAGACGGGCGCGATGTAGTGCTTGAGTGTCCGCACGGGTGAGGGCCCAGCACCCGTTGCCAACAGGACTCGACGGGCGTGAATGGTTGCGGTTTTTGTTCTCACACGCATCCCGGAACCATCGCGTTGCATGCCTACCAGTCGCGTTCCTTCAGCAATGCGTACGCCCTTACGCCGAGCAACGTCTGCCAAACCCCACGCCAGCCTCGCGGGATTCACCACTGCAGTCGAGCCTTGCGACCACACGCCACCGAGATATGCAGACGACCGCACGCGGGCTTGCATCTCTTGTCTATCGAGCCATGTCGCACTCTCGCCGTATTTCGTGGCCAACTCCACATGGTCCTGCAGCATCTTCACCTGATAACCCTGTGTCGCAACGGTTAAGTCTCCATCGCGCACGAAGTCACAGTCGATGCCCTCCCTCATGATGAAGGCCTCAATGGCATCGAGGTTTGCATTGCCCAGACGCAATAGTTCGGGCATCTCATCGGGCCAGCGACCATGTCCATTGGCGAGGCCATGCGTGATGGATGCTGAGACGAATCCGCCATTGCGGCCGGTCGCTTCATTCGCGATGCGATCGCCCTCGATCAGCAACACGTCGCGTCGAGGGTTGCGCTCGATCGCGTGCAGGGCAGCCCAGAGACCGGTGAACCCTCCCCCGACGATCACGAGGTCGGCAGTGGCATCGCTCTGGAGAGGTTGGCTCGGCTCAGGGCGACGGGCATCGTCGAGCCAAAACGGGATTGTCTGGACGTCAGCAACCAGCCCGAGAGCCTCGGTGGGTACTGAACGGCCGTACAGCATGGCCCAAGACTACGCCGATTAGGACGAAGCTGCGAGCTTTCGTCGACGACGCGAGGACACAATCTGACCAAGGACTGTGCCCACCAGCGCCAAGGCGAATACCAAAGTTGCCAGTGCATAGACCTGAACAGGGATACCCCGTTGCGCCGCGCCCCAAATGAAGATCGGGAAAGTGACCGTGGTGCCAGAGGCAAAGTTGCTGATGATGAAGTCGTCAAACGACAAAGCGAAGCCCAGCAGCGCTGCGCCGAGGATGCCTGGCAAGACGAGCGGGAAGGTCACGAACCTGAATGTCTGCCATGGACTCGCGTAGAGGTCCTGCGCGGCTTCCTCAAGGCGCGGATCCATTCCTTGCAGTCGAGCCTTCACGGCAACGACGATGAAGGAAATCGTGAACATGATGTGTGCGATCAGGATTGTCCAGAAGCCGAGCGGCAACCTTAGGTTGAGATACAGCGCAAGCAGGCTCGCACCTAGGACGACCTCAGGTGTTGCCATGGGCAGAAAGATCAAGGAGTTAGCTGCCCCTCGACCACGGAAGCGGTAACGCACTAGAGCAAGAGCGATCATTGTGCCAAATACGGTCGCGATCAGCGTAGCAATGAGGGCAATCTCAATACTGAGGATGAAAGACTGACAAACGCCCGCGACCCCGCAGAGATTGCCCCACGCGCTCAGCGAGAACTCGTTCCACGAGACGTTGAATTTGCCTTCCGGATTATTGAAGGACAAGACCGCGACAACAGCGATCGGCACAAAGAGATAGACGAGTACGAGAACGGCAACAATGCCGAGGAGTTTGCTGCGCAGCCACGCCATTAGACCAACTCCTCCGTCCCTGCTCGACGGATATAGACAGTGACGATGATCAAGATCGACGCCATGAGGATGAATGACAATGCGCTAGCCATCGGGTAGTCACGAAACTCAATAAAGTTCGTCTGGATGGCATTGCCGATCATTTTGTCCTTGGTGGACCCCAGCAGTTCAGCATTGATGTAGTCACCTGCTGCAGGAATGAATGTCAACAATGTGCCCGCGACAACACCTGGCATAGAGAGCGGCCACGTCACCTTGCGAAAGGTCGTGAAGGGAGAGGCATAAAGGTCACTTCCCGCCTCAATAAGCCGAGGATCAATCTTGTCCAACGCGGCGTACAACGGCAGAATCATGAACGGCAGGAAGTTGTAGGTGAGGCCTGCGATAACCGCTATTGACGTGTTGAGAATGCGCCCATCCGGCAGCAAATGCAGCGCGTTCAGTGTCTGAGTGATCACCGCATCGTCGGCAAGGATCGTCTTCCACGCATACGTGCGCAAGAGGAAGGACGCAAAAAACGGCGCCACCACGAGGACCAACATGAGCGCACGCCAACGACCGGCTTTGAGTGCGATGAAGTAGGCGAGTGGATACGCAATGACGAGCGCGAGCACCGTGGCAAAACCCGCATAAATTAATGCTCGGAGAAAGAACTCCCAGTACTCCGACAATGCTTCGACGTAGTTACGCCAATTGAATCCGGCCTTGTATTTGCCCGACGATCCGGTCGAAACTTGGAGCGATGTGAAGAACAGCGAAATCAACGGGATGATGAAGAAGATCGCGAGCCAGGCAATGCCAGGCAGCAGCAGCAGGTAGGCAATCCGAGCTCGACGCCTTGCCGGCCCGACTGCGGCCGCGATGGTCATGCTCCCACCACGTGTGAGCCCATTCCGGCGGTAATGTCCTCTGCGCCGTCGAGGGCGAAGGTGTGTCCAGGAGCCCAACCGATCTGTACGTGCTCGCCGCGACGGGAGAGTTCCTCAAGACTGAGGTTCTGCTCGAAGACGACCAGCTCTTGACCCCAGGGCACCTTGACGAGATATTGAGTCGAGACACCGGTAAACGACACATCGGTCACGGTGCCCTCAAGTCGGTTGTGACCCGCTGGGAGTGGCTCATCGGCCCAATACATCGTGATCTTCTCCGGCCGGACACCAAGAATTGCCGATGAGCCCGCGGCGTGGATGCGCGACCTTGGCACAGAAAAGTTAAAGCCGTTAGCGCTGAGGACAGCATTGTCGCCATCGCCGCCAGTGATCTGCCCCGGGACGAGGTTGCACTGCCCGAGGAAGTTGGCGACGAATGCCGTAGCGGGATTTTCGTAGATTTGTGTGGGGGCACCAAGTTGTTCAATCCGACCCTGGTTCATCACCGCGATCGTGTCGGCCATAGTCATAGCTTCTTCTTGGTCATGGGTAACGTGCACAAAAGTTGTGCCCACTTCGACCTGAATGCGCTTGAGTTCAATCTGCATCTGGCGACGCAACTTCAGGTCTAGAGCGCCCAGAGGTTCGTCAAGCAGGAGCACATCTGGTTCATTAATGAGCGCACGCGCAACTGCGACTCGCTGTTGCTGCCCGCCAGAGAGTTGCCCTGGCTTGCGACGAGCCATTGAGGTGAGTTCGACGAGATCGAGCATTCGCTCCACTGGGCCAGTTACGTCTTTGACACCACGCCGCCGCAGGCCGAAGGCCACATTTTCGAAAATGTCTAGGTGCGGGAATAGCGCATAGGACTGAAAGACAGTATTTACCGGACGCTTGTATGCCTTGAGGTCCGTTATCTCCTGCGCACCCACGAACATCTGCCCCGAAGTGGGGTTCTCCAGCCCGGCCACCATCCGCAGCGTGGTGGTTTTGCCACAACCCGACGGACCAAGAAGTGCGAAGAAGGATCCACCCGGGATGGTGAGCGTTAGGTCATCGACCGCGGCAAGTCCACCGTAAATCTTGGACAACTTGACGAGGTTGAGGTCCTCTACCGGGGTGGCGCGCCGCGGCTCGCTCACTACTAGTTCCCAATCGCCTTCTGGAACGCCCGCTGGTATTTCTCATCCTGCTCCGGAGTGAGTTCCATGAATACATATGACTTCGCGAAGGTCTCGTCGCTTGGGAAAATCCACTGGTTGTCCACCAGCGCCGGATCAATCTTGGCCATCTCTTCCTTGGCGCCGACCACCGGGCAGATGTACTGCACGTAGGCGGCCACCTCGGCGGAGACCTTCGGGTCGTAGTAGTAATTCATGAGAATCGACGCGTTTTTTGCGTGCTCGGACGACGCGGGGATAATCATGTTGTCGGTCCACAACATGCCGCCAGTCTCTGGCAGCCCAACACCGAAGTCAGGGCCGAGTTGGAACATGTCACCCGACCAGCCGATGACGGCAGTCACATCGCCGCTCTCCATCGCGCCGGCGTAGTCATTGCCCGCAACCTGACGAATCTGACCTGAATCAATCTGCTTCTGAAGAGCATCGAGGGCCTGATTGAACTGATCCTCAGTGAAGTTGCTCGGGTCGTTTCCCTGCCAGGCGATGAGAATGCCCATCGTGTCTCGCATCTCCGAGAGCACCGAGATCTTGCCGTTGAGTTTGGGATCAAAGAGTTGGTCGATGGAGGTCATTGTGTCTGTGCCCAGGACAGACTTCAGTGCCGCCTTATTCCACCCGAGCGCGCCGAAGCCCGACTGCCACGGCAGCGAATAGTCACGCGGCTTGTCGAAGGCAACATCTGCGAGGCGAGGGATCAAATTGGCAGCATTAGGCAGGACAGCCCGATCGAGCTTTTGGACGTAGCCGTTGCGGATCCAGAGTGCGGCCATCCAGTCGGTCAGAGTCACAATGTCGCGGTCGATGGACTGGCCCGACTCGAGCTGGGTACGCACCTTGGCATAGAACTCGTTGTTGTCGTTGACGTCGTCGTTGTAGGTCACTGTGATGCCAGTCTGCTTTTCAAATGCAGCCAGACTCGGGCGACCACCGCTGTCATCCTCGTCGATGTAGAGCGGCCAGTTTGACCACACGACAGTCTTGTCAGTGTCGGACTTATCCGTAACCGTAGGTGAAGGCGCTGCGGTGGAAGAACTCCCGTCGCCACCGCCAGCACCACAGGCGGCGACTACAGCGGCTACGCCACCCACGCCAGCGACCTGGAGAATACGCCTCCTCGAGAGAGACGTACGGGACATTGCGATTAGTGCCTTCGCCTCACGGCTGAGCGGACGCTCGGACATGAAATCCTCCAGTTCGAAAAGACTTGCGGGTACCAGCTCCTAATCGGAAATTGTGAATCGGGCACCATCATGCCACCTCAAGAGCCGTGAGGAGGGAGTTGGTCCTAATCCAGAGA
>WLOK01000009.1 GCA_009699315.1 Actinomycetota bacterium
AATCCATGAGCTTCGCAACTGGCGGCTTTGCCATCGGCGCAACCTCGACGAGGTCGAGATCGGACTCCTGAGCAAGGCGCAGCGCATCATCGATCCGCACGATCCCGACCTGCTCACCATTGGGCCCGACTAAGCGGACTTCAGGTACGCGGATGCGATCGTTGATCCTTGGCTCGACGCTGATAGTGCCTCCTTGGGTGCTGCCCCGCCCGGAGGGTCCGGGTGGCACGCGCGCAGCCCCGGACAGACACGTCTGGCGTGTCTAGACCCGTACTCGCCTGAGGCGGCATGGGTGGGAACCGGAGGCTCCGCTTGTGTGATCCATAGGGTAGCAGGCCCCTCAGGGGGGTCTGCAAGTTCGATGCCCCGACGCCTACAGGCGGCAAGCACTGATGTCGGTCACGAGGATGCCGCGAGCCCCAAGATCGTAGAGCTCGTCCATGATCCGATGTAGGTCCACCTTGGGGACCATGGCCCGAACTGCCCGCCAAGTGGGGTCATGAAGGGGCGAGACGGTGGGTGATTCGAAACCTGGGGTGATCGCGCAGGCACGGTCGAGGTGCTCGACTGCCACGTCGTAGTCAATGAGCACATAGGCGCGAGCGACCATGACTCCTTCAAGTCGACGCACGAAGGTATCGACGGCTGGGTCGGCGGCCGCACCTCGGCGCCGCACGACGGTCGCTTCGCTGATCAGGATCGGGTCACCAATGACGCTGAGGCCGGCTTGGCGCAGAGTGGTTCCGGTGTCGACGACATCAGCGATCGCATCGGCGACACCGAGAGCGACCGCGTTTTCGACAGCGCCTTCCAGCTCGACGATCGATGCCTGGATGCCTTCACGACTCAAGTAGTCGCTCAGAACCCGGCCATACGACGTAGCGATGCGAAGACCTTGCAGATCGAGCACCGAGGACGCGGTTCCCGTCGGAGCGGCCAGCCGGAAGGTCGATGGTGCGAATCCTAGAGGGACGAGTTCTTCAGCCGGAGCGCCCGAATCAAGCAGCATGTCACGACCTGTGATCCCGATCTCCAAAGTTCCGGCACCCACGTATGTCGCGATGTCACGGGGACGCAGAAAGAAGAACTCCACGTCGTTGATGGGATCTTGAACCACCAAGTCTCGACCAGTCATCGATACGCGATAGCCAGCCTCGATGAGAATCTCGCGAGCGGGCTCAGCCAACTGACCCTTATTGGGAATCGCAACACGCAGCATCGAAAACTCCTAAAGACACTCATAGACATCGGACAAGGTCACACCACTGGCGAGCATGAGCGCCTGCGTCTGATACAGCAACTGCGCGATCTCCTCAGCAGTGCGCTGCTTGCCTTCATGCTCGGCTGCCATCCACGCCTCGGCGGCCTCTTCAACTACCTTCTTGCCCACAGCGTGAACCCCCTGGGCAACAAGGGCCACGGTGGAGGAGCCGGGATCGCCTTCAGCCACCTTGCGGTGCAACTCTGCGTATAACTCATCGAACGTCTTCACGTGGCCCACTGTAGGGGCAAAAAGTAACTACAGGGTGCGCAGGGTCACAGCGGTCGACAAAGCAGCCTCAGCAGCTTCCCGGCCCTTGTTCTCTCGCGAACCGGGCAGTCCGGCACGATCACGGGCCTGCTCCTCGTTATCGCAGGTAAGTAGCCCAAATCCCACTGGCACGCCGGAGTCGACAGCCACGCGAACCAAACCTTCGCTAGTCGCAGCGCTGACGTACTCAAAGTGGGGCGTACCCCCGCGGATGATGACGCCCAGAGCTATGACGGCGTCGTATCCGCGCTGGGTCAGCGCCCGTGCTACAACAGGCAGTTCAAAGGAACCGGTCACCCGGACCACCTTCGGGTCGGTCACGCCGGCCCCCGCGCACGTTTCGAGCGCACCGTTTATGAGCCCCGTCATGATCTCGTCGTGCCACATGGAGGCAACGATGGCGACCTTCAGGTCGCTCAGCCCGGAGAGACGAATAGTGGGTGAACCCGCACCGCTCACTTGCTGTCCTCCTCGAAGATCAGTTCGTGGCCGAAACGATCGCGCTTCGTGCGCAAGTAAGCAGCGTTGTGGTCATTCGGGTGCATTTCCAGCGGAACTCGCTCAATTATTGAGAGACCGTAGCCCTCAAGTCCGGCGCGCTTCGCCGGATTGTTCGTCAGCAAACGCATCGATTTCACCCCGAGGTCGGCAAGGATCTGCGCTCCGGTGCCGTATTCGCGGGCATCAGCGGGAAGCCCCAGATCAAGATTGGCATCCATGGTGTCTCGCCCTCCGTCTTGGAGTGCATACGCCTGCAGTTTTTGGAGAAGACCAATCCCACGGCCTTCGTGCCCGCGCACGTAGAGGACAACACCGCGGCCCTCTGTGGCGATGCGACGCAACGCGGCCTGAAGTTGCGGACCGCAATCACACCGCAAGGATCCAAATACATCTCCAGTCAAACATTCGGAGTGGACCCGAACCAAGACACTCTCACCATCACCGATATCGCCGGCGATGAGCGCGATGTGCTCCACGTCATCGATCAAACTTCGATAGCCCACGGCTCGAAAATCTCCGAACTCCGAGGGAAGAATCGTCTCGGCGACCATCTGAACCTGCTTCTCAGTGCGTCGCCGATAGCGAATGAGGTCGGCGATTGAGATCATGACGAGTCCGTGCGTGTCAGAAAACGCACGGCAATCGTCTGCACGCATCATCGTGCCGTCGTCGTTGACCAACTCGCACAAGGCGCCAGCGGGGCGCAGTCCAGCGAGTTTCGCCAAGTCCACAGATGCCTCGGTGTGCCCGGCGCGACGCAGGACTCCGCCTTCAACCGCACGCAGCGGCATGACGTGTCCGGGGCGCGTGAGTTGGTGCGGAGTGGTCTCTGGATCGGCGAGCATGCTCAAGGTGAGCGAACGGTCTTCTGCGGAGATTCCTGTTGCGACAACATCACGGGCGTCAACAGAGATCGCGTAAGCAGTCCCGCGTCGGTCCTCATTGATCACTGTCATCGGAGGTAGATGAAGTCGGTCAAGATCTTCACCGGTCATGCCGACGCAGATGTAGCCAGATGTGTGCCGGACCATGAATGCCGTCATCTCGGTCGTTGCCAACTCCGCGGCAAAGATCAGATCGCCTTCGTTTTCGCGGTCAGCGTCATCGACAACCACCACCGGACGTCCGGCCTTTATGGCCGCAACGGCGTCCTCGATGGAGTCGAGTCGCGTGTGGACCTGCTCGCCCGAATCAGCGACTGTCATCGACCCTCCCAGCCAAAAGCCCCTCAACGTACTTCGCTAGTACGTCAACCTCTAGGTTCACGATAGCCCCTGCAACAACAGCGCCCATCGACGTGTTCTCCAGGGTCGTCGGAATCAACGAGACCTCAAGCCAGGGATCCTGCCCATGCTCCACCGCGGCGACAGTCAGGCTTACTCCGTCGATGGCGATTGAGCCCTTTTCGACCACATATTTCGCGAGGCCTGCGGGGACTGCGATGCGAACTACCTCCCAATGGTCCGATGGTGTGCGAAGCAACACGGTGCCTACACCGTCAACGTGGCCCTGCATGATGTGGCCGCCCAGACGCGAGGTCGGAGTTACTGCCCGCTCAAGGTTGACGCGCGCACCTGGTACGGCTTGCGCGAGCGACGTGCGGTTGAGCGTCTCGCGCATCACATCTGCCGAGAACACGCCATCCTTTACGTCGACCACGGTGAGGCATACGCCATTGACTGCAATGGAGTCTCCTTCGGAGGCATCTGACGTCACGAGCAGACCCTCAACGCGCATGAGTGCTGCGTCGTCGGAGTACCAATCGATAGACACCACACGCCCTTGCTCTTCGACGATGCCAGTGAACATCAGGCCTCCCTCACTACGTAGGCGTCAATTCGAACATCCGCTCCGCACATCTGCACGTTGGAGACCTTCAGCGATACCCGCTCCGACAGAGTCGATATGCCAAGATCTGCGATGGCTGAAGTTCCTGAGCCCAAGATCGCCGGCGCGGTATACCACCGAACCTCGTCTACGAGCCCCGCTTGCACAAATGCGGCAGCCACCGTGGCACCTCCTTCGACCAGGAGCGTGCGGATCTCACGCTCCTGTAAAACCCGGAGAACCTCGTGCGGATCGCGTGAGCGAACATGCAGCGCGGTAGCGGAGACAGCACAGGACATCGGAATATCCCGGAGCCCCATCACGACGGGGAGGGGTTGCGCACCCGAAAAATCGGGTAGCCGAACACTGAGTTGCGGATTGTCACTAAGCACCGTGGAGGTGCCGACAAGAATGGCGTCAACCTCAGCTCGCAGGCGATGGACGTCGGTTCGAGCGTCTTCACCGGTGATCCACGTCGCTGTTCCGTCGCTTGCAGAGATCCGACCGTCCAAGGTTGCGGCAACCTTCCAGATGACCCACGGCCATCCTCGATGCACCGCGGTGCTCCACCGCGTGTTGATCGCGAGGCAGTCGTCCTCAAGGACACCGCGCTCGACAACTATGCCGGCCGCCTCCAACGCATCGGCGCCTCCTTTGGCAACAGAATGCGGGTCACTTTGACCGAATACAACTCGAGCCACACCTGAATTGATTAGAGCCTCTACACAAGGTCCAGTACGTCCCGTGTGGTTGCAAGGTTCGAGTGTTACGACTGCTGTAGCGCCCTCCGCAGCAGGGCCAGCGGCTTTGAGGGCAACTACCTCGGCATGATCGCTACCGGCCCCCAGATGCGCACCTTCGGCAATGACCACGTCTGTGGAGTCCAAAATGACGCAACCGACTCGAGGATTAGGCCCACGAACGGTGCCCGCTGCAGTAGCAAGACGAAGCGCGCGCTCCATAGCTGCCAATTCGGCGGACGATGGCACCTAGCGACCCGATCCTGCTTTTGTGGCCATTTCGCGCAGTTGACCGACCATGGCATCAGGATCTGCGGCCGCGAAGACTGCGGAGCCAGCTACGAAGACATCTGCACCGGCTGAGGCACAGCGTTCGATCGTGTCGACCGAGACTCCCCCGTCCACCTGCAGCCACACCTCTCCTCCGGACTTTCGGATGAGTTCACGCGCAATCGTGATCTTTGGCAGCACAACATCAAGGAACTTCTGGCCACCAAAGCCAGGTTCGACCGTCATCAGCAAGAGCATGTCGATCTCAGGGAACATGTCCGCGTACGGCTCCACGGGGGTCGCCGGACGAAGCCCTATGCCAGCCCGAGCGCCCTGCGCTCGAAGTTCTCGGGCGAGCCGGATCGGGGCACGCGCCGCTTCGACATGAAAGGTCACGCTTGCGGCCCCGGCCTCTGCGTAGGCAGGCGCCCAGCGGTCGGGGTCTTCGATCATCAGGTGACAATCCAGCGGGATTGTGGTCGCCTTGAGCAACGACTCCACGATTGGAAGTCCAAGGGTGAGGTTAGGGACAAAGTGGTTGTCCATGACATCCACGTGGAGCATGTCAGCGGAGGACACTCGGGCAGCCTCATCAGCGAGGCGCGCGAAATCTGACGCTAGGAGACTTGGGCACAGGAGAGGAGCCATGTACCGAAGGCTACCGGCGACGGAGCATGGCGAGGTACATCCCGTCCGTCCCATGGATGTCGGGCCACAGGCGCACCCCGAGCCCGCGCCCCAGATCAGGGATTCCGGGTAGGAATTCGCGTGCGTCCAACTGCTCCACATCAGTGCGGCCACGCAGAACGTCGGAGACCACTAGGTCCGTTTCGGCGGTATGCGGTGAGCAGGTCGAATAGGCCACCACTCCCCCAGGTCTGGTGGCATCCAGCGCTGCCGACAGCAACCCGATCTGGATCGGCCGTAACGTTGCGAGGTCAGAGGGAGTACGCCGCCAGCGCGCCTCGGGACGCTTGCGCAGGGCACCGATCCCAGTGCATGGCACATCGGCGAGAGTCCGGTCGAACCTGACAGCACCCCACGGCGCCGCGGTGGAGTCACCGACCAGGACCTCTACGCCTGGCCCGACGCTGCGAGAGACGAGCGCGGCCCGATGGGCATGTTGCTCAACGGCGGTGAGGCGGGCACCCCGCTCACGTGCAAGCCCCGCGAGTAGCGCCGCCTTGCCACCGGGCCCAGCAGCCAGGTCCAACCAGCGCACGTCACTGTCGACACTCGCACGCGAGAGCGCGATGGCAACCAGTTGACTGCCTTCGTCTTGTACTCCCACATCGCCTGTTGTCACAGGCCGCAGTTCTTCGGGCTGACCGGTGAGCAAGGTTGCGGCATAAGGCGACCAGCGACCGGGCTCCACCCTCGAGTCAGCAAGCAGGTCGGACACGAGCGCGCGACCTGGCCGCGCAACGAGAGTCGGACGAGCAGGTTCGTTGTCTGCACGAAGTACATCAACGATCCTTGCCGGGTCTGCCCCGTCTGCCGCGAGCGCCTGCTGAAGCGCCCGCACGATCCAGACTGGGTGCGACCACTCGATGGAAAGTGCGTCGACTCCGGTGAGATCGCGCGTGATGATCTCGACCCACTCTTCAGGAGTTTTGGCGGTCACTTTGCGCAAGACCGCATTGGCCATCTTGGCCGGACCATCGCCGCAGACGGACCGCGCAAGGTCCACACTTTCACCTACTGCGGCGTGATCGGGCACACGCATGTGCACGATCTGATGAACGCCGAGGCGAAGCACATCAAGAAGTCGGCCATCAAGTTTGGCAAGCGGTCGATCTACACATTGAGCCAGAATCGCGTCGTATCGACCCCGCCAACGCAGGGTGCCATAAGCGAGTTCGGTGGCAAAGGCTGCATCTCTGCCAGAGACACCAACCTTGTCGAGAATCCCGCTCCACACGAGATTTGCGTACGCATCACGAGCTGCAACCTCATGCAAAAGGTCGTACGCGGCCCGTCGCGCTAAGTCGACACTCATACGAAGAACTCTCCAGACTCGATACGAACTCCTCGCGCCCAATCAGATGCGGGCATTTGTCGCTTGCCAGTAGGGACAACTTCACCAAGCTCAATCGCCTGCGTTGAGGTTCCTACTAGCACGCGTGTGCGCTCAACCAAGATAACTCCCGGTGGCAAAGTCAGTTCGCGATCTATAGCGACGGGCAGGAGCCGCATCCGTTCGTTGCGAAATGTCGTCCACGCTCCCGGCGAAGGAGTGCAGGCGCGAACAACGCGCGAGACTCGAAGGCCTGTTGTTGTCCAGTCAATGCGGGCATCGTCAATGGCAATTTTGGGCGCATAGGAGACACCATCACCGGATTGCGTTCTCGGATCAAGGCCACCGTGCTCCCACGCATCCAAGGTGCACACCAGAAGTTCCGCACCGCTCACCGAGAGTCGCCGTAGCACCTCACCTGCAGTGTCGAGGGGGGCCACAGACTCAGTCACGACACCGAGCGTGGGTCCAGTGTCCATCCCCTCGTCGAGCAAGAAAGTTGTGGCGCCAGTGACGTCATCACCATGCAGAATCGCGGCCTGCACTGGAGCGGCACCGCGCCAGGCTGGAAGGAGCGAGAAGTGCAGGTTGATCCAACCCCGCGGAGGAACGGCGAGCACCTCACGAGGCAGGAGCGCGCCGTAGGCGACCACTGGGCAGCACTCCGGCTGCAATTCGCGCAGCAGGTCTACAAAATCGGGTAGACGGGGATTAGTAGTGATCACCGGAATGCCGAGTTCGATGGCGCGTGCAGCAACCGCACTCGGCGAGACGCTGCGTCCACGACCAGAAGCCGCTGGTGGGCGAGTAACCACTGCAGCAATCTCGTGCTTCGATGCATGGAGCGCTTCGAGGCTGGGTACTGCAACGTCGGGCGTGCCCGCAAAAACTAGACGCATCGAATCAAAGCCACTTGGCAGACAGCGTGTGTGGGCTTACGCGCACCTCGGGTGCGGCTTCGCCGAACCACTCCGACTCGCGAATAGTGCGCATCGCCTCTTTGCGAAGCTCAGGGGTAAGCCGGTCGATGAATAGGATTCCGTCGAGATGATCAGTCTCGTGCTGAAGGGCGCGGGCGAGCAGATCAGATCCCTCGATCTCCACCGGCTCGCCGTACATATTCATGCCTCTCGCGACCACCTGCTGCGAGCGCACAGTGTCAAACGCCAAGTCGGGCAGGGAGAGACAGCCTTCGTCGCCCTCTTGCGTTTCCACAGACAAGGACAGAACGGGATTGATCAGATGGCCAACCTCGTCGTCGACCCACCAGGTGAACACCCGAAGACTCACGCCGATCTGCGGGGCTGCCAGCCCTGCCCCAGGAGCATCCTTCATCGTGTCCGTGAGGTCGCGTACGAGAAGTCGCAATTCCTTGTCATAGGTATCCACCTGAGCGGCGGGGGTGCGCAGCACAGGATCCCCGAATAGGCGGATGGTTCTGACTGCCACGACGACTCCTGCCCTGTTATGTGTTGCCTGACAGTCTACGTGTCAGCCGATCTCCATTGGATCCACGCGCACTTCGACACTTCCCGGACTTCGATGCGCGCTGCGAATCGCCTGTGCATCATGCAAGGCATGCGCAAGAGCCATGCCTTGCCTGCGCGTGACGGACAGCAGGGCCCGCACCGCATCTGGAGTCTCACGGCGTGGAGCGGATACGGGGCCAAGCACTCGGGTACCGGTAGGAAAGGTCGCGATGGAGAGCATCTCGGCCACGGCGTCATGGTCACCAGTAAGGGCCGCCATCCGAACGGCCGGTGGGAGCCCAAGGTGATCTCGCTCAGCCAGTTCGCGAGCACTGAACCAGCCGGGATCCCATCGCATGAGCGCTTGCACAGCGGGAATCGCTTGGTCTGCCGTCACCACTACAGGCGCTCCAGGACGCACTAAGGCTGCCGCGTTGCACCATCGACGCAACGCTTCTTCACCTGCCCGAAGCCCTGGACGTTCCAACAACGCTCGCGCGTCGAGGAGGAGAACGGCCGCATAGCCACCTTCAGCGTGCGGCTCGGCACCTGTTGTCGCGATCACGAGCGCTGGAGTGGAATCCACCGAGCTGACGACGTGCTCCCCATCGGAACGGATAACGCGAGCGCCCGGGAAAGCCCGACCCAGTTCTTCTACGGTGCGTGCCGAACCGATCACCTGCGCTCGTACTGCAGTGCCGCCACATGTCGAGCACGCGTGAGTCACTGCTCGCGCACCGCACCACACGCACGCGGGAGCTTGCTCGGTGCTCGGGATCTGTAGTGGGCCAGAGCAAGAGACGCATCGCATGGGCGAACGACACGTGCCACACGCTAATCCGCGTGCATAACCTGCAAAGGGCACCTGCACGAGCACGGGGCCCGAAGCGAGAGCCGAATGTGCTGTGGTCCAGGCGTTATGCGGAATGCGCGCGGCTGTGGCAGCTGGATCCCGTTCTCGATCGAAGTCGCCACCAGAGGGAGTTACGCGCGGCGCAACAGCACGTAGTGCCGGACGACGCGGCAGTACTGCCTTTGCCCATCCCGAATCGACGAGCACCTGGACTTCAGGTGTTCGCGCATAGCCCGCAAGAACAAGTGGAACCGAATGAAGGTGCGACCGAAGGGCGAGCACCTCCCGCGCGTGCCAGTACGGAAACTGCGGCGACGAGTACAGATCGTCACCATCGTCCCAGCAGACCATAAGTCGCAGATCTACTACCGGAGCGAAAGCCGCCGCACGAGTGCCGACTACGACGCGTGCATTACCGCGCAACACATCAAGAAATGCGCGATATCGACGCTGCGGACCAAGGTCGGCGGTCAGGGCCACAGCGACTCCGGTGCCCAGTAGGGCATCAGCAGCCGCTAAAAAGCGCACGACGTCGCGAGCGTCCGGAACAATAATGAGGGCAGAACCTCCCACAGAAAGTGCAGCGCGCACCAACCCGAGAATTTCGGCAAAGGGATCACGCGTAGGCAACATGCCAATCGCCGCTCGGGGACAGGACGCCCCATCGGCAATGCGCTCGACAAGTGCCGCGCCGCCGATGTAGTCGTCCCACGAACCAACCTCCGGAACTTGTTGTATGTATTCCCGTACTACGTCAGGCGCGGCTTCGGCCCGAGCATGCCGTGGCGGTACGGCGAATCGAACAACATCCGCGAGCGTGGACGAATAGCGCTCAGCGACGGCGCGACACAGTTCGAGCACATCGTCTCGAAGAACGACCTCGCTCGACACAACAGAACTCAAGGGCGAAAGTCGGCCCTTGTGATCGGTCTCGGACTCACGAGAAAGCACAAAGCCATCAACAAGTCTTCCGGCGAATCGCACGCGGACCCGAACTCCAGGCATGGCCTTGGCCGACATGGATTCGGGCACTAGGTAGTCGAACGGGCGATCGAGATGGGACAAGCCCACGTCGACGAGCACCCGAGCGATATCGCCGGCGGTCGAGGTCACCCCCGCATCATGGCAGTGCGGTCAGACTCCTGCGGCCGAGCGCAGCGGTTCGATCCGGTCTGTGATCTCCCACGTGAAGGTCGGACCCACTGCGGTGCGCTTGCTGGGGTTGTCATTGTCGAGGAGTTCGTTGGTGCCGGACGGACGGCCAAAGTGCCCATAGGCCGAGGTGACCCGGTAGATCGGCCGCAGGAGTTGTAGGTCCCGGACGATCGCCGCCGGACGCAGGTCGAACGTGTCAAGCACAGCCTGCTGGATGCGCTCATCGGGCAGCACTCCTGTACCGAAAGTCTGCACGAAGACACCCACTGGATGCGCCTTTCCGATCGCGTACGCAACCTGCACCTCACAACGACGCGCAAGGCCAGCGGCGACAACCGTCTTGGCTACCCAGCGCATCGCATATGCCGCTGAGCGGTCCACCTTGGACGGGTCTTTGCCGGAGAAAGCACCTCCGCCGTGACGAGCCATGCCGCCGTAGGTGTCGACGATGATCTTGCGGCCCGTAAGGCCCGCGTCACCCATGGGTCCACCGATCTCGAATCGACCCGTTGGATTGACGAGCAGACGGAAATCACTCGAGTCGAGATCCACAGTCTCCAAAATCGGCTCGACGACGAGCCGGCGAATGTCCGGCGACAAAGTCGCCTCAAGATCGACTTCTTTGGCATGTTGCGAGGAGACAACAATCGTGTCGATGCGCACCGGACGATCCTGAGCGTCGTATTCAATTGTGACCTGGGTTTTGCCATCAGGGCGTAGGTAGGGAGCAAGCCCATCCTTACGCACCGCCGTCAGCCGCTCGGCAAGACGATGAGCAAGCGAAATGGGAAGTGGCATGAGCTCGGGCGTGTCATCACACGCGTAGCCGAACATGAGGCCCTGATCGCCGGCTCCCTGACGGTCAAGTGCGTCCTCGCTCCCTTCTGCCCGGTCTTCGATGGCGTTATCGACGCCCTGAGCAATATCGGGGGACTGCTTTCCGATCGAGACTGATACACCGCACGACTCACCATCGAAGCCCTTGACTGACGAGTCGTAGCCGATGCCTAGAACCACTGTCCGGATGAGGGATGCCACATCAGCGAAACCGGCCGTCGTCACTTCGCCAGCGACGTGAACCTGACCCGTGGTGAGCATCGTTTCGACAGCCACACGACTACGGGGATCCTGACGAAGCAAATCGTCGAGGATCGCATCGCTGATCTGATCTGCCATCTTGTCTGGGTGTCCCTCGGTGACCGACTCCGAGGTGAACAGGCGACGTGAACCAGCCATGTCAGTCCCTTCTCGCGGGCGCAGTGCCCGACCACTTCAGTGGGCCTTGCCGTGTGCAAGACCCGCGCTTGCTCGCACCATGCGAGCCTGGTCTTCACCCGGGGCACCCCACCGCGGTCGGAGGGTTGCCGGCCAGCGAGCCGGGGCTAATGCTGGCACTCTTGACCGGAAATAACGCTATCACGGCGTCACCGAGTTGCCGTGTCAATTCAGCGCTCGGCGACTACGTCCCATACGGCATTGGCGAGATCAAGTTTGGGTCCGCGAGGGACCTCACGCGTCACACCAGATCGATCCAGAATCACCGCGGCATTGTCGAGAGTTCCAAATGCCTTGTCGCCGCTCACGTCATTGACCACGAGTACGTCGCAACCCTTGGTCGCCAGTTTCGTACGACCGTGATCGAGGACGGTTCGGTTCGCATCTCCGGTCTCCGCCGCAAAGCCGACTAACAACGGACGAGTCGCGACTCCCCGGTGTGAGACAAGTTCGGCGAGGATGTCGGGATTGAGCGCGAGGTCAAGTGGGTCCAACTCCTTAGACTTCTTGATCTTGTCCGTGGCGACCACACCCGGCCGGAAGTCTGCAACCGCGGCAGCCATGACGACTACATCAGCATCGGCGCTGGCGGTATGTATCGCGGCGCGCATTTGCTCTGCCGTTTCGACGCGAAGCACCTCAACCCCGAGTGGGTCGAGGAAATCCACATTGGCCGCCACCAGTGTCACATCGGCACCTCGGGCCGATGCCGCACCTGCGAGAGCCCAGCCCTGACGGCCACTAGATCGATTGCCGAGGTAACGCACGGGATCAAGCGGCTCGCGAGTGCCACCTGCCGAAATCACCACTTTGCGACCTACGAGATCTCGGCGCCCACCCACCGCGAGGGTGGCCAGCACCACATCAGCGAGCTGCTCAGGTTCGGGGAGACGCCCGGTACCGGAGTCTGCCCCCGTCAGTCGGCCATTCGCCGGGTCGATGACGATTACTCCGCGCGATCGCAGCGTGGCCACGTTTGCCTGCGTCGCGGGGTGCTCCCACATTTCGGTGTGCATTGCCGGCGCCATCAGGACTGGACACCGAGCCGTGAGCAATACGTTTGTGAGCAGATCATTGGCCAGCCCATGCGCAGCACGCGCGAGTAGATCGGCTGTTGCTGGTGCAATTACGACGAGATCAGACTCTCGTCCAATACGCACGTGCGCTACACCTTGTGCGTCGCTCCACACATCGGTGGCGACGGGCTTGCCCGAAAGAGCAGACCACGTGGCACTACCGACAAAATGCAGTGCCGACTCAGTAGGAACCACGGTCACATCGCAACCGGACTCAGAGAGTTGGCGCAGCAGCGAACAGGCCTTGTATGCCGCAATTCCCCCAGAAACTCCTAGGGTGACGCGGTGCATGGTCAGACGTTCTCTCCCGCGGGAGCCGCCTCGACAAGCTCGGCCTCCGCAGTCAGCAGTCCAGCGTCAATTTCACGCATGGCCACCGACAGGGGCTTTTCTTGGTGATGCGTCTCGACCAGAGGTCCGACGTATTCAAGTAGGCCCTCACCGAGTTGGGAGTAGTAGGCGTTGATCTGGCGCGCGCGCTTGGCGGCGTAAATGACCAGCGAGTACTTAGACGCGGTCTTCTCCAGAAGATTATCGAGCGGCGGGTAGGTGATGCCCTCAGGGCGAATGGACATAACTTCACGTGCCTTTCGATGGGGGGTCGAGACTCATGGAGTCTAGCAAGGCCATGCAAGCCCGCTCGACCTCGTCGTTCACCACGGTCACGTCGAACTCTGGCTCGGCAGCCAATTCGGCCCTAGCGGCTTCCAATCGACGCTCAACTACCTCTAGATCCTCGGTCCCCCGCCCTGCCAGCCGACGAACCAGCTCCTCCCACGAAGGGGGCGCAAGGAACACCAGTAGTGCGTCAGGGCTGCTCACTCGGACTTGTCTGGCCCCTTGGACCTCAATCTCGAGTAGTACGGGCACACCGGCCGCCAGTCGCTGCTCTACCGGCTCTCTAGGGGTGCCATACCGGTTCCCAGCGAATGCGGCCCACTCCAGCATCTGGCCCTGGGTGATGGCTTCGTCGAATTGTTCGGGTGTCCAAAAGAGATAGTGGACGCCGTCCACTTCCCCTTCGCGGGGCTTTCGAGTGGTGGCTGACACCGAGATCCAGACATCGGGGCGCCGGGCCAAGAGGGCCTTCACGACTGTCCCTTTACCGACACCCGATGGTCCGGCGAGGACGGTCAGGCGCCGAGTCACGCGAAGGCCTTGAGCAGGGCTGCCCGCTGATGCGTTCCCAGCCCCTTGAGCCGTCGACTTGGGGAAATGCCTAACCGCGTCATGATCGCCTGTGCCTTAGTGGGTCCAATTGCGGGCAACGACTCCAACGCCTCGATGACCTTCATACGTGCTAACGCCGGATCGTCTTCGGAGCGGGCAAGCAACATCGTGAGAGACAACTCCCTTGATTTCAACGCCACTCTCACTTCGGCCCGCACCCGTCGCGCTGCGAGTGCCCGCTCGCCAGCAACCCTGCGCTGCTCGACGCTGAGCGTGGGTGGGCTCAACGCAGACTCGCCGCGATCGTGCGGGCCGCCAGCGGCACATCAGTCGCTGCGGTGATTGGTCGACCGATAACCAGAAGGTCTGCGCCATCTGCGATTGCCTGCTCTGGAGTTGCGATCCGTCGCTGATCATCCGTTGAGCCGCCTGCTGGACGGACACCAGGCGTGATGAGCACAATTCCGGCTCCCACCGCGTGGCGCACAGCGGCAACCTCCTGTGGCGAACACACCAGCGCACGCGCCCCGGCTGCCGTGGCCATCTTGGCGAGGCGCACGACTGCGGACTCAGGGGGACCGGCGAGCCCAATGGCATCGAGGTCTGAGCCATCAAGCGAAGTGAGCACCGTGACAGCTGTGATGAGCGTGTCCGGGAGCGCTTCGGCAGCTGCGGCAATCATGGCTGGTCCACCGGACGCATGCACGGTGAGAAAACGTGGTTGCACGGACGCGACAGCTCGAGCGGCACCTGCAACCGTTGCGGGAATATCGTGTAGTTTCAGATCGAGAAAGATGTCAACCGGCGAAGCCGCAGCTTCACGAACTGCTGCCACAGCGGCATGTCCATCACGACAGAAAACTTCGAGACCGACCTTCATCGTTGTCACATATTCACAGGTCTGCGAGACCCAAGATCGCAATGTCTCTAGATCCGGAGCGTCAAGGGCGATCGCGATCGGCGCACGACTCATTCGACCGGCTCCCCCTCGTATTCGTATCCCTCAGGTCGATGCGCAAATGACACAGCTTCCTCGACTGACCCGAATCCTCGCTCTTCGAGAGCTTTGGCGAGTTCGCGGTGGACGCGAATCGGCGCAGAAGGATCATTGAAGACCGAAGTGCCCACGGATACGGCGTTGGCGCCAGCCAAAATGAACTGCAGTGCGTCCAGACCGGTACGAATACCGCCCATTCCCAAAATTGGCACATCTGGCAGGGCCTGACGAATTTGCCAGACACACCTCACCGCGACCGGACGAATTGCTGGGCCCGAAAGCCCACCGGTGATGCCACCAAGTGCCGGGCGCATGCGATCAGTGTCGATAACCATCCCCAGCAAGGTGTTGATCACCGAAAGCCCATCTGCGCCTGCTCGGACTACAGAATCGGCGATTGCCACGATGTCAGTGACATCTGGGCTGAGCTTTGCAAAGACTGGAACTGCGGGATCTGCCGCTCTGCGCACAGCGGACACCACTTCCGAAGCCGCGCGCGCATCACACGCAAATACCTGCCCGCGATTCTCGACATTGGGACAAGAGATGTTGACCTCAAGTGCACTAATCCCCTTGACCTCGCGAAGGAATTTCGTGACGCGCACGTATTCTTCGACCGAGCCACCCGCGATCGAGACGACCGCACGCGCGCCCCTCTCCATGAGCCATGCCAAATCCTTTTGGACGAAAGCTTGGACGCCAGGGCCTTGGAGGCCGATTGAATTGAGCATGCCACTGGGAGTCTCAGCCATACGTGGAGTCGCTCGCCCTGAGCGAGGTGACCACATGACGCTCTTCGTGACGATCGCGCCGATGCGAGTGATGTCGAAGAATCCATCAAGTTCACTACCGAAGCCTGAACACCCAGATGCCGTCAACACGGGGCTCGGTAGTGCCAAGGAGGCGAGACGCGCCGTCATATCGACATTTGGCTCACGCTCAGGCTTCGACGGCACGTGCTGGCGCACGACTGCGCGTGTCATGAGGTCTCCTCCACGAGGGGCGTCGATCCGTAGGTTCCTACCGGAACTGTGCCAATGTCCGACCAACGCACTCGATCGCCGCGGAAGATTGGTCCCTCGACACACGAACGCACCATGCGCGTCACCCCATCATCGCCAATGACGGGCAGAACGCACGTCATACACACGCCAATGCCACAGGCCATTGACTCTTCGACTGCACACTGACTCATGAGTCCGTGGCTGGAGGCAACTCCCGCGACAGCCTGAAGCATCTTCATCGGCCCACAGGCGTAAATGACATCCGCAGCAGAGCGATTTATCACATCGCTGAGCACGTCTGTGACGCGACCTTGGAGACCAGTTGAACCGTCGTCGGTCGTCACAGTCACCGTTGATGCGAGTCGCTTCGAGTCGAGGACGCCAAAAAGCTTGTCTTCGGTGGCAGCACCAAGAACGAGGTCGACGCGGCATCCACGCGAGTGGAGTTCCTCGACGAGCATCGCAAGAGCCGCAGATCCGTAGCCCCCCGCAACCAGCACGCAATTGATTGGATCACGCGGAATGCTGAACGGGCGACCAAGCGGGCCCACGACATCGATTGGATCATGTCGACGACGATCGGCCAGCCACGCGGTGCCTTCGCCGTGCACGGAGACCACGATCTCCAATGTGCCGCCGTAAACACCTCGAGAATTGACTCGGTGAATGGCGAAAGCCCGTCGCAGCAGCAGTCCAGACTCGCCACCGCCGATGGCGACCGCCACAAACTGACCGGGGCGAGCCTGGTCCGGGATGCTGCCAGCGGTGAGCGTGAGGACGTGATAAGCGCCAGCGCGCTTCACATCAAGCACCTCACCACGAGTCTGAATGGGCACTACGCCTCCCCTAACTTTGGATTGCTAGTAGATCGTAGGACCGCGGCCCGACGCTCATCCCATAGATCGTTGGAGTATTCCTGCAAAGATCGCACAGTGACCTCACCGGCAATGAGGGCCTCGATGCCTTGGACAGCCGCTGCCAGCCCTTGCACGGTGGTGATACAGGGGCGACCCGTGAGGACCGCTGCCGTTCGAATCTCGTAGCCGTCAAGTCTGGCCCCAACGCCATAGGGCGTATTGACGATCAGGTCGACATCTCCCGCCAAAATTGCATCGACCGTTGTCGGCTCGCCATTCGGCCCGGTGCCATCGCGCAATTTACGAAGGATTCGCGAAGGGACGGCATTGCGGCGCAGGATCTCGGCCGTGCCTTCGGTCGCCACAATCTCGAAGCCAAGATCGTGGAGTCTTTTCACCGGGAAAATCATGGATCGTTTATCGCGGTTAGCAACCGAGATAAACACCGTGCCGCTGGTCGGCAACGCCGACATTGCGCCCGCTTGGGCCTTTGCGAAGGCAACACCGAAAGTACGATCGATACCCATTACTTCTCCGGTGGATCGCATCTCTGGACCCAGAATTGTGTCGATACCGAGGAATCGCCCGAATGGCAGAACGGCTTCCTTCACACATACTGGTGAATTGGGCGGAAGCTCTCCACCATCGCCTAGCGCTGGCAGCATGCCTATCTCGCGCAATTGCGCGATGGTCGCCCCTAGCATTACGCGCGCGGCGGCCTTCGCGAGTGGGACAGCAGTTGCTTTGGAAACAAATGGCACCGTACGCGAAGCGCGGGGATTTGCCTCTAGAACGTAAAGGACATCACCAGCCAGTGCGTACTGCACGTTAAGTAATCCGCGCACTCCAATGCCAGCAGCGAGCAAAGTTGTCGACTCCCGAATACGGTCAATGACTTCGGCGCCGAGCGTTATCGGCGGCAAAGCGCACGCTGAATCTCCAGAGTGGATACCTGCCTCTTCAATATGCTCCATGACCCCACCCAGGAACAACTCAGTTCCGTCGTAGAGCGCGTCAACATCAATCTCAATTGCATCGTCAAGGAAATGATCGACGAGAACCGGATGCTCGGGATTGACATCGGTCGCTCGCTGGAGGAAATCGGCAAGCATGCTCTCGTCATAGACGATCTCCATGCCACGACCCCCGAGGACGAAGGACGGACGGACGAGCACGGGGTAGCCCACTTCGTCAGCGATGACCTTGGCTTCATCGAACGACGAAGCGGTGCCATGACGAGGCGCAGGAAGGTTCGCTTCTTTGAGCAACCGACCGAATGCGCCACGTTCCTCAGCGCGATGGATTGCCTCAGGCGACGTGCCCACAATCGGCACGCCGGCTGCTGCGAGTCCTTCGGCAAGCCCGAGTGGCGTCTGGCCCCCCAACTGAACGATTGCGCCAACGACAGTGCCGCTGGCGCTTTCCGCGTAAAATATCTCCAGTACATCCTCGAGCGTCAAAGGTTCGAAGTACAGACGGTCAGACGTGTCATAGTCCGTCGAGACAGTCTCTGGGTTGCAGTTGATCATGATGGTCTCGTATCCCGCTTCACGCAGAGCCATCGCCGCATGAACGCACGAGTAGTCGAACTCAATACCTTGACCGATGCGGTTGGGACCCGAGCCAAGGATGAGGACCTTCTGCCGGTCCGAGGGCTCAACTTCAGTCTCGCTGTCGTACGAGGAGTAGTGGTATGGCGTACGCGCCGCAAATTCGGCAGCGCATGTGTCCACGGTTTTGTACACCGGTCGCACACCGAGTTGGTGACGCAACGATCGCACCCCGGCCTCGGTGACTCCACGAAGGTCGCCAATTTGCCGATCGGAGAATCCATATCGCTTCGCGAGACGCAGGGTGTGCTCGTCAAGTTCACCTGCAGCTCGGACCTCATCCGCGACATTGTTGATAAGCACAATTTGGTCGAGGAACCACGGATCAATCGCCGTCGCGGCATGCATTTCAGCAACCGTGATTCCCGCCCATAAGCCCAGTTGAACAGTGCCGAGTCGGCCATCAGTCGGAATACTCGATTTAGCGAGCAAGGCTTGCTTGTCGAGGGTATTGGGCTGTCCCGGCCAGCGGAAGGGAGCAGTGCGATCCTCCATAGATCGCAAAGCCTTTTGTAGCGCTTCGGTGAACGAGCGACCGATCGCCATAGCCTCCCCGACGCTCTTCATATGAGTCGTAAGGACAGGATCAGCTTGCGGGAACTTCTCAAAAGCGAAACGGGGAATCTTCACCACGATGTAGTCAAGCGTCGGCTCGAATGAAGCCGGGGTCACGCCCGTGATGTCATTGGGAATCTCATCCAACGTATAACCAATTGCCAATCGGGCTGCAATTTTGGCGATCGGGAACCCCGTCGCTTTGGAGGCAAGGGCCGATGATCGCGACACTCGAGGGTTCATCTCGATAACAATCAAACGTCCATCTTCAGGGTGCACCGCAAACTGAATATTGCATCCGCCTGTGTCAACCCCAACGGCTCGAATGATGGCGATGCCTACATCGCGCATGTGCTGGTATTCGCGATCTGTCAAAGTCAGCGCTGGAGCAACCGTGATCGAATCGCCGGTATGGACTCCCATCGGATCAAGATTTTCGATGGAGCAGATCACCACGACGTTGTCGTTGCGATCTCTCATGAGTTCGAGTTCGTATTCCTTCCAGCCGAGAATGGACTCCTCGAGCAGGATCTCAGTGGTGGGGCTCGCCTGCAATCCCGCACCAGCAATGCGGTGCAAGTCCTCCTCGTTGTAGGCAATTCCTGAGCCTGACCCACCCATCGTGAAGGAGGGGCGTACGACCATGGGGTAGCCAAGAGTGTCCACAGCCGCAATGCATTCTTCGATCGAGTGGCAGATGACCGATCGAGCCGACTCGGCTCCCACGCTAGCGACGATTTCCTTGAATAGTTCACGGTTTTCGCCACGCTCGATCGCGTCGACGTCCGCACCAATTAGCTCCACGTTATAGCGCTGGAGAACCCCGGCTCGGTGTAGGGCCATCGCGGTATTGAGTGCGGTCTGGCCACCAAGCGTAGGCAAAAGCGCGTCGGGGCGCTCACGTTCGATGATGCGCTCGACCATCTCTGGGGTGATCGGTTCGATATATGTTGCATCCGCGAACTCAGGATCAGTCATGATCGTGGCGGGATTGCTGTTGACCAGAATTACTCGCAGCCCCTCCGACCGAAGAACCCTGCACGCCTGTGTCCCCGAGTAGTCAAACTCGCACGCCTGACCGATGACGATCGGGCCCGAACCAATCACCATCACTGACTTCAAGTCTTCACGGCGCGGCATTAGCGTCTACCCCTCATGAGATCGACGAATCGATCGAACAGATAAGCCGAGTCATGAGGTCCAGCTGCCGCCTCAGGGTGGTACTGAACACTGAATGCGCGAGCATCAGTGAAGCGCAAACCTTCGACTACGTCGTCGTTGAGACACACATGACTGACCTCAATAGGGCCATAAGGAGTGTCGACAGCCTGATCGAGCGGTGCAGCGACGGCAAAGCCATGGTTGTGCGCGGTCACCTCAACCTTTCCAGTGGCTCGGTCTTGTACCGGCTGATTAATGCCCCGGTGACCATAACGCAATTTGTAGGTGCCTAGTCCAGCAGCGCGACCAAGGATCTGGTTACCGAAGCAGATACCGAAGAGCGGAACATCAGCCGCAAGGACGCTCTGGGCCAACAGGACCGAGCTATCAGCCGTCGCCGGATCACCGGGACCATTGGACAGGAATACTCCGTCGAAATCCCCACTCGTGAGGTCGCCCGGAGAAATGCCAGCGGGCACTACGTGGACTTCAATGCCGCGCTCCGCCATCAATCGTGGCGTCATTGCTTTGATGCCCAGATCAACCGCTGCAACACGAAAACGGCGCTCGCCTACTGCCGGGATGACATACGTGGCAGGCGTCGTTACTTCGGCAGTCAGGTCGGCACCTTCCATTCCAGGACTGCTGGTGACTGCACTCACCAAGGCATCTACCGACTCACGTGAACGATCACCAGTGAAGATGCCGACACGCATGACACCTCGCTCTCGCAGATGTCGAGTCAGCGCCCGTGTGTCAACTCCGCTGATACCGATAACACCAAAATGCGCGAGATCATCGGACAAAGTCCGTTGCGAGCGCCAGTTGGACGGTCGCGGGCTGAGTTCACGCACAACGAATCCAGCAACCCAGATGCGAGAGGACTCGAGGTCCTCGTCATTCATTCCGGTGTTGCCAATATGCGGGGCGGTCATCACGACTACCTGCCGGTGATAAGACGGGTCGGAAAGAGTCTCTTGATATCCCGTCATGGCGGTGCAGAAAACCGCTTCCCCAAAAGTCGCTCCCTCGGCACCGAACCCGGTACCGCGAAACACGCGCCCATCTTCAAGCACGAGTACTGCCGGCGTGGTCATGCGAGCCTTCCTTCAAGCACGGTGGGTCGACCGCGGAAGATCGTGGCGACAACTCGGCCTGGCAACGTGAGAGCTCGGTAGGGCGTATTGCGACTTCGTGAAGCCATGGCGGCTGGATCCACTACCCACGTGGCCCCGGCGTCGACCAAGACAAGATTTGCTGGCTCACCAACAGCCAAAGGACGACCCTGCCCTTGCAGCCCACCGATCCGCGCAGGACGGATGGACATTCTGTCGGCTACATCTGCCCAGCCCATGAGCCCGGTATTGACCATCGTCTCGATGACAACAGACAACGCGGTTTCGAGCCCGAGCATGCCCATGGACGCCGCCGCCCATTCACAATCCTTCGACTCACTTGGGTGCGGCGCATGATCCGTCGCCACTGCGTCGATGGTCCCGTCTGCGAGGGCCGCCCGGAGAGCCACCACATCACGCGCAGTGCGGAGGGGTGGATTCACCTTGTAGACCGGGTCATAGGTCTCAACTAAGTCGTCGGTCAACATCAGATGGTGCGGCGTGACTTCGGCAGTGACTTTCACACCGCGCGCTTTCGCGTGGCGAATGATCTCCACTGAGCCAGCGGTCGAGACATGACAGACATGCAAACGGCCATCGACGTGTTCTGCGAGAAGCACATCTCGAGCAATAATTGCCTCTTCCGCGACTGCTGGCCAACCCGTCAGCCCAAGACGCGACGACACGACACCTTCGTGCATCTGAGCGCCCTCAGTGAGCCGCTTTTCTTGAGCATGCTGTGCGACTACTCCGTCGAAGGCCTTTGTGTATTCGAGTGCTCGACGCATGAGTAGAGCGTCATTGACACAGTGGCCGTCATCGCTGAAGATCCTGACTCGTGCAGCGGAGTCGGCCATCGCGCCAATCTCGGCTAAGCGCTCGCCCTGCAAACCGACGGTCACCGCGCCCACTGGGTGCACGTCACATAGTCCAGCCGTCTGACCGAGACGCCACACCTGCTCAACGACACCGGCGGAATCAGCAACAGGATCTGTGTTGGCCATCGCATGAACAGCCGTGAAGCCGCCTAACGCAGCCGCGCGGCACCCAGATTCGACAGTCTCGGCGTCCTCACGGCCCGGCTCACGAAGATGTGTGTGTAGGTCAACCAGCCCAGGCAGAGCAATGAGACCTCGCGCCTCGATCAGCGTTGAATTGGTGGCAGGTGTGGATCCTGTGGGAAGGATCGCGCTGATGATGCCATCACTGATCACGATGTCAACGGGCTCACCACCCAGCGGTTGAGCCCCCGCGATGTGCCACGTTGTCATGCCGTTGCCTCCTCGTCCACAAGATCGCCTAGTCCGGACTCGCTGCCGCCCAGCAGTAGGTAAAGCACCGCCATGCGGGTGATTACGCCATTACGCACCTGTTCGATGATGACCGCGCGTGGCGAATCTGCGACTTCTGAGGCAATCTCCATACCGCGATTGATGGGTCCTGGGTGCAACACGATCGAATGTTCGGGCATCCGGGACATTCGAGAAGCAGTAAGGCCGTAGCGACGTGAATATTCTCGCGCGGAGGGGAAGTAGGCGGAATTCATTCGCTCGTTCTGCACTCGGAGCATCATGAGCGCATCAGTCTCTGGGAGGTGGTCATCGAGCGAGTAGGAAATTTTGGCGGGCCATTCCTCGACCCCGATGGGAAGGAGCGTTGGCGGCGCGACGAGCGTCACATCTGCGCCTAACGTGGTCAGCAATGACACGTTGGATCTCGCGACCCTGCTGTGCAGGATGTCTCCTACGATGCACACACGTAGACCCTGCAAGTCACCAGTGCCACCCCGCAGGTGATCCCGCATTGTGTAGGCGTCTAGGAGCGCTTGAGTCGGATGGGCGTGCGTTCCGTCTCCAGCGTTGATCACGCTTCCGCCGATCCAACCAGCATTTGCGAGCCGATAAGGGGCACCTGACGCCGGGTGGCGAATCACAACCGCATCGGCGCCCATGGCCTCAAGAGTCATCGCGGTGTCTTTGAGCGACTCCCCCTTTTCGACGCTCGAGCCCTTCGCGGCAAAGTTGATGACGTCCGCCGAAAGTCGCTTTGCTGCAGCTTCGAACGAGATCCGAGTGCGCGTTGAATCCTCGAAGAAGAGGTTGACGACTGTGCGTCCTCGCAGTGTCGGGAGTTTGCGCATTGGGCCGGTAGACAATTCACCTAGTCGCTTAGCCGTATCCAGAATGAGGATGGCGTCCTCGGCCGTCAGATCTTCACAACTGAGCAGATGTCGCGTCACGATGTTGCCTCCAGTACAACTTCATCAGTGTCGTCCACCTCGCGAAGCCGGACGCGGATCGTCTCAGAGCGGGAAGTAGGCAGATTCTTGCCGACGAAATCAGCCCGTATGGGCAACTCGCGGTGCCCTCTGTCGACGAGAACCGCGAGGCGCACGGCGCGAGGTCTGCCAAACTCCCCCAGCGCATCGAGCGCTGCTCGCACGGTGCGCCCGGAGTACAAGACATCATCAACCAGCACCACGAGGCGATCTTCGATGCCGCAGGCCGGAATGTTCGTGGGCTCAAGAGACCGAAGTTTGCCACGACGAAGATCATCGCGAAACATCGTCACATCGAGCGACCCAACCGGGATCTCGCGACCTTCGAAAGTCTCGATAAGGCCACCAATTCGATGTGCCAAGTGCACGCCTCGATTCGGAATGCCCAAGATGACTACGTCATTAGCACCTTTGGAGTCCTCGAGAATTTCGTGCGCGATTCGCGTGACGCTGCGAGAGATGTCGGATGCGTCAAGGACCACGCGGTGCGCAGGCAAGTTCATATGCAACTCCTTTCCCGCCTCACGGGACGGGAGTTAAAGGACTACTAATGAAGAGTACCGCACCTGCGGCACAAAACATGCTGGCGGGTCAGACTCCTGTGCCCTGGCCAGAGCTGCCAATGCGATGGACGCGCATACCGTTCGTGGTGCCTGGAATCCCGGGTGGAACACCAGCCACAATCACCACTCGTTCCCCGGCGGTTGCGCGTCCAATCTCGAGGAGGGCCCGATCCACCTGGAGGACCATGTCGTCGGTGTGCTGGGCAGAAGGGACGAGAAAAGTCTCCACACCCCAGGACAGCGCCAGTTGACTACGCACCCTCGGATTAGGAGTAAACGCGAGCAAGGGTGTTGTCGGACGCATACGGGAGATCAGCCGAGCAGATGCCCCGCCTTCGGTAAATGCGATGACCGCGCTCGCATCCACCTCGCGTGCAACGGCGACCGCCGCACGTGTCAAAGCGCGCGCGGTGGAGTGACTAGCCGCACCGCCTGGATGAAGATCGGGCGGATCCTCGGCGGCCGGAATGCGTTCGAGACCGAATTCCTCGACATACTCGATGATGCGGCTCATCGTACGGATCACGTGGGCAGGATGTTCGCCCACACTCGTCTCACCGGAGAGCATCAAGGCATCAGCCCCGTCTAGTACGGCGTTGGCGACGTCGCTTGCTTCGGCGCGAGTGGGTCGAGTAGCAGTCACCATTGAATCAAGCATTTGGGTCGCCACAATGACCGGTTTGCCGAATGAACGACACAGTGTGATTGCCTGCTTCTGCACAAGCGGCACTGCCTCGAGCGGTAGTTCAACGCCGAGATCTCCACGAGCGACCATAACGCCATCGAATGCCGCGATGATGTCAATCAGATTTTCGACCGCCTGAGGCTTCTCCACCTTGGCAAGCACGGGGAGATGTACGCCTTCCTCCTCCATGATTACTTTGACATCTTGGAGGTCGGCGGCCGATCGTACGAAGGACAAAGCGATGAGATCTGCACCGATGCGTAAGGCCCAACGAAGATCAGCCACATCCTTCTCCGACATTGCCGGCACACTCACCGCAACACCGGGGAGATTGACACCCTTGTTGTCAGAAATTCGGCCACCTTCAAGGATCGTGGTGATCACGCGCGGTCCCACTACTTCTTCTACCTGAAGCGTGATTCGACCATCATCTATCAGGATCCGATCACCCGGTGAGCAATCGCCCGGCAGCCCCTTATGGGTCGTCGACACCATCTCCACATCGCCGGGAACTTCTTCAGTGGTGATCGTGAAGCGCTGACCGACCTGAAGCATGACCGGCCCACTCGCAAAGCGGCCAACGCGGATCTTTGGACCCTGTAGATCGACGAGGACACCAACACCTCGGCCGTAATAATCGGAGGCAGCTCGAACATGCGCATAGGTCTGTTCGTGAAGCGCGTAATCACCGTGCGACAGGTTGAGGCGAGCAACATCGAGTCCAGCTTCGACCAGCGCAGCAATCGACTCATACGAGGATGTGGCTGGCCCGAGAGTGGCAACGATCTTTGCGCGACGCACGAATGCTCCTAGACAGTGATTGAACGAGCCGACGCCGGTATCGGCGACGGAAGTGCACTCTCTCCCATGAGGAAGCGATCTACTGAGGCTGCCGCAGCTCTGCCCTCAGCAATTGCCCATACTATGAGCGATTGGCCTCGACCTGCGTCACCTGCAACAAACACACCCGGAACATTTGTTGAATAGTCGTCTGCGCGAGCCAGCGCACCGCGTGAATCGACCTCAACGCCAAATTGCTCAGAGAGCAAATCGTGCTCGGGGCCGGTGAAACCCATTGCAAGAAATACTAGATCCGCTGCAATTACGCGAGAGGTTTCTTCAACTGGCGAGGGTCGTCCGTCAATCCACTCAACTTCGACAATACGAAGCCCGGTGAGTCGACCATCCTCACCCACGAATTCCTCGGTGGACACAGCGAAGACGCGCTCGCCGCCTTCCTCGTGTGCACTCGAGACCCGCATGACCATCGGATAAGTCGGCCATGGCTGGCTGTCGGGTCGAGCTTCCGGCGGCGTAGGCAGGATTTCTAGTTGCGTGACAGACGCAGCGCCCTGTCGAAGCGCAGTTCCCAAACAGTCCGCTCCCGTGTCGCCGCCGCCGATGATCACCACGTGCTTGCCTGCGGCATTGATGGGACTCTCGGGAAGGTCACCTTCTTGAACGCGATTTGCAAGTGGTAGATATTCCATCGCTTGGTGTACACCTGCAAGTTCGCGTCCCGGGACAGAAAGATCACGCCACTGTGTGGCTCCGACAGCAATCACAATTGCGTCATAACGCTTACGAAGCGACTCTCCCGTGACATCGACGCCCACTTCGACACCGGCACGGAACTTCACACCTTCGGCCTCCATTTGTTCGATGCGCCGATCTAGGTGCCGCTTCTCCATCTTGAATTCAGGAATCCCGTAGCGAAGCAGACCACCGACACGATCAGCACGCTCGAAAACAGCCACCGTGTGTCCAGCGCGAGCCAATTGTTGTGCCGTTGCTAAACCTGCCGGTCCCGATCCAATCACCGCAATTGTCCGTTCCGACAATCGGGAAGGAGGCGACGGCACAACCCAGCCCTCGTCCCAAGCCTGGTCGATAATCGAGACCTCAACCTGCTTGATCGTCACCGGCTTCTGGTTGATTCCCAGCACGCATGCGGTTTCGCACGGCGCCGGACACAGCCGACCGGTGAACTCGGGGAAGTTGTTTGTTGCGTGCAACCGCTCTGCCGCCGCCCGCCAGTCCGAACGCCACACGAGGTCGTTCCACTCCGGAATGAGATTCCCAAGTGGACACCCGTTGTGACAGAAGGGAATGCCACAGTCCATGCATCGACCAGCCTGAGCCTTCAAAGTCTCTGAGGGGAAGGTCTCGTAGACCTCTTTCCAGTCCAAGATGCGGACGTCAACGGGACGTCGGGTTGGCAATTCCCGGTCGTCCTTCAAAAAACCGCGTGGATCAGCCACGTGCCGCCTCCATCACTGCCTCGATGGGATCTCGTCCCTCTGCTTCGGCTGCTGCGATTGCCGCAAGAGCCCGTCGATAGTCACGCGGCATGATCTGGCGGAACCGACCCAATGAAGTCGCCCAATCGGCCAGCAACTCCTTGGCAACCGCCGAATCCGTTTCCTCCGCATGCTTACGCACGACGACAGCCAGCCACTCCGATGCCTCCGCACTGACGAGCTCGATGTCGACCATTTCGGGGTTAACTCGTTCCTCATTGAGGTCCAATACGTATGCCACTCCCCCGGACATGCCTGCTGCAATATTGCGCCCGGTTGGCCCCAAGATCACCACGCGGCCACCAGTCATGTACTCACACGGATGATCACCCGTACCTTCGACCACCGCTAGCACGCCTGAGTTTCGGACCGCAAAACGCTCACCGACGACACCTCGAATGAAGATCTCTCCAGATGTCGCACCGTAGGCGATGACATTGCCCGCAATGATGTTGTCTTCCGCCGGGAAAGTTGCAGCTCGATCCGGTCGAACCACAATCCGGCCTCCGCTGAGTCCCTTGCCGACGTAGTCATTCGAATCGCCCTCAAGCCGGAGCGTGATGCCACGCGGCAAGAACGCCCCAAACGACTGACCCGCTGAACCGGTGAAGGTCAAATCGATGGTTCCATCAGGCAGACCATCACCGCCCCACTTTCGGGTGACTTGAGAGCCGAGCATCGTGCCAACGGTGCGGTTGACGTTGCGCACGGGGAGGTGCGCGCGAACCGGCTCGGCGTTGTCTAGCGCTGGCGCACATAGTCGAATCAGTTCCTGATCAAGAGCTTTCTCCAGTCCGTGGTCTTGCGACTGCACACAACGCCGTGGCGCATCACTGGAAACATCCGTGGAATGCAGGATGGGCGTGAGGTCCAGACCAGAAGCCTTCCAGTGTTCAACCGCCTCGTGGGCGTCGATCATGTCCACATGGCCGATAGCTTCATCGAGAGTACGAAAGCCCAGCGCCGCGAGGTATTCGCGAACTTGCTCGGCAATAAATTCGAAGAATGTGACCACGAACTCCGGTCGACCTGTAAAACGTTCACGAAGGACAGGATTCTGCGTGGCGACCCCCACCGGACAGGTGTCGAGATGACACACACGCATCATGATGCAGCCCATCACAACCAGCGGTGCAGTTGCAAAACCGAATTCCTCAGCACCGAGAAGAGCCGCGATCATGACATCTCTGCCCGTCTTCAATTGGCCATCGGCCTGAACCACGATGCGGTCCCGAAGGTTGTTGAGCATCAAAGTCTGCTGCGTTTCCGCAAGACCTAGCTCCCACGGACTCCCAGCATGCTTCAAAGAAGTCAGCGGTGACGCACCTGTCCCGCCGTCATGCCCGGACACTAAAACGACATCTGCATGGGCCTTAGCAACACCTGCTGCAACTGTCCCGATGCCATTCTCTGAGACCAGTTTTACGTGAATTCGAGCCGCCGGATTCGCGTTCTTTAGGTCATGGATCAATTGAGCGAGATCCTCAATGGAATAGATGTCATGGTGTGGGGGCGGTGAGATGAGTCCGACGCCAGGAGTCGAATGGCGCGTCTTCGCAACCCACGGATAGACCTTGTGCCCAGGTAACTGCCCACCCTCGCCAGGCTTTGCGCCCTGGGCCATCTTGATCTGAATGTCATCGCTATTGACGAGATATTCGCTCGTTACGCCGAATCGACCCGACGCAACCTGTTTGATAGCAGAGCGTTTCGAGTCCCCGTTGGCCATCGGAATGAAGCGCTCAGGATCCTCTCCACCTTCACCAGTATTGGACTTCGCTCCAATTCGGTTCATGGCAACCGCGAGAGTCTCATGTGCTTCCTGAGAGATCGACCCATAGGACATCGCGCCAGTAGAAAATCGCTTGACAATGCTCTCGATCGGCTCCACCTCGTCAAGCGGAATGGGTAGCCGAGCATCAGTGCGAAGTTCGAAAAGCCCGCGCAAAGTCATCAAACGCTTGCTTTGTTCGTCAATGGTGTCCGTGTACTCACGAAAAACGTCGTAGCGGCCCTCGCGAGTCGCATGCTGAAGCCGAAAGACAGTCTCGGGATCAAACAGATGTGGCTCACCTTCGCGTCGCCACTGGTATTCGCCACCGATGTCGAGGCGACGATGCGCAGGAGCGATACCCGTGGGCGGGTAGGCCGTTGCGTGCCGTGCCGATACCTCACGGGCAATCACATCAAGTCCAATGCCACCGAGTCGAGAAGTCGTCCCGGTGAAATAGCGGTCAACTAATTCCTCGGATAATCCGATTGCTTCAAAGATCTGTGCACCACGATAAGAGGCGACTGTCGACACTCCCATTTTCGACATAACTTTCAACACACCCTTGCCCAAAGCCTTGGTGAGGTTGTGCATAGCCTTCTCCGGAGAGACTCCAGTGACAACCTTGCGTCGCACAAGGTCTTCAACGGTCTCGAGCGCGAGATAGGGGTTGATTGCGGAGACACCAAATCCGACGAGGAGCGCAACGTGATGCACCTCGCGCACATCACCTGCCTCGACCAGGAGTCCTACCTGAGTGCGATTACGCTGCCGGACGAGGTGCTGGTGCACTGCGGAGCACAGCAGCAGCGATGGGATCGGCGCCCGGTCGGCATCGCTGTCGCGATCGCTGAGGACGATGAAGCGCTTCCCGTGCGCAATGAGTTCGTCTACCTCTGCAAAGATCTCCTCGAGTCTTGCCTCGAGCGCTGGCCCACCTCCGGAATGCTGGTATAGGCCCTTAACCTTCGCAGCAGAGAACTCGGGCATGTCACCGTCACGATTTACGTGGAGGACCTTCGCGAGCTCGTCATTGTCAATGACGGGGAATGGCAGGAGCACCTGCCGGCAGTGCGACGGTGTTGCATCAAGCAAATTGCCTTCCGTACCGATGAGGCTGCCCAGTGATGTCACGATCTCCTCACGGATCGCGTCAAGGGGTGGGTTGGTGACTTGGGCGAACAACTGCTGGAAGTAGTCAAAGAGCAGCCGCGGTCGCGTCGACAGGACCGCGATGGGCGAGTCTGTGCCCATGGACCCGAGGGGCTCTAATCCTGTTGCTGCCATTGGAGTCAGGAGTATGCGAAGTTCTTCCTCTGAGTAACCAAACGTCTGTTGACGCCGCACTACCGACTCAGTCGTGTGCACGATGTGCTCGCGTTCGGGGAGATTGTCCAAATGGATGATGCCATCTCGCAACCACTCGGCGTAGGGCTCAACTTCCGCGAGATCCGACTTAATCTCCTCGTCGCTGATGATGCGACCTTGAGCCGTATCAACAAGGAACATCCGTCCCGGCTGCAATCGCCCCTTGCGCACAATGGACGCTGGATCGAGGTCGAGCACACCCGACTCTGAGGCGAGAACGACTAAGCCGTCATCCGTGACCCAGTAACGTCCCGGACGAAGTCCGTTTCGATCGAGTACTGCGCCAACGAGAGTGCCATCAGAAAACGACACGTTGGCTGGCCCATCCCACGGCTCCATCAAAGTCGCATGGAACTCGTAGAAGGCCCGGCGAGCCGGATCCATCTCCGTGTTGTTCTCCCAGGCTTCTGGAATCATCATCAACACTGCATGCGGAAGGCTGCGTCCCCCGAGATGAAGCAGCTCAAGCACTTCGTCAAACGACGCAGAGTCGCTTCCGCCCGTGGCGCAAATCGGGAACAAGCGCTCGAGATCGCCCGGGATCAGGTCCGTGCGCAACGCAGATTCGCGCGCGCGCATCCAATTGCGGTTGCCACGTACGGTGTTGATCTCGCCGTTGTGCGCGATCAGACGGTAGGGATGGGCTAGCGGCCACGATGGAAACGTGTTGGTCGAGAACCGTGAGTGCACCAAACCGATTGCTGAAGCAACGCGTGGATCTGAGAGATCTGGGAAGAACTGCTGCAGTTGATGGGTCGTGAGCATGCCCTTGTATACGGTCGTCCGTGCCGACAATGACGGGAAGTACACAGAGCAACTGTGCTCAGCACGCTTGCGAAGACAAAACGCAAGACGCTCGAGGTCAAGTCCGAACATTCCGGGAGCTGTCACGAAGATCTGCTGGAAGGAGGGCATCACCGCTCTGGCACTGCTGCCCACAGGCGTGGCATCAACCGGGACCTCGCGCCAACCTAGGACGGTCAGCCCCTCCTCTGCGGCAATCAATTCAATGGATGCCACCGTGCTCGCGGCTTCCTCCGAGTCAGCAGGCAGGAATGCCATGCCCATTGCGTAGTGGCCCTGCGGGGGCAGCGCGAAATTCACCACCTCACGAAGGAATGCATCCGGGATCTGCAACAAGATTCCCGCACCGTCACCGGAATCCGGCTCAGCACCACTAGCGCCACGATGATCAAGGTTGACCAACGCCGTCAGCGCCTGCTGAACGATGGCGTGGGAGGGCACGCCTGTCAGTGTCGCCACGAAGGCAACGCCGCACGCATCATGCTCCCGCGCAGGATCGTAAAGCCCCTGGGCAGGCGGAATGGCTGAGAACAACATCGAAATCTCCAAGCGGTCTCGGTACTCCTAGGAACAGGAGACCGGGACGACGCTGGCCCGATCAGCCTCTAGCGTACCCGATCAGGAGGCGCTAGCAGAAGCCGAGGGAGTTGCGCTGCTGGACTGAGCGTCGATGAAGGCAATGAGCTTCGCCTCGTCACTGAGGATCGCGTTGTCGACTGGCTTTCCATCCAACGTGGCATAGGGAGTACCAGATGCCCCGGAAGTATCGAAGGCGGCAGTGCTGTTGACCGCCCAGCCAGCGTACTTCTGGCTCGTCACGCACGACTCGAACGTCGTGTAGAGGTCGCCGGTGATGCCCACATCTTTGCCGTACTGCAGAAGTTGGTCGTTCGTCCAACCATCGCCTTCCTTGGCGGGCTGGTTGGCGTAGATCCAATCGTGGTACTCGACGGTCTTGTTTGCGTCGATAGCGCAACCCCAAGCAGCGGTAGCCCGACGAGAAGCGTCCGTCTTAAACGTAGGATCTAGGAAAGTTGTGGGGCGCCAAATTAACTTGACCTTGCCCTCGGCTGCAAGTTTTTGGATGCCGGTTCCGTTATTTTTCTCCACATAAGCACACGCCGGGCATTGGAAATCTTCCCAGATGGCGAGGACCGGCTTATTGGTTGCTTCGGGGTTGATCGGCTTTCCGTAGGCGTACAAGTCTGTCGAAGTGAGCACCCCAGTGGGCAGTGCCGCCGCGGGATCCGGAGCGGGAGCGGGGTCAGGCTGTGAGAGCTTCGGGATGATGATGGCGGCCGCGACGATGGCGATGACAACGACAGCGATAGCGACAGCGCCGATAGTGCGCACCGTGCGCTCGCGGCGCTTCTCCTTGGACATCGCCGCCGCACGAGCCTCTGCAGCCTTCTGACGGGTGTTGTCGCGATCCTTGCTCATCTAGTTCCTCACCTTCACGTGTGTGGTGTAACGGTACGCACCCCTGCGGCCAGATCGCGAGCCAGGGAGCCTGCGGCCGCTACGGCCCCGTCCCCCGACTCGAGGACTGCCCGAACAAATGCCGATCCGACGATCACTCCATCGGCAAATGCGGCGACCTCCGCCGCCTGCTCTGGAGTGGACACCCCAACTCCCACGCAGATCGGCTTGTCCGTCCGGGCGCGGACTCGCGCAACGATCTGCGCGGCTGATCCGGACAAGGAAGTCCGCATCCCGGTCACACCCATCGTGGAAGCGGCGTAGACGAAGCCTGAGGTCACCCCGGCGACTACGTCGATGCGGGCCTCTGTGGAGGACGGAGCCACCAGGAAAATGCGGTCGATGGCGTGACGGTCGGTTGCCTGGATCCACGCCCCTGCCTCCTCCGGAGTCAGATCTGGCGTAATCACACCTACGCCACCCGCAGCAGCAAGTTGCGCTGCGAACGCTTCGACGCCAAATCGCTCGATGGGGTTCCAGTACGACATCACTAGCGTGGGTGCGCCTGTCCCCGCAACACCCGCCACGACACTCAATACGTCGGCGGGGGTGGTGCCATTGCTAAGAGCAATTTCGGCCGCCTGCTGGATCACGGCCCCATCCATGAGTGGATCGGAGTATGGGAGGCCGACCTCCACGATGTCCACACCGTTGGCGACCATCGCGCGCAGAATGTCGATCGAGGCCGCAACCGTCGGAAAGCCCGCCGGCAGATAGCCGATAAGCGCTGCCCTACCTTCAGATCGGGCGCGGGCAAACACCTCGTGTAGCGCACTCATCCGCGACCTTCAGCAGCCTCGTTGACGTCCGCTAGACCGAACCAGCGAGCAGCTGTGGCTACGTCCTTGTCGCCACGACCCGAAAGGTTGATGACAATGATTCCCTCGGGTCCAAGTTCGCGCCCAACACGCATTGCGCCAGCGATGGCATGTGCCGTCTCGATGGCAGGAATGATTCCTTCAGTACGACATAAAATCTCGAAAGCAGCCATCGCTTCATCGTCATTGATGGGGATGTAGGTGGCACGGCCCGAGTCGTGTAGGAAAGCATGCTCGGGACCTACTCCGGGGTAGTCCAAGCCCGCGCTGATCGAGTGCGAAGGGACCGTCTGACCCCATTCGTCCTGCATCACGTACGTACGAGCGCCATGAAGGACACCGGGTGCACCACCGCTGAAGCGCGCTGCATGACGACCGGTTTCGACGCCCTCGCCGCCCGCTTCGCATCCGACGAGCCGCACACTTTCATCTTCGAGGAAACCGGAGAACAGTCCGATTGCA
>WLOK01000090.1 GCA_009699315.1 Actinomycetota bacterium
GTCTCTTCACCGGTAGGTCGCATCACGGATCGGGCCGTGCGCGCAGTTGTCGCTCCGGCCACTCCGGTAGGCGGCTCAGGATCTGGCAGCGATGTTGTCTCGGGTGAGGCACCGCGTTCGGTGAGCGTGTGGGGCTGGGATGGCTCAGCGCTGGCCTTCGTACGTAATGCATCAGGCGTCTACGAGCAGGTGCTCACTGCTGCTAGCGATGTGGCGGGAGCGCGCAATGCGTTGGATCGTCGACTCATTGATGGCGAGTGGGCGTGGGAGTTGACCGACTCATCAGGAGTCGTGACTCGGTTTGTCGACGGACATGCGGTCTCCGTCGAGCGCGGGTCTATGCCGTTATCTACCTTGAATTGGTCAGGGGATCAATTGATCTCGGTGCGACCCGGAGGCGTCACTGACGATGCGCCACGCGCACTTAGCTTCACCTATTCGGGCACCGGCGACTGTGTGTCCGACGCGTGGACCGCAAGTGGATTTGTGGCAGCGCCAGAGGGCATGTTGTGCCGCATCACCTACGGCAACGGCATGGCGACTGACATCGGCTACGTCGATGGTGTCACTGGAGGAGTGCAGATCGCCCTGCTTAAGGACGCGGGCAATCAGGCAATGACTTTGGGCTGGGATTCCGCGGGGCATCTCGTGGCCACTCGGTCAGCGCTGGTCAGTAAGAGTGCGCTCGTGAGCCCGACTCTGGTCAATCTCATCGCTGCGTTGGAATACGACGACCGCGGCCGTGCGGCTGTGTTGCGTGAAGCAGCCCCATCTGCGGGCGCTGATCGCCTAGTACAGCGACTTACCTTCCCGCAGATCTCCGAGAATGCCGCGATTGTGGGCGCCAAGGTGATCGCCAAGGTGGATTCATCAGTGGGCATTGACGCATGGTCCAAGACTGTTGAATTCGACGCTGGTGCACAGGTTGTCACAGGCGGCACGGATCGCGCTGGCAACAAGGTCACGGTCGTGACCGATAAGTTTGGTCGCCCCCAGCGCATTGTCGATCCGGAGAAGCGGATCACGACCTACGCCTACGACGAAGCTGGCTTACAAACCGGACAGGCCGGACCTTTCGCTGGAGATGCTGCAAAGGGACTCGTACTTGACGCCAACTACGACTCCACAGTCGATGGGTCACGCACTGTGGCATGGACGGGCATGAATGCTCGTGTCTTCACCCGCGCGGACTACGCCGGTGACGCGTCAGGTGCATGGTGGGGCAAGAGTGATCGGTCTGGTCTTGGATTTAGTTGGACTTCGGCGCCAGATGGTGCCCAAGGCCAGTGGTCAGGTCGTGCCACGGCCAAGTGGACGCCTACCTCTTCGGCTCGTGACTGGGCGTTGCGCGTGGACTCAAATGGTGCACAGGTCAGCGTGCTTATCGATGGCGAATTATGTGTGGCTGACAATTCGGGTCGATGTGAGATCACCGGTCTCGCGGCGGGTGCCAAGAGTGTGGTGGTTCAGGTCAACAAGGCAAGCGCTCGCGGTGGTTTCCGCGTACTCGCAGCACCGCTCGGCGACGAACCGGCGCTGATCCCGGCTGCACATGTCGAGCCGCTCTTCGGTGTGGCAACGGCGCAGGCCCTCAATGACACCTATCCGGGCTCTGAGCGCAATCCGCAGACGGTCAAGGAGTTCTCCAAGCCGTGGGACGAGGTGGTGTCGTCCACGACCAGCCCTGGTGGGTTGACGATGGAGCAGACGGTTGAAGACATCGACCCAGCGAATAGTCAATGGGGACGACCGCTCACGCGTACGACACCTGGTGGCAAGGCGACTACGTTCAGTTACTACGCAAACGACGGCGCAGTGGCTGCTCCAGAAGTATGTGGCGGCGGTGCGGCGGCTCCTCAGTACGGTGCGACAAAGTCGGTGACTCGTCAAGACGGCACGAGCGAGCAACGCATCTTCAACGCTCGTGGCCAAATCATTGCCAAGGTGACAAATGGTGTTGCGGGAAGCGCGCAGACCACCTGCATCGGATACGACGAGGCTGGGCAACTTGTTTCGACGCGCATCCTGAACACTGCAGGTGCACTCATCGAGGCGACGGTGACCGACCTAGATGTGGATGGCAAGCCGTGGATCACGTCGACGAAGGTGACTCATGGTCCGGCATCGCCCGTGACCCCGGGTGCGACGTACACGTCAACCACTGAGGTCGACATGGCTGGGCGCGTAGTGCGTTACACCGACGGACTGGGCACCATCACCACTACGACGTACACCGATGAAGGCAAACCCAAGGTGGTGGTGATCACTGCCCCTTCGACGGTCAGCGCCGCCGGCCGAGTGATGCGCTTCGGGTTCACCTACACAGATGCGCAGGATTGGCTAAGCACAGTCACTCTCAACGGGGTGCGGGTGGCCAAGGTGAACTACGACGCCAATATCGGGCGCGTGCAAAGCGTCGAATACGCCGACGGAGTGTCAGTCTCCTACGAATACTTTGGCAACGGTCGCCCAGACAAGCAGACGATCGTTCATCCGGGTGGTGGAGTCGTCAATGCGGTTGACTTCAAAGGCACTGGCCGTTCGATGAGATCCACGATCCTGTCCACAACCGGCTCGTCGTCGTGGAGGGAGTCGCGTCAGTACGGCTATGACGAGGCGGGTCGTCTGGTCTCCACGGTGATTGCGTCAACTCAGCCGGGGGTGCCGGCAAGTACCAACTTCACCTATGGCTATGGCGCGCAGGCAAGTGTGTGCGCGGCGGGCTACACGGGAGCAGGGGCAGATTCGCTTCGCGTGGGCGGCTCTCGCGATGGCGTGGACTACACCACGTGCCACGACGCCACCGGGCAGACGACATCAACCACTGATCCGTTGATCACCGGCGGCAGCGGCACGGCAACGCTCACGCATGATCGTCAAGGCCGCGTGACGCGAATTGATTCCGCGGGCACGGACGTGTCTATGACGTGGGGTGCCGGGACGCAATTGGCGACTCTCACCGACGGTGACACAGTCACGAGCCTCAACACTTTTGCAGGATTACTCCGCGATAAGACCGTGACGACTGCCACCACTTCGAGTCATATTGCCTATGGGTACAGCGGCCCGGCAGCTGATCCTGCAGCAAAGTCGGATGGCTCGAGTGATCCGCTCGCAAGTGCTGCGCCATCGCCGACCATGACCTACGCAATGAGCGGCAACGTCGCGACTTCGGTTGCGTCCGCATTCTTCGATCTGCCGGGCGGTGCTCAGGTGGCCATCCCCGCCGGCGCCAAGGCGGTGATGACACTGTCCGATGTGGAGGGTGCATCGCTCCTCACTGTGCCGTTAGCGTCACTGAGCGCGGGGGCCGCAAGTGATCTTGTGCCCGCGGTCGGGCCGGCTCCGCGTTTCGGTCCTTACGGCGAGGCATTGGTTGCGCCGACCTTCACCACGGCGACCCCGCACTATGGCTGGCAGAACTCTTCGGGCATGGACACACTTGCGGGTGGCTCGAGCATCACGTTGATGGGTGTGCGGCCCTACCTCCCCGCGTTGGGTGAGTTCCTCGCGAAGGACCCCGACTTCAACTCTGGAATGAATCTGTATTCCTATACATCTGGTGATCCAATCAACCGCCGGGATCTCAGCGGTGAGAGCGAAACTCTCAACACGGTGAGCTTGTGGATGGGTATTGCTGGAATGCTCGCTGGATTCTTTGGTCCTGCGGGCATGGCGATTGGGGCGCTTGCGGCGATTGGGTCGGCAGTCGTACAAGGCATAGCTATCGCTCAGCAGGACGAGAAGCCTTCGGTCGCGCAATGGATCGGTGTGGGTGCCACGGCGTTCTTCGGTGTAGTGGGCGGCTGGTCGTCGATCAAGGCACTTAAGGACCTGAAATGGTTTGTGGGCAATAAATCAAGAAGGCTGCAGGCAGCGGATGCCGGGTTTTCGACGAAGAACAAGGCAGTCACTGGCGCATGTGTTTTCAGTTGGGGCTGCGCCGCCGCTATCCGTACGGAGGGCGCGCGAGTTCGCCAGTGGATTGGCTCGGAAAACGCGGCTGAAGCCAACCGTGGCTTAATGCAGGGCGGTGTGATTCAAGGCAGAAAGGGCTTCTTCCTTCGACTCTTCGCTCCCGGCGGCTGATCAAGGTCTGCCCCCGGCGACACACCCGTGTCGTCCCGAGCAACTGACCCGTGTTCGTTCCTGGTGGCTGACACGTGTTCGTTCCGAGCAACAGGCCCGTGTCCGTTGTCAGCAACTGAGCCTGTACGCGGCCTTCAGACTCTCGTTGCCCGGTTGTGGCAACCCAACGAAGCTAGTTGCCCGGTTGTGGCAACTTTTTGGGCCTTGAAAGTTGTCACAACAGGGCAACGTGGGAAATTCGAGTGCCACAACCGGGCAACGACTTAGCGTGTGTGACGGGTGGACGCATGGGTGGGGAGTTTCGCCGCTTTTGTCCTGGCGGCTGATCAAGGTCTGCTCCCGGCGGCTGATCCGCGTACGCACCTAAACCGCAGCGGGCGACCAGTCAATGAAAGTTGCTGCTTGGCCGGGGCCGTTTACGAAGGTCCACAGGGTCGCGTTGTGAATCACGAACCGAGACCCGTCGAGCGCCTGACGTTCGCCGCTGTAGTCAAGGACCACGCCGGTGGCCAGTGCCGCACCCAACGCTGAGGCACGGGCATCACGGTGTTCGGGCGCTGCACTCAACCTCGACGGCATTCCGACCAGCTGATTGACAGTGGTCTTCCACAGCGCAGCGGCTGCCTCGTTTGCGTATGTGAACACGGGGTCGGCAGCCCCATCGTGTGCGAGCACGACTGCCTCAAGTGCATCAAGTAGGCGGGCATCCTCAACATGATCACCAGTTCTCGCGATGAGCTCGTGTCCAAGGCGCACGGCGTAACTATCGAGCAGCTCCTTAATCAGGTCAACGCGCGACATAGCCACCGTCGACAGTGAACACGCTCCCGGTGCAGAACGACGCGGCGTCACTGAGCAGCCAGCAGACGAGTTCTGCGACCTCCTCAGGTGTGCCTAGGCGGCCGAGTGGATGCAATGCGGCCGTCACGGCGTAAGACTCTGGCGTGCGACGGCTCTCGAGCAGGGGAGTGTCGATGTAGCCCGGTGCCACTGCATTTACTCGGATCCCGTCGTCCGCGTGATCGAGAGCTGCGGACTTGGTAAGACCTATGACGCCGTGCTTGGCAGCGACGTACGGCGCTGAGCCGTTCTTGCCTACGAGCCCCATGATCGAGGCCATATTCACGATCGAGCCACCTGGGGCCATCGCGGCGATCTCGGCTCGCGTGCAGTAGAACACGCCATCGAGATTGACGGCCATGACGCTGCGCCAGGCTTCTGTCGCCGTGTGACCGACCGGGGCCGATGGGGATGCAATGCCGGCGTTGTTGACGGCGCCATCGAGGCGGCCGTATCGCTCGACGATTGTCGTCATGGCGTGATCAACGGCATGCAGATCAGCGACATCCAAGGTCAGTGCCAACGCATCGGCACCGGACTCTTCGATCTGGGCGACCACCGAGGCAGCGGCTGCACCGGAGATGTCGGCGACAGCCACCGCTGCTCCGCGGGCCGAGGCCATCAATGCGCATGCGGCACCGATCCCGGCACCCGCTCCGGTGACGAGGATGACCTTGCCGTTGAGTTCTAGTCCCATACGAACCCCTCATGTGTTGCTTTCGACACTAGTCCAAGTCTTCCCACTGGCACCGCGAGCCGCCATGATTAAGCCAAGTTCCCGAGGAGGACAACCATGCTCACCAAGCGCTCCGTATTTGAACCCAGTGTCTGGCAGAAGGACGAGCTCTACGCCGAGGCGATAACCTCCGACGAGCGACTGTGGGTCCCTGCATCGCAAGAGGGCGCGTGGTTGCGCCCACTGATCTTCGACACCTCGCAAGGTATGTGGGTCAACATCACCCGCATCCGCAAAGAAGGCTTTATCAGCCGTCACGCGCATCCCTCGCCCGTGCACGGCATGGTCCTCAAGGGCTCGTGGTACTACGCCGAACGCGATTGGGTAGCCACCGAGGGCACCTATATCTTCGAACCGCCTGGCGACGTACACACACTCATGGGCACCGCGGAGGAGTCCTACACCCTGTTCATGATTCACGGCACGCTCGTCGAACTCGACGAGGACGGCAAGCCGATCAAGTATGGCGATGTCTTCAATCGGATCGAGCAGGCAGCCGATCACTTCGAGAACGTCGGCCTCGGCCGCGACTTCGTCAAGCAGTTCATCCGCTAACGCAAGAGAACCCCGGAGCAACTGTCCCGGGGTCCTCTTGCGTTGTGCGGTTATGCCTTGGGCTGCGGAGTCCAACGCAGGTAGGGCTTGACTTCTTCTACTTCACCGAAACGCGCGCGGGCGTCGTCGGTTGACATCGCGGGGGACACGATGACGCGGTCGCCCGGCTGCCAGTCGACTGGCGTCGAAACTGGTGCGCTGTCGGTGACCTGCAGCGCGTCGATCACGCGGAGGATCTCATTGAAATTGCGGCCGACCGACTTCGGGTAGGTGAGTGTGAGACGCACCTTGTTGTTGGGGTCGATGATGAATACGGAACGCACGGTCGAGGTGTCGCCCTCGCCTGGGTGAATCATGTCGTACGCCTCGGACACTGCGCGTGACTCGTCGGCGATGATCGGGAAGTTGAGGTCAGTGCCACCTACGTCACCAATGTCACCGGCCCAGCCTCGATGCGACTCGACGGGATCAACAGAGACCGCAATCGTCTTGACGTTGCGCTTGGCGAACTCTGACTGCAGTGCAGCTGTGCGCCCGAGCTCGGTGGTGCAGACCGGGGTGAAATCAGCGGGGTGACTGAAGAACACTGCCCATGCGCCCTGCTTCCAATCATGGAAAGTGATGGCGCCTTCTGTGGTCTCTGCAGTGAAGTTGGGGGCCACATCGCCCAAGCGGATCGACACGTAGTGCTCCTTCATAGGTGTACGGAATCTTTCGCGCGCTTCTCACGCGACTGGCCTAAGCCTCTCAGGCGATACGCCGAAAGATCAAATCGGGTAAGGGTTTTTCCGTCATGGAGCGCACACTCTTAGTTGTTGCAGATTGTTTGCAAGTAATGCGTTAATGGATTACTTGCTGCGATCTCACGTTCGGTAGATCCGCACCTTGAGGAGCCCCTCCTGCGGTGGGGCAGGAGTAGCCCAGAGGGCCACAC
>WLOK01000091.1 GCA_009699315.1 Actinomycetota bacterium
CGTCCCTCCAGTGCCACAGCAAGGACCACGCGATCGTCGAAATCGTGGATCACTCCGGCGATCTCCTGGCCCTGCTCATGACCCTTTCCGAGAACGAGCACCACATCGTGTGGTTCGGCAAGTTCGACGGCTGTCGTGATCGCGAGTGCGCGATCAGCGATTTCGCGAATGTCACTTGCGCGGACCGAACCCGCCAAAGCGATGCCCGCAAGGAGCGCTTCTCTAATGGCGTCCGGATCCTCACTTCGCGGATTGTCATCGGTCACGATGACTACATCCGCGCCCTTCACGGCCGCAGCACCCATACCCGGCCGCTTCTCTCGATCGCGATCGCCACCACAGCCCACAACCACGATGATCCGTCCCGATACGGTCGATTGCACGGACTCTAGGACTCGACGGATCGCATCGGGGCTGTGCGCGTAATCCACCAGAGCAAGGAACGGTTGGCCACGATCTACTCGTTCCATCCGCCCTGGCACATGCACGTCACCGAATGCTTGCACTGCGGTTGCCACGTCATAGCCCAGACGCTCAACGCACGCGGCAGCCCCCAATGCATTGAGCACGTTGAACTCTCCGGGTAGACCAAGATCGAACTCCAGGGCGCCGCTCGGCCCATTCACGGTCACACGCTGCTGCCCAGCGGATCCCGCGTCTGCTGAGGCCACAGTCCAGTCAGCATGCTGGCGGGCGACCGTGACGAAAGGAACCACGCACTCATGCGCCAATCGCGTGCCCCATGAGTCGTCCGTCCCGATAACGGCACTTGTCGCGCGATCCGGCGTAAAAAGAGATGCCTTCGCCCGGTAATACGACTCCATGTCATGGTGGAAGTCGATGTGGTCCCAGGTCAGGTGTGTGAAGCACGCAACGTCAACTCGTAGTCCATCTACCCGGCCAAGAACGAGCGAGTGACTCGAGATCTCCATAGCGACTACCTGCACGCCACGTTCGACCATCAACGCCAGAATCGCGTGTAGGTCAGGTGATTCGGGAGTGGTTCGTACAGATTCAATGCGCTCATCGCCGATGTGAGTGCCCGTGGTGCCAATGACACCAGTCAGAACACCAAGTCGACGGAATGCCGCCTCCAACAAATACGTAATCGTGGTCTTGCCGTTCGTTCCGGTAATTCCAATAATCTTCAATTCCGCGGCGGGGTTTCCGTACGTCCATGCAGATAGAGCGCCAAGGTGCAGTCTCGGGTTGTCGACCACGATGACCGCCAGGCCCGTTGCCTCTGCATCCGAGCGCCCGGCAGGATCGGTAAACACGGCCACCGCACCTCGCGATGCCGCTTGCGCAGAGTGCGAGGCTCCATGCGTCAACGCACCCGGAAGTGCCGCAAAGATGTCCCCCGGCTGCACGGCCCGTGAATCAAGAGTTATGCCGGTGACGTTGCCTGTGAGTTCAACGTTGGCGGTGGCTGATGCTCCATGAGCCGACAAAGCCGCGATCGCGCCAGAGAGGGGGCGCGACACCGAGGGACGTGGCACAACCACAGCTACCGACCGGTGGTGGTCGAGGTAGATGAGACCACAGGAACAGCGTCATACCACCTGGTCGTGAGCACCTTGGTTTTCGACTTAACGCCTTGAGATTCGACCGAAGTGGGGGGAATCTGTCGCACCTGAAGCGCGTAGGACATTACCTGTCGGAATACCGACGACGAGATGCCGTAGATCGAGTATTTCGGGCGCACTATGGAAACACCAACCACCAACGCCGGGTTGTCTGCAGGCGCGAAACCATCAAATGCAGACATGATTCCGTTGTAACAACCACAGGTAGGATCCACGAACTGTGCAGTACCTGTCTTGCCTGCCACCTGATAGCCGGGGATCTCGGCGAGAGGTGCGGTACCGCGATCTGACACGACTTCTTTCATCATTTGGGTCAATGTGGTGGCGGTCTGCTCGCTGACAACTTCAGTGCGCTGTGGAGCGTTCGGCAACACGACGGTGCCGTCAGCTTGGGTGTAGTCCGCCACGATTGAGGGCTGGACACGCACTCCTCCGTTAGCGATAGTCGCAAACGTGACCGCGCTCTGGAGCGGAGTCAACGACAGGCCCTGTCCGAACGCGAGAGTGGGGAATGTGGTGCCAGACCAGTCTTCGGGGGCAGGCAGGAGTCCCGCGCTCTCACCAGGCAGGCCTGAGTTCGTAGACTCACCGACTCCGAACTTGCGCTGATAGTCGTACAGAGTTGCTTCACTCGGGAGTTTCTGCGCTGCGAGAATCGTGCCAATATTGCTCGACTGAGCGAGAATTTCCGTCACGCTCATGTTCAAAGTGCCGTGCTCCTCGTTGTCATGGAATTCTTTTCCTTGGATGGTCAACGTCGGCGGAATCTCGAACCTGTCGGTCGGCGCCACCACACCTTCGTTGAGCAAGGCGGCCATCGTCATGATTTTCGCCGTCGATCCTGGTTCGTACGCAGAATTCACCGCACGGTCGCCACGGTTCTCTGCCGCGGTATCTCCCGGATTATTGGAGTCGACCGTCGGCACAGTGGCGAGCGCAAGAATCTGACCGGTTCGCGGATCGAGCACCACAACAGTGCCACTCTCCGCGCCCGATGCAGCAACAGCGTCAGCGATGACGCGCTGGGCGACGTACTGGATGTCACGATCGATAGTGAGGCGTACGGTCGCACCTGCTACAGCATCGGTCGTGCTGCCTGCGCCATTGGGGATGGCTGGCCCGGCCGCACCGCGTTCGAATGTCGAGGTGCCATTTACGCCGGCAAGCACGTCGTTGAGGGAATATTCGAGACCCTCAATTCCTACGCCATCAGATCCCACGAATCCTAAAACATTGCCGGTCACGCCACCGACGGGATACGAACGCGTAGTCGTCTGCTCCGGGTAGATGCCCGGAAGTGACAAGGCATCAATGCGTCGCCATAAATCTGGCGTGATGTTCTTCGCAACGTAGGCGAATCGTCGATCACCAGTCAGGATCACCTGAAGGTCCGTGACCGGTAAGCCCAGTTCGGGTGCAAGTGCCGCTGCCGTTGTTGCCGGATCGGTGACCAATGTCTGATCCACGGTGACATTGACGCTGTCCATGGATACGGCCAAAGGCACGCCGTTGATGTCGGTAATCGAACCACGATGTGCGACGAGTTCGACTGTGCGGAGGCGTTGATCCATGGCTTCCGCGGCGAGAGTTCCTCCGCGAATGATCTGCAGATCCACTAGACGACCGACAAAAATCGTAATTGCGATGAGGGTCACAACGAGCATCACGCCCGCCCGACGCCGATGACTGGCGAGGACGAGCGTGGTGGGGCGACGCGGCGGGCGACGTGTGGGTGGAGTCCCCCGCGGATGGCGATCACGGGGATCTCGATCTACGTAATCGTCATAGTCTTCTTCTCGATACCGGTCGTACTCGCGACGGGGCGCGCGATCACCGCGGGGACGTAATCCGGTGGGGTTGCTCATGGCGCAACCCCCGGTTCGATCCAGGGAGTCCACTGACCAGACGTCGACTGCCCCATCGGTGTCATGGAGTTCGGATCGGTCACGGGCTGCGCTTGCGCTGCCTGCGGAATCGCCTTGCCGAGAATTGCGCCATCAGAAAGTCTGAGGAAGACCGGGACACTGTGCGGGATCATGCCCATTGCGCGGGCGCGCTGCTCAAGAACTGCCGGCATCTGTTGTTCGGCAAGCTGCTTCTCCAACGCCTGCCGCTGCTGCGTGAGCTCGGTCGCCTGCTTTGTCAGCTCACTGACGCGGAAAGCCCCTTGCGCTAGCGAGGTATTGATCACCAACAGCGCGATGAGCCCAAGAAGGAGGATCACACCCACAAAAACTCCGAAAACACCCGCCCGTACCGGGGTGACTCGCTTGCGCGGAACAACCTTCGGGGTCTCAACAGAAGCCTGTGCGGTGCGAACACTTCGTCGTGTCGGAGTACGGGTGGGAGTGCGACTTGAGCGGCGAGCAATCGGTGGGCTAATCGCACTCATGCGGCCACCTTGGGGTGCCGCAGCAGTTCAGCACACCGCACACGAACGGAAGCAGCACGGGAGTTTGCCTCAATCTCCGTGTCATCAGCCTTCTCAGCACCACGTGTCATCAGCGAAAGCCACGGCTGCTTGTCGACTGGAATAATTGGCAATCCATGCGGAACATCAATCCGTGTACCCACATTGAGTGCAGATTTGACGATGCGGTCTTCAAGGGACTGGTAGGACATGACCAGAATTCGGCCACCCACGCACAGACTCTCGAGCGCCGCCGGGATCGCAGCACGCAAGGCATCAAGTTCGCCATTAACCTCAATGCGCAGTGCTTGGAAGGTCCGCTTAGCCGGATTGCCGCCCGTGCGACGAGCCGGTGCCGGGATTGCGTTTCGGATGAGATCCACTAAGCGTGCACTGGTATCGAATGGCTCCTGCACCCGCGCACGCGCAACATGATCTGCGATGCGCTTTGCGAAACGCTCCTCGCCATAGTCGCGCAGAATGCGAGCCAGATCTTGCGCCGGATACGTGTTGAGAATCTCTGCCGCCGTGATTCCAGTGGTCGGGTCCATCCGCATATCGAGCGGTGCATCCACGGAGTAAGCGAAGCCACGTTCTGCCATATCGAGTTGCATCGAGGAGACACCCAGATCAAAGAGAATGCCTTGTACCTCACGGATACCGAGACTCTCAAGCACCTCGGGGATCTCGTCGTAGACAGCATGAACCAGCGTGATCCGATCCGCATACGTCTCGAGTCGAGCCTGAGTATGCGCCAGCGCGTGTGGGTCCCGGTCGAGTCCGATGACGTGCAACTGCGGGAAGCGTTCCAAAGCAGCTTCGGTGTGACCACCGAGGCCTACGGTCGCATCAATCAGGATTGCCTGGTCTGCGAGAGCTGGGGCCAGCAAAGTGAGTACGCGGTCACGCATGACCGGCTCGTGATGCGGCGCGATAGTCATGACTCTTACGTCCACCGGCCCGCTAAGGCGACAGCGAGTCCCACGAGCAACCCCGTGGCAATACCCGCCGATGCCGCGATTGCCGCATGGCGTACTCGGGCCACTTTTGGTGGCTTGGAGTCGGCCAGCCCAGTTGCGGGGCTGTCGATGACGGTCATCCTCTGCGGTTCTCCTCTTTTTTTCTGGCGATGTGGTGCTGGGTCTGCTGTCCGGCCAGGCCCCCGCCCGCTTGTCGCTGGGCGCCGGGGAAGTGGCGCCAAGTGGTCAGGGCGGGAGGAGACCTCGTCGGACAGGTCAGATGAGTCCCGGCACCACCTCCTCGGACAGATCCGAATAGGCGACTTCTTGCTGGCTGAGGTAGGTGTTCCACGCTTCCGTGGCCCAGATCTCGCAGGTCGCGCCGTTGCCGACGACCACTACTTCGCGGTCGAGGCCCGCGTAGTCACGCAGTGCCGGGGGCACGGTGACTCGCCCTTGTCGGTCTGGAATCTCGTCAAATGCGCTGGAGAACAGCACCCGCAGATAGGCACGGGCCTTGGCATCGGATCGGGAGGAGTCAGAGAGACGATCGGCATATAGGACAAACTCCGCCTGCGGCCACACCACAACCGAGCGATCTTGGCCCTTAGTGAGGACTACTCCCCCGCTGAGCTCCTCACGGAACTTGGCCGGAAGGACAAGGCGCCCCTTCTCGTCTAGGCGCGGGGTATGGGTACCCAAGAACATGGCAGCCACCTCCCATTACGCCCCAGCGCCCCCTTTAGGCACCCGATCGGACCACTCTACCCCACTTCCCTCCACTTTCAACCACCTGGTGGCAGTCACGGTTCGGTTACGGCTGGGCCGGATGGGACTTATGAGGCGGTGGGCTGACCCTCAATGAGGACAGGTACTGGCCGGAAGAGTACGAGCGCGACACCGAGGGCCGCGAGAACCGGGACCACGAGAAAGGCAGTACGTAAGCCCCACGCATCAGCCATCGCGCCAAGGGCAAACGGAGCCACCATGACGGAAAATCCCGCGGCCACGATGGCGGTGCCAGAGGCACGATCGGACAACTCAGGGGCACACCGGATGCTGCGACCAATCGCCAAGGGCCATTGCAATGCTACACCGAGACCAATGAGGACCAGCAGGATCATCATCAACACCGGATTCGATGTGGTCCAAAGGATGAGCAGGCCCACGCAGGAGAAGGCAAAGGCGCCTGCGAGGAGACGCTCTGGATCCATTCGCTCAGCAACACGGCCGCCTAGGAAACGTCCGAGCGTCAAACCGACGCCGAAGCAGGCGAGCGCAGCGGCGGCCGCCCCAGAACCCAGGTGGCCGCGATCTTGCAGGAGATCCGCACTCCACAGCGCAACGCAGTACTCCACACCGGCAGCCGGCAGCATGGTGAAGGCTGTCCACCAAAAGATGGGCGGGAGATCACGCACACGTCCGGCCTGATGCGCGATTTCGCCGATGTTGTAGGCGGCCACGTTGCGCCCGCGTATCAGTTCGAGGATCACTAGGTAGACAACCAGCACCCAGACCGCAGGACGCCAGCCCAGAGTCAGTATCACAAATAGCCCAACAGTGAAGGCGCCAATGAGTCCGAGGAATGCGCCCATTCCAGCGGCCTCAGACAGGGCCGCCGGAGCCGCCAGCCCCTGTTGCATGGAGAGAAATGCGCTCACACCTGCGATCACAAGCGCACCACCGATTGCTACGACGACCGTCGCGAAAAGTGTGACGGCGGTGGGCAATCCACTCGTGTAAAGCAGTGCACCGAGAATCATGATCAAGGCGCCAAGCCTCATGGTCTTGCCACGTCCGAGCGCCGCAGTGATGCGCGCGTTGAAGAAAGACATGATCACAAGACCAAGCGCCCACGCACTTCCATGCAGGGCCGCGATGGTTCGCGACGTGCCTTGCTCCTCTCGCAACAACACCTGCGTGGCACCAAAGGTGTAGACCCACATGCCATAGGCACCCATGAGGAGATAGGTGATCCAGGTGGACTTAACGCGGACAGGCTTGTGCACAGAAGGGGTACTCACCCCCGAAGACTAGTCAGCCGCGACGTACTTCGTCTGCTGTTCGGACCCATCGAGCGATGCTGATCGCAATGATCAGCTGAGCGGCGCAGTAGGTCGACATCACCACGGCATCGGTCCACGACGAGTCGGAGATGCGATTGAAGGCCGCAAG
>WLOK01000092.1 GCA_009699315.1 Actinomycetota bacterium
CGCCGTGAGTGTCACCCCACGTATGGAATTTCTCCAGGATCCATGCCGCTAGTCCGGCAGGTGAATCGTTTTGCGCCACCGTGAGCGAATCGGGTTTGGTCTTCTGCAGCAGGGAGTAGGCAGCTTCACGCTTGCGGAAATCCGAATCCCACTTCACCCACTCCGCAACCTGACTGCGGATCGGCTCGGTGATCTCCACCCACGTGCGATTGACGTGAATGCCCATCACGTGTTCGGGGTAGTCCGCACCGAGGTGGGCGCAGAGGATGCCACCCCAGTCACCGCCCTGCGCGACGTAACGGTCGTGGCCCAGACCCACCATAAGTGTGTTGAGAGCGTGCGCCATGCGTGTCACTCCCCAGCCGCGCTCGGTGGGCATCGAACTAAAGCCAAAGCCGGGCAAGCACGGGATGACGAGATCGAAGTCAGCGAGCCCATCGATGCAATACCTGAACTCCCAGATCGAGCCGGGCCAGCCATGCAGTAGAAGCAGTGGGCTCGGGTTAGCGCCCGTACCGCGGATGTGCCAGAAGTGGATGTCGACGCCGTCGATGTTGACGCGGTACTGCGGATAGGAGTTGAGCGTCGCTTCTGTCGCACGCCAGTCGTAGTCATTGCGCCAGTAGTCGCAGAAATCGCGAAGGTAGTCGATGTTGGTGCCGTAGTCCCAGCCCGCGCCCTCGATCTGCCGCGGCCAGCGGGTGCGCGCTAGACGATCCTTGAGGTCGACTAGCTCGGACTCCGGAATGTCGATGGTCACTGGCACTACATCGAACTGCATGCGTGACCACCTTCCGTTGCGCTGCCGTGTGCAGCAAGAGTACGCCGACGGGTCGGACAGGGTGATGGTGGTGATTGGTTCATTGTCGTGGTGGTGGGTCGGAGTGCCACTCGCGTTTTAGTGGGTCGGTGAAGGTGAGTCGGTAGTTGGGGTCTCCGGACAGAGTCCACCCCTTGTCGTGAACAAGATGGTGATGGTGGGAACACAGGCCGACGAGGTTGTCGGTGGTGGTCTTTCCGCCGTTTTGCCAATACTTAATGTGATGGACTTCGCGGATTGCGTGTCTGCACCCGGGGAATCTGCATTGGCCGTGGTCTCGGATCGTGATCGCTTTGCGCATCGGTAGCGGGATCACACGTTCGGGTGCGGAGATCGCGTCGAGGTGACCGCGGGGGTCAAGGATGAGGATCTGCCGGACCGCATCACACGCGAGGCGCCGCACGGAAGTCGCAGAGACGGGTGTCACGCGGGTGCCGGTGAGGCTGCTGATCCAACCCGGAGCCGATGCGCCGTGCGCAATGAGGCTCTCGGAGTCGATCGTCACCTGAACCACGGGGCGCACACCGCCCACGTCGGGGAGTTTGAAGTCGCCCGTGGCAGCTGCAGCAGCGTCGAGAATGTATGCCAATGCATCAAGATTGCGCTTGCTGATGGGCTGATCAACCTGCGGTGGCACGTGGGGTGATTCGCCGCGAGCAATCGCGTGGCAGCGGTCGCATCTAGCCCACGCATCTCCGCTCACGCCAGGGCAACCGTTCTGCGTGCACACATAGGGCACCTCGGCGCCATCGGCAGCGTGAGACGAATCTGCACTGTTCGCATTCGCGTTGCCCGCGCCTGTGGGCGGTGTTGTGTCTTCGGCTGCACGCCGGCGTAACGCATCACTAGCCGAAGCCAGAGCACTAATGAGTTGTTGGCCCACTTCGGGTGTGAGTAGACCGTTGACTGCGACGAATCCGTCGATCGTGGTTGACACGTGAAGTCCGACTTCGCGCCGACGGCGCTTAGCCTCCGCATCGTCCATCGCATCAGGGTCGATCTCGTGAAGTTTGGTCATCAGGATGCGCTCGAACGTGCGTGGATCAAGATCGCACGCGACCCCCGTCAACTCAGCCTCAATCTGCGTCAACCCCGAAGAGCAGCGCGGGAAGCGCGAATGCGCCTCAACCAGCGCGGCCACATGGGCACGCGACACCGAGCCCTCACGCCAAGCGGCACCCATCACCGGGACAGCTCCAAGCCAGTCACCGGCTTCGAAGTTGCGCTTCACACCACCAATGGACTCATTGGTCCGCGATCGCAACCATGCGGATGCGGTGCGGAACCCCAACTCCGCGAACGCATTGCCACCACTCACACGGGCTGCAACCTCGCCACTGATCGCATCAAGACGGCGACGCAACTCCACGAGCTCCACCAACGTCTCAGCGACCTCAGCGTCAGCAGCCCAACCGAACCCATCACTGGACACACTCGCATCGAACTGATCGACCGCAGCACGCAACGACGTACGCGCGACCCCAAGAGGGGAGCGAACATCGGTGAGCGTCATGAGCGGGACTCCTGCGTGGGCAGACGGAACGAACCAAGGACAGCGCCTTGATTCACCGGCTCGGTGCGGGGAAGTCCCCCGCCCGGGCCGGCCAGGTCGCAACCGACCTGATCACCCTGGCTCGCCGGCGCACCCGCAAGGTCAACCTCGCGCGGTCCCGACTCCACTCACCCGGAACCCAAAGGCCCGGTGCTTTTCGACTCTTGCTGCCCAGCCCAACAGCTGCGGCCAATCGAGAACCTCAGTACGTATAGGAGATATTAATAGCACAGGCGTACGACAGTCAAGTACTTGTGCACAAGTTTTTTGAACAATTTTCCGCGGGCCACACCCGAAGCCGTCGTGCCGGAATAGCTCCTTCGGGGACTTGGGCCTGCCGGACGTAAATCCCTGGCGGGATTTAGTCCTTCGGCCTTTACGTCCCCTGCGGACTATTCCGGCCCACGAGCGAATCAAGCAACCATCAACCTGCGCGACGGTCCACCACCAGTGGTGCAACTGGCTGCCCCGAGGGATCAAGCTCTGCATCTGGAACGAGTTCGATGACAACTCTGGCACCGAGCGCCGCCAGAATCCGCATCAACGTCGGGGTACTCGGCGCAAGGCTGCCGCGCTCGATACGACTGATATCGGCCTGCTGGACTCCAGCACGCGCGGCGAGTTCGCGTTGAGTCAAGCCACGTTCGCTACGCAGTGCCATGACTGCGCCAGCAAAGAAGTAGGCGGACTCAATAGCGCGCAGGGCCTCGCGCCCGTCAGCCCCAAGACTGGACTTGCCCTCGTCAAAGTAGTCACGAAATTTCACGGACATTTCCGCCTCCTGGTCACAGGAATATGTGCTTTCCCACATCATCGCAATTACACGCATTTACCCCTAAAACGCACCCCGCGAAGTGACACATCAGGCGTGGGGCAGCTCCAACACCCACGGCATTGTGTGTTCGCCGGGCTGGAGCACGCCGACAATTGCGAGCGCGTCGGGAGTCCAGCGGAACACTGCGTTCTGATCCCACTCGTGTGCGAGATTCAGGATGAGTTCGCCCACCTCACCAACAACAAGGAACCCAGGTTCGACCCAGTCACTAGTCGCATCGCGCCCAACGGTGTCGTACGGCACGCATCCCGCTTCAACAAGTTGGTCGCGCAGCAGATCATGCCGCTCTGCATTCACCTGTTCGTCAAGCAACACACTGCGCGGATTGCACGCGGTAAGGATCCAAGCAACAGTGTTAGGGCTGTAGGGCCAAGCAGCGGAGTCGCTCTCGCCTCCGTCCGTACGGCGCAAGACCGCTTGAGCGCCATCCGGAAGCGAGACGTCCACATGCGTATCGGCATAGGCATCCCACTCGGGCCAAGAAGAGTTCATGCGCCAAGCGTGTCAGAGACAAGCCAGATTGGGTGCTGATGGCCCTGACACGAGAACATCAAGGTGTCGTGAGGGAGCTTTGGCCATCCTGCCCTTTCCTGATGCGCTAGCTTGGGAGCGGAGTTGCATGTCAGCGAACCCGGGGGTGACGGCGAGTGGAAGCGACAGATGCCCATCAACTGGGAGCACCGGACGACTATTTCGTTCCTGCTTCCAGCCTCCAAGAGGCCATCGCCCGCATTTTCGGACTCACTGGGCGCTCTGGAGCTACTCGCGGAGAGAAGCGTGCGTTAATCGCTCTTCGGGACTCACTCGGTTTGGATGTGGATGTCGTCCGAACAAACGCGGTGTTAGGCGAACGTCTTGCACATAGTCTTTCTATCGATTGGGAGGTCCAACGATTTACTGATCGAAACAAACTCACTCTTTCAGGTGTAAATGCCCTCTTACTCGGCGCTGTACGTGCTTATCGGTCTGGGAGACTCCAACCACCTAAACCAGTTGTTCCACCTTCTCTAACAGATTTCCAATGGGCAACCTTTCAGCCCGCCTCATCAAAACTCGAAGCGGTAACGAGAATTGCAGACCTCACAGGTGCACCACCAGAGCATCTTGGCCCTGGCGCTAAAGAGCATCGCTCGGTTCTTGAGAATCTGGCTGATCGTGCGTTGCCAGGAGTCCCTTTAGATCGTGGAAGTAAAACTCGGCTTGCCAAGTCACTCGCCGATCATTTCGATGTCGTGTGGACAGACACCTGCGCATCTACCGGCGAAACAATCTCGCTTGAAGGCCTGAACACAATCCTCGCAGGTGCTGAACGCCACCTCGGGATGCTCGGCATGCGTGAGGCGAAGATACGCAGAGATCCTCTTCGCGAAGCTGGGATGCTTGTGGGGGCGCTCCGTGAGGGCTGGACATCACAGGCTTGGGAAGGGCGCACCACGGTTGAATGGCTCCACGCGAACAATGCGCGCGGAGCGAACGATAACGAGTGGCAGGGGTTCTATTTTGAATACCGCGCGAAGCAAATTCTTGCGGAGACCGTAGGCCCCACAGAGAGCTCTCCCCGAGTTCGGTACGGCAACACAACCTTCGACTACGCTCGAGATTTCGTATGGGACTTGAAGGCTCATACGACCGCTAAGGTTTTGCCGCGCACTGGCCGACTCTCAGCTCAACAGAAGTGGTGCATGTTGAATGCTGAGGGCGCAATCCGTGAATGCGTGAGTGAGCAGGGTCTTGGCTTCGTAGTCCTTAGTGGTGAAGCCATCATGGATGAAGACGGATCTTTCGTCGCGTGGCATCGGGAATTTAAGGGAAGGGATGGGGCGATAAGTGCACCTTCCAACAGCGGCAAATCTCGGATGCGCAAGTCTGCATTTGCCCCACTACGTCTTGACATCTTTTGGATTCCAGACACACTCTCTCTCGATGAAGCAATAGCCGCTGGTGTTATGCGAGTTCAGGAGCAAGGGCGGCAGGCTCCAAGGGCCTCAGGGCAGAGTGGGAACCCGCGAGCTCCAAAGTTTCATCTAGACCTCGTTGGTGCGCGCTCGACCTTGCTCGCAGATAGCCGAATGTGGACGTCGGCTTAGATCAGTGGATCAACGTTCGAAGTGCATCGTCCGGATTAGCGGGGGCATGTTGAATTGCTGCTAGTACTTTCGGTCCACATTTCTTCAACCATTCTTCATCGCGATCTGCCAAGGCTTTGAGGGCGTGCCAAACAGCACCAACTGACACGCCATTGCCCAATTGCCGGTAGGTGGCCGCAGGTTGTTGTGGGCCAAAGTCGAACCAATCCGGTAGACCTTGCAATCGCGCTGCCTCACGCGGCGACAATCTGCGCTCGCGTGGGCCAATAATGCTGGTCTGGGTGATCGCTACCAAAGCCGGAAGATAGGTCGGTGCCTTCGCTCGAATACCGCTGGGACGGAAATGCATGACTGTGTCCCAAAGGCGAGCTGTGTCCTGGGCCTGCCATTCGAGTTTCCTGCGTGACGGAGGGAACTTCTCTGTATAGATCCCCCACTTCTTCGCCCAGCGATCAATAACTTTTCGATGGGCCGTATAGAACTCTGCGTTCTTACGCAAATAGTCCGCTTTCCATGTCGGCGTTCCCTCAGGAATTTCAAGGTTGCGCGTGAGGACCCATTCATCAGCCCACAACGGGAAGCCTGGCAAGCGTCGTCCCTCGCGCTCTTCCCACATTTGGAGCACAAAGTCATCCCAAGCATCGATCCAGAGCCGTTCTGACTTCGACAAGTCGCAACCTTCGGCGCGGTGATCCTCGTCCAAAGGAAGGTCAGACTCCAAGTGCCACGTTTTATGGTCCCATCCACCAACCGGACGATTTAAGAATAATGGTTCGGCGTCAAGGTCTTGGCCAGCAGCGTTCTCTCCAACAAACGTTGCACCAATGAACACTCGCTCGCGCACCTGCGGCCTCCCCCCTCTATCGGGTGGAAGCAAGTGGGGGCTGAAAATTGCGGGCGTTTCAGAGACTCGATAGCCCTCCGCTCGCAATGTCTCAATGATGACTTGCCACTCGTGCATATGGCGCGGGCCAGCAAGGTTTCGGACATTCTCAAGAAGAACGACTTTCGGGTGGTGAGCCTGGATTATCTTCAAAATGTTCCAGTAGAGAGTGCCGCGAGTCTCGTCCATCCCCTTTTGTGCCCCCGACTTACTAAACGGCTGACAGGGAAACCCTGCCACCAGCACGTCGTGTGCCGGGACATTCATCGTCGTGTCATTCGCATCCGCAGTCACATCTCCAAGGGAAGCCAGCCCCCAATTTCGTCGATAGACCTCAGCAGCAGCCGAATCGATTTCTACCGCATATACACACTTGCCGCCCATACCCGCTAAGGCGGCGTGAAACCCGCCGACTCCCGCAAAAAGGTCGACGAAGGTGAACTTCGATGGGCGTCTCATTGACACCCCATCACAATATGTCCCGGGGCTGACATGCCTGCGCACCAAGCCCCTGCGGAGTGTTTAGGGCGACGCGGAAAAATGGAGATTGAAAGGTAGCGAAGGCAAGCTGTGATTGTCTCGCCGGCGATCGCCGCAGACTTTTGTGCGACAGGGATAAGGCGCTTGCGTCGTCGAAGGAGCACTGATTCAGATTTTCCGGCGTACCAAACCCTCTAGGTGCTCCAGAACCACTATGTCTATTCCTTCTGGCCCTAGGCGTTCTTCTAGGTTCTCTACTCCGGCTACTTGGGATAGGGACGCCGCTAGATCGTTTGTGGGGTAGCCGAGGGCGGTTAGGGCTGCCGTGAGGCGGTGGGCGATTTCGCCTTCTAGGGGGCGGACGTCTTCGGGGGTGCCGAAGAGCATGTCGTGGATGCCGAGGAGGCGGATGAGCTCGGGGCAGGGGTCGGCGTGGTCGTCCA
>WLOK01000093.1 GCA_009699315.1 Actinomycetota bacterium
GGCATGGCTCGAAGAGAACGAGTTGGGTGGGAGTCCTTTCGGTGGTAGCGATGACTGCACACCTGGCGAGGAGCCGACCAGTTTCACCTTGAATTGCGCGTCGACCGGCGGGGTGGCTGACGGCTTGAATACTCAGGGCGTGACCTTTACCCGCACGGGCACGACCGTAGTGGTGTCGCTCAAGGTCGCCGACGTCGTTGGCGGGGTTGGCCTTCCGCCCGGATTTATCTCAGTCCGGGGCATGGTCACTCTGCCGGGAACGGTGACGAGTGTGAGCGGAGGTGCGGTGGCGGGCCCTGCAGACACTGTCTCCATGGCTAGCGCAGATGCCACAGCGGACGTCATGACGGGCACCTTCACCCTAAGCACCGCGATCGGCGAGGAGTTCCCGGTGAACGTCGCGGTGGGGACCCCCTACCGCCAGCAGGGCTCGCTGGCGTTCCCATGGGAGAGCGACACCCGGGATTGGACTGTCGGCGTGACTTCCGAGACATCCGACATTGACGGTGCGGTCACGTTGTACACCTGCCCAGCTGCAAACAGCCCGCTAGGCAACTGCACGTCAGTGGGGCAGGGAGTTGCAAATGCGCCTGTTGATGTAACGCTCTCGCCCGGGCAGTACTTCATCGCGAGCAGCGTGGTGCCGAGTGACTGGTGGAGTTATGACACCAGCATTGGCCGCACCACATTGAATGTGCAGTCGATGCGGGCACGTGTCGCGCCACGCATCGTCGGCGAACCGCGACCGGGCAAGATCCTGCGCGTCGCGCTCGGCCGGTGGACCCCAGAGCCGACTAGCGTGCACTACCGCTGGGTGCGGGAGATGTTCACCGAGGGCGGAACCGTTCCTGCCATGGTGCGCTTGCGTGGCGGCGTGGGGCAGGGATATCGCGTAGTGCCGGGTGACGTCGGCTACAACCTGAAGGTCCGTGTCACATTACGCGGCGCAGGTGTCCCGGCAAGAAGCATCTGGATCGACGGCCCGACCGTCGAGGCTGCGCGGTAGATCGTCTGGCGCTGCGCGTGAAGCCGAACCTGCTTTCGTGAGGCCAAGGTTTCCTGTGGCAAATTCGGCCGAGGTTTGGGCTAGTTTGCGGTTTTAACCGGTAATTCAGCCCAAACTTCGAAGAGCACGCTTTGGTCCAGACAGTCGCGGTGAGCAGGGCCACGCGCTGTCAATTGGAGGGCATGCCTGTAGTCCCCTTGCTGTCGGGTGCAGCGCTGGCCGCAGTTAGGCCCTTGCAAGGCGTAATGATCCGCTAGGACTTCAGGTTCACTCGCATCGCCCAAACCTCGCCGTCCTGGGCCGTCACGTCGCCTGCGGCCATGATGTCGCTAGTGCTGCAGCGGATAGTCAGCCGCTCGCGAGTGCCGCGCGAGGTGAAAGTGCCACTCAGAGGGACAGAGATCGAGTACACGACATCACTGATGTAGACGTTCATGAGCGTCCCACCGGAGACGGTGGCACTGGAATTACCGACACTGCAGTTGATGACGGCCTGATCCCCGACGGTAGGTGTGAAGCCGTCCTTCCACGCGATTGTGACAGAGCCGGAGTAGACATACGTCCCCGCGGGAAGGGGCGTCGTGCTCTGGCCGATCTTGTAGCGGGTATCGGGAATCGCGTTGTTGAACTTAGTGATGGGCGACTTCCACTTCACCTGCGCGTGGTAGGCAGTAGTCGTCGGTGGGGCGGGCGGACGCGCCTCGGCGGGAATCGCAGCTGCGACAAGCGCTGCTGCTCCGACGCAGGTGACAGTGGCTGTGATTCGGGGCAGGCGCATGGAGACTCCTCTGGGACGTCGCGTCGGCCGATTGGCCGCCTCTCAGAAGTCTAATCACAAACACTGAGCTCGAGCAACCATTCCGATCGAGCGCGAATCGCACGAACCCATGCGGGTTCGGCGATGGCAAGGCGTCGATAGATGGGCACGATCGAACTCTTCCTTAGTCCAGATAGTCGCGCAGTGGGAAAGGTTAAGCGCTGTGCGGATGAGCGTGCGTCTCACGCGCGGAATGTGCGCTGTGCGGTGCAATATCTTGGACTAGCGAAATGCTTTCCTGAATCGTTCCACGCAAGTACTACATGGCAGTGGATTGGCAGTCGGCACTATCACTGTCGGGCTGACAGGATTTGACCATGCGACTCCCTAGACCCCGTTCCAACGATGCCGCCGGACAATGTTTCGGCAGGTGCATTGACGGCTCGTAGTGCCCCATACTTGGCCTTTTTGCATCCGATTGAGCTCGGCACGCGCGAACCGTCCCAGCACGGTATCCAGGCACCGTCTTCTCTGTCATCATGACGGACGAAACATGACCAGCGCATACAACGGAAGGCCCACCACGATGGACAACGACTCCACCACCACCAACACCAGCAGCCGTCAAGGCCGTCAACGCCGCCGCATCATCATCGGAGTAGTTGCCGTCGCAGTCATCGCCGGAGCCATAATTGTCGGTGGTTCATTACAAAACTCACGGAACGCAACCTCCGGCGCACTCGGCGCGCATGTATGCCCCACTATCAACAAGGTCACGCGCCTTCCGAGCATCGCACCGGGAGCCGAAGTTGACTGGTCGGGCTGTAACCTCATTGAGGCTGATCTGTCAGGTGCATACCTGTGGGGCGCGAACCTGAGCGGTGCGAACCTCATGGAAGCAAACTTGACCGGCGCGACGGTGAAGGGCGCGAACCTAACGAGTGCGAACCTAAGTGGTGCGGACCTAACTAGGGCGAACCTATCCGGCGCGAACCTCACCGGTGCAAACTTGACCGGCGCGAATGTGTGGGGCACCGTCTGGTTGAAAACCACTTGCCCCAACGGCTTTTTCGCCGGCTCTCTCGCCCGCTCCACCTGCCTCGGTCAGGGCGTCATAGCCTGAGCAAACCAGCTCACCTAGACAACCATTAGTCGCGAAGAAGCAACCGTCGTATTGGCTGTAGCTAGGCCATTGAATGACCACGAGCAGACAGGCTCGACACATGTCCATCCCTCAGCAACCTCTTCGACCCACGACTGTCCCGTACGTACAGCGCCAAGTACTCCGACCAGATTTCCGGTCATGGAGAAAGTGTCGCCTGCTGCAGGTTGTGCCAAGGCAGATTGGTCAAGAGCGAGACCAACATGACAACACCTATGAGAGCCGTCAAGAGCGCCCGTCTCCTATGCCGCATTTCATTCTCCTCTATAAGATGTGTTGGGTGGGGGTCTAAGCGACCCGTCGCCATTTGGACCAGTTGCCAGCTCCATCACTGACACGCACGAATTTCGCTCCGCCTTCGGGGCGCTGTACAGAAGTCGTGGGCTTGTATCTGGCAGAGGAAGCACCTCGTGCTGACTTGGAGCTGGACACCTGGAGGCGATCAACACCACTGGTCTTGTCGAATGCACTGACCGCGATAGTGACCGACTTCTGTTTCGAGCCGAGCACGCGAGCCCGTCCAGACGTCAGACTTGCTGATTGGATTACCGGCGCAGTCGTGTCAAGGACGATGTCGTCTGAAAACGACGACATGACCTTGCCATTCGCGGCCAGGAACCTCACGTAGACCATCTTGGTCAGCAGTCCCGTCACCCCCGACCGCAGCCGCCACGGTAGCGTGGCCGCGATGTTCATCACTTGGGCATCCTTGAAGCCGGCATCATTCGACAGCGATACATAGCGGGCGCCGGGTTCGGGAGCCAAGTTGAGTTTCACTATCGGATCGTTTGTGTACTCCGCGCCATCGTTGATCGACACCGATGCCGTGGTGCCCGCATACACGGCGAGCTGATTGACGATTCGATTGCCATTCGGCGCAACCCATATCGCAGTGATCAGGTACGGCCCGGTCCTTGACGCGTACTTTGGAGTGAAGACTCCGTCAACCCACTGCCCGTCTACTTGGGTCTGGAAGTGCTCGAAGGTGCCATCACCCTGCATATCCAGTAGAACATCGCCCGGAATAATGGTACCGCCTGCAGACTGCTGCCGCACAATCTCGGCACACGATGCAAAATCCGTTTGTCGACCGACCTCGACCCGCAGTTTGAAGGACCGGTTGGGGGCGAGCCAGATCCAGTCATTGTGGTTGATTTGATTGCCAACCGTGGTGTACATGGTCAGGTAATAGGCGCAGTCGGCGTCGAACCGCCAGTCCGCCGCGTCATCGATAAGGATCGGACTTGGCTCGGGTGACGCTGCAGTTGTGGCTGTGGCTGCGCCAGCGGGAAGACAAAGAACCACGCCAATGAGCATTCCCATAAGTACAGTGGTGCATTTTTTCGAATTCATTTCTGCTCCCGATTCCTTTGGCGATCCCTGACTGTCCATGATTCCGCCGACCATGCCGCTAGCCTCTAGGCCAGGCGGCGCCACTTAGACCAATTGCCCGCGCCGTCTTGAACACGCACAAACTTTGTGTTCGAAACAGACATGTTCAAAGTGACCTTGGTCGAGTACTTCACAACGACACGCTTGCCACCACTTTTGGCACTAGCCACCATGATCTGCGCCACCGATGTGCGGTTGTCTTTAGCTGAGATACGCAGAGTGGACTTCTTCGCACGCGAACCGTCTACCGATACCGAGGAAATAGTCGGAGGAATGGTGTCCAAGATGATGTCGTCGGTCATCGCAACAGTCCATATGTCGGTGAGCGCATCATGGAAGCGGATATAGACAGTCTTTGGAAGTTTCTCGGAGGATTGTGTTTCCAAAGTCCAGGGGACGATGTCCTTGGTGAGGTCTACGATTTTGCGTTTGCTCGCTGAGAAGCCACCGTCGTTGCTGAGCATGACTTGGTCGAAATATTCAGTGCTCTTCCAAGAGAAATTCAAGGTGACTTTTGGGTCATTTACGGCATACGAACCACCCTCAATCGAGACCCCTGTAAGAAAATCATCATTTGCGGTGGGAAGCACTGTGAAGGAGATCGGCACTCTGGCGAAGCCCTCAGAGCCACAGTCGATCACTATGGCGCCAGATCTAAAGCCAACCTTTGCCCAAGTGTTGACTGGGATGCTGGCGGACACCGTGGCCCACTTGCTCGTATCAAAGTAGAAGGACGTGCCCACGAGTCCGACCGCAGAGCCTCCCAACGTGAGCGACCATTGGCAGATCTCAGCCGTTGGGTGACCCGTCGTCGAAAAGTCGAATCCCAGATTCACAGATACACCCTGACGCACGGGTACTGCCAGTGGCTCACCAGTGAACTCGCCGTTCATCAGACTCCATTGACCCCAACCGAGATTGGCTATGTACGGAGTTTCTACCCTATGGGCCACCGTGAACACCCTGCATTCCAGCGCTGAACTCACCGCGCGAAGAACTCGTGTCCGCCACAGCGGAACCGGCCAACGCCGCAGAAGCATTCTGAGGACTACCGGTGACACCGACAGCCAGTGCAGCAAACGTAGCTATGGGACCAGCTAGAACTGCCCAAACCCGACTGAATCGCATGAATCCCCCATTGACCTCAGCGAGCCGCTCATGCCCACAGACGAGCATGCTTGCGTTCACGACTCAGGTGCAGCCTACCTGCCGGAAGCGTCTGCAATGGGTCCATCCGCCGTTGCTCCCCTGGTCTGCAACTTTGTCGGACCGGTCAAACCATCCAAATGAAAGGAACCATCATGTCCATTTCTATTCACTCACCACACCAGCCCATAGAGGCCGTCCCAGCACTGTTGGGTTTTCAGCCCGAGGAACCGATCGTGATCCTCGGGCTTCGCGACAAGGGCGTCTTATGGGTGTTTGGGCAGCGATGTCGACCTTTTACCCAATGAAGTGATCGACCATACGGCCCCCGTTAACACCCGTGAGAATCAACCCAGAATTTCTCGATCGTTTTTCTCATCAGCCGTGCGACGAAATGCGTAGTTAGGTGGACGACCTAATCGACTGCGCGACTTAGGTCCCCATTCAGACGCTGGAGGACTCGGCCCTAACGGCGTGAACGCCTAGTCGAGGTAATCTCTCAACACCTGTGAGCGGCTGGGGTGACGAAGTTTCGACATCGTCTTCGACTCGATCTGACGGATGCGTTCACGTGTGACGCCGTAAACCTTGCCAATTTCGTCAAGTGTCTTGGGCTGGCCGTCGGTGAGACCGAAGCGCATACGCACCACGCCGGCTTCGCGATCGGACAACGTGTCGAGCACCGACTCCAGTTGCTCCTGAAGCAGCGTGAACGACACTGCATCAGAAGGCACGATTGCCTCAGAGTCCTCGATGAGGTCACCGAACTCCGAGTCGCCGTCTTCACCGAGTGGAGTGTGCAGCGAGATCGGCTCACGGCCGTACTTCTGCACCTCGACGACCTTCTCCGGCGTCATGTCGAGTTCTTTGGCCAATTCTTCTGGCGTTGGTTCGCGACCGAGGTCCTGCAGCATCTGTCGCTGCACACGTGCGAGCTTGTTGATGACCTCGACCATGTGGACCGGGATACGGATCGTGCGTGCCTGATCGGCCATGGCACGAGTGATGGCCTGACGGATCCACCACGTAGCGTAGGTAGAGAACTTGTAGCCCTTCGTGTAGTCGAACTTCTCGACTGCACGAATCAGACCCAGGTTGCCTTCCTGAATGAGATCAAGGAAGAGCATGCCGCGGCCGGTATAACGCTTGGCAAGTGACACAACAAGACGCAGGTTCGCTTCGAGTAGGTGGTTCTTCGCACGACGTCCGTCTTCGGCAATCCACTGGAGGTCCTTGCGCATTACCTCCTTCATCGAGATGCCCGCGTTGAGCTTCTCCTCTGCGAAAAGTCCGGCCTCGATGCGCTTGGCGAGCTCCACTTCTTGCTCGGCGTTGAGCAGCGGGACCTTGCCGATCTGCTTGAGGTAGTCCTTGACCGGGTCAGCGGTTGCACCCGCTTGGTGCACCTGCTGCACGGGCTCATCAGTGTCGTCAACATCGGAGAGTACGAATGCTTCGCCATCTCCGTCACCTTCGGCCTTGACCTCTGCCAAATCCTCCGCGAGA
>WLOK01000094.1 GCA_009699315.1 Actinomycetota bacterium
CCAATCCTCAAAGACAAGCTCTGTGACTCGTTCCCACTCGTTGAGTTGCTCCTGAGTGCGGCTGCCCGCTCCGAACGGAGCCTTAACTGCCTTCCAAGTTCGGTAGCCAATCAATCCATGCGCGGCCATCTGTTTCGCCTCTTGCGTGTGAGTGCCGAGATACCAGCGCTCACCTTCTTCGACAGACACTCCGTCTGGGTACTTGAACAAATACATCCAGCGAATCACTACGACTCCCGACTTACCAACGGATGAGTTCTCGAGCAGCCGCCACAATTTCTGGAACCTGCGGGAAGCAGAACTGTTCAAGTGCCATGTTTTGCGGAATTGGCACATCGGGTCCCGCGAGTCTCCGCACTGGCGCATCAAGTTCGGCAAATAACTCATCGGCTGCACGCGATGCAATCTCCGCACCTGGTCCCATCGTCAACGGCGCCTCATGAACAATCAACAGGCGAGAGGTCTTTCGGACTGAAGCGGCAACGGTTTCCCAGTCGAACGGGACGAGCGTCCGCGGATCGATAACTTCGATCGACAATCCTTCTGCCGCCAACATCTCGGCCGCCGCCAACACCTCAGGAACCATTCCCGCCCAAGCGACAACCGTCAAGTCCGAGCCTTCACGTCGCACGGATGCCTGCCCAAAAGGGACGAGCAATTCAGGATCATCAGAGACCAGACCCTTGACGCGATAGAGCCTACGTGTCTCGAAGAAGATGACGGGATCGTCATCTCGGATTGCGGACTTGAGCAATCCCTTGGCATCCGCCGGTGTAGATGGCACAGCAATTTTGAGCCCGGGTGTATGCCAGTAATGACCTTCGGGACTCTGCGAATGCTCCGCTCCTACACCGCCTTGGATGCCCGATGGAGCTCGAATCACAACGGGGATTGTGAAAGCTCCACCGTGCATATAGCGCCACTTGGGCAGCTTGTGGAAGGACTCATCGCCAGCCACGAGCAAAAAGTCAGCGAATTGGACTTCTGCGATTGGCCGTAGCCCGCCGAGAGCCGCACCCACCGCTCCACCCACGACAAAGTGCTCAACAATCGACACGTCGCGTACTCGCTCAGGACCATGCTTCTCGAAGAGATTGCGCGTGACGCCAAAGACACCGCCCATGCGCCCGACGTCTTGCCCGAAGAGCACTACTCGTGGATCGCGGGCCATCTCTTCGTCCATCGCGTGGTTGATCGCCCAGGCATAGGTAATTTCTGTTGAGGTCATGCCCATAGCCCTTCGAAGATACGGTCACCGGTTGGTTCAGGTGACAGCCGCGCACGATCTTCGGCCGCTGCCATCTCCGCCACTGCCTCGTCCCAGATAGACGACACATCCGCGTCACTCGCGCCCAACTCGATCAACTGCGTCTGGGCGAGGAGTAGCGGATCACGCTCCTTGGCCTGTGCGACGTCGTCCTTATCGCGGTAGGGCTGCACATCTCCGGTGTAGTGCCCCTCAACGCGTGATGTCTTTGCTTCAATGAATGCTGGTTGCCCTGCGCGCGCCTTTTCGGATGCACGTCGCGCTGCCGCTTGTACGGCGCGGACATCTTGCCCATCGACAACTTCGGTGTAGAAACCCAGAGCCGCTGCCCGAGGCGCGATGTCATCCGTGCCCTGCACGTCAGTGAGTCGCGCTGACACCGCCCAACCATTGTTTTCGCAAATCCACAGGACCGGCAATTTCCACGCTGCGATTGTGACGCCGGCCTCAAGGAAGGTGCCTCGCGCGGACGCTCCATCACCGAAGAATGCGGTGGCAATACGGTCCTGCTTGAGTACCTGACTTGCCAGCCCCAAACCAGCAGACAGTGTGAAAGAGGATCCCAGGGTGCCACCCTGGCCCATGATGCCGTTTTCGACGTCTACGCAGTGCACTGTGCCAGCGCCTAGCCCACCGGTGCTTCCACCTACACGACCGAGGAAGTCCCCCAGAATCCGTACGGGATCCATGCCCTTTGCAGTGAGATAAGTCAACCCGCGGTGCGCATACAGCAGGTAGTCGTCCTTGCGTAGGACCGAACACACCCCCGCCTGAATACCCTCTTGCCCGCGACCCGGGTGGAAGAACCCCCGGAACTCGCGGGAGTTGGTCAGCGCATTGACCCGATCCTCCAAGGCCCGACCACGGGCCATCTGCCGATACAGGGCGAGCAGGTCTGCCCGGTCTTGGTCGCTCACGCACACGCCTTTCCATTAATTTCTCCGACCGTCGCACTTTCTGACTCTGATGTCAATATCATTCGACAAACGAATGGGAGTCGCATGCGCGCGTTGGTATTTGCCGGAGACGGTCGTGTCGCAATCATCGATGCCCCTGTCCCGACGCCCACTCCCACCGGGGCAGTCATCCGGTCCACCGTCGCGAGCCTGTGCACCTCCGATGTGCACTGTGTCCATGGCGCTCGTGCTCTACCCATCGGTCGAATACTCGGTCATGAGTCCGTGGGCGTGGTCGAAGCGGTGGGCGCACTCGTCACCCGCTTCCGGCCGGGTGATCGAGTCGTGTGCGGGGCAATCGCCTCGTGCGGCATGTGCGATCAATGCATGCGGGGCAACGACGCATACTGCGAAGCTCAAGACGGAACCATGCACTTTGTAAGTCGCCGTAACGGCACTCTTGCGGATTTTTTCAGCGTCGACTACGCCGACCGCAACCTCGCTCTCATCCCTTCTGGTGTCACAGATGAAGCCGCCGTCTACACCGCAGACATGTTGACGACCGGCTTCACTGCGGCAGTAAACGCGGAGGTGCCCGCAGGCGGCACCGTGGTAATCGTGGGACAAGGACCGGTCGGCCTGGCCGCCACTATGGCTCTTCGCACTCTCGGTGCCGGACGCATCGTGGCTATCGAGCCTGACTTACGACGGGCAGAGAAGTCGCGAAATGCTGGCGCAGATCATGTCGTAACCAACGCCCAGGACCTAGACGCAGCCTTGAGCGCAGGCGGAGGACAGTTCGACGCAGCAGTTGATGCTGTCGGCGGCGCGACAACTATGGACACCTGCGTGCGACTAGTGCGCTACGGCGGGACCATTTCCAATGTCGGCTTTCATACCGGCCGAGACTCTCTCGAGCTACCTATGGGGCCCCTGCGCAATGGCATGAGCGGACACACGATCCGATTCGCTCTCACACCGGGTGGTGGGGAATTGATTGGCCGTATCTTGCGCCTCATCGATCACAATCGCATCGATCCGACAATTTTGACCACGCATCGATTCGGGTTCGAAGACTCGGTGGCAGCCTACGAACTCATGGAGAGCAAGTCAGACGGCGTGCTTAAACCGATCGTGGAGTGGAACTAAGCACCGTAGCGACAAGCTCTGCGCGACTTTTCGCATCCTGATCAAGTATTGGCGCAATAGACACCTCGAGATCCGAGCGTTCCAGTACCTTGGCAGCGAACGCGTCGACCGGATCGATGATCATGTGTGACGCCCAAGGCGAGATCCAATCCGCAATTCCTGCGAGATCTGGCGTCATTCCCATTGCTCGCATCAACGTCTCACGTGCATGCGCCCGATGAGTATCTCGAGGGCCTACCGCCAAGTGTCCCGAAACAATCGGACTAATCCCGACTGTGCGACCTCCTCGTTCCTTGCGAGCTATCAGAGCCTCACGCACACCAGGCACCCGCAATGACGGTTCGATCGACGCCACCGGACTTGAAGAGCTGATCACCACGACGCCAGCCGTCTCGATACTCATAAGCACGTCACGAGACGGTGCGGCCACAGCTGATCCCGGCCATTCCACCTGGGTCACTTGCGGCTGCGCCCGATCGCGCACTAGCCACTCTTGAAATGCGAGTCGGCCTTGGCTGGTGTCAATGCAGGTGGGGTTCGGATCGCCGGTCACTGGAATGACACGGGCAGAAATTCCCAATCCCCGCACGATGGTCGCGGTGGCATCCGCGAGATCCGATCCGCCCAGAAGAAGTTCGTGTCGAAGCTCGTGGTGCTGGCGGTCCCTGACTCCTAGCCCGAACCATGGCGGTTCGTTTTCGCGCGGGCCAGGAAAAACATCGTCGCGAACGCCCCAACCCCGGTCTTCGTCGAATAAACCCGCTAGTGCGTAGATGACGGCGTCTGTGTCAGGACAGACGAGTAATTCACCGACACTCCAGTCGTCACCGACATTGGTGATGAAAGTTGCCTCAGCAGCCAATTGGCCTAACGCCAGCGCTAGACGAGCTCCGCCTAGGCCACCACATAGTGCAGTGATCGAGTTACTGCTTAGAGATTCCAAGCGCATTCACCCACAAACTCGAGATCGTACGCAGAGCCAATTCCTCGTCAAATGGTTCACCGAGAACAAACCACAGGTAGCCGAAATTGTCGGTAAGACTCACTAATGCGTGCGCAGTCACATGCGCATCAAGTGAGGTCTCGACAAGCCCACGCGTCTGCCAGCGTTCGATATTGACACGAATTCGCTCAACGAAGCGACCTCGAAGCTCTCGGCGTAGCTCTCGTAGATCCGGATACAACGCCGCAGCCTGTTCGATGATGGTCATCATCACCGCATGCGCCTGGTATGAAGCCAGAAACTGCCGATTAGCGGCATCAATACGTTCAGTCGGGTCGTCCCCACGGTAGCGAGAAGTACCTTCTTCATACATCTCATTAACGACTGACGCCGCTAACTCGAAAAACAATTGCTCCTTCGAATCGAAGTACGTATAGAAGCTGCCATAGGCAACTCCGCTCTCTTTCGCAATATCCGTGATTCGCGTCTCGACGTATGAGCCACTGTCGCCAAAAGCTCGACGCGCTCCCGCCAAAAGTCGATCACGAGTGCGTCGACCTTTCGGAGACAGCGCCTGCGCCGCTGATTCGGCATCAGTACTTCTACGATTAGTTGCTGTGGAAGATTGCGGGCTTGTCATGTGGCCATTCCTCTCATGGCTGAGGCTGCTTCTAGGTGCGGGGTCCAATGTGGGCGCTCTGCAACGCTGATGGTCTGCAACCACGTGAGACTCGCATAACCCTCGGCGATAGCTCGTACATCCGTCTCGGGGTCTGACTCTCGCTCCAAAGGCGCATAGGTGAACGCAAGGTGCATGCGGCCGTTATCGAGCTGGCGTAAGGTCTCAACGCCTGTCGCCCGAAACCCGGGCGTCGAATCCAAAATAGTTGTGCGAATGCCCTTGATGTCCGCAAGAGGGCGGCCTGGAACATTGAGACTGGCTGTTCCACTGTGCCCGCTATCAGGGATGTGTTCAAGAACCAAGGTGGCCATCGCCACACTTGCGTCCCACACTTCCTCGTCAGCCTCGGCTCCAGCACACATCGAAATGGCAAGCCCCGGGACTCCGAAATTCCCGGCCGTGAGCACGGCGCCGACTGTCCCTGAATGCAGAACCGTCACACCAAGATTCTGACCTGGGTTGATGCCGGACACGATTAAGTCGAGCGGTTCAGAGAATGCGCCGCGAACCAGAAGGAGCGCACAAGTCGCGGGCGGTGCAGCGGCCCCGTAGGCACGAATGCCCGCCACCTGCGTTTCCACCACCTCTATACCGCCTCGGGTGCGCAGATCGCTCCCAGTGGAAGCACCGGCACCGCTCATCTCCCCTTGCGGCGCACACACGACAACTTCATGCCCAAGCCCCACGAGAGCATTTACGAGGCGAGCGATTCCAGGGGCTGCAATGCCATCGTCATTCGTCACACCTATGCGCATCAGCTCACACCTTCTACGACGATATCCGGCTCAATGCCGAGGAAGAGCGCGAAGTAATCCGTCCACACGACCTCAGTGTGCTTTTCGCCCATATTCCACGACGGCTTCAGGGTGTAACAACTCGCATAGAAATCCTCAAAACTTTCAAAGCACAATTCCGTCACTCGTACGATCCCGAGAACGGACGATTTAGGAGCAACCGTGGGGCGTCGGTGCCAGGTGACGTAATGCACGAGGTTGGGCAGTTGCTTCCCCTCGCGGGTGTGGTGCCCGAGGTACCAGTCCTCGCCGTCCTCCCAAGACACGTCCGAGCGGTAGGCGAAGAAGTACGTATAGCGAAATAGATCGTTGCCCGTTGGCTCGCGCCGCTCTGGACCATGCCCGTGCTTCCACGCGATGGGCAGATGCTGATAAGGGATGTGTTGCGGTGGGGTCTCCCGAAGCAGGTCGTACTCAGGTTCGGCGTCACTGACGACACCCCGCAGGAACGAAAATACTCCACCCAATTCACCCTCAAGGATCGGGAGAACGGATTCAGCGATGACCTCGGGTGACTCGGTAAAGATATCCAGCACGCCGGTGTAGGCATTGAGCGAGTTCTTTACGTCTTCAGGCTGCGGGACAACACGAGCCGTCCACCACTCGACCTGAAGGACCCCAGCTAAGGCGGCAACACGATCAATTACCGATTGAGGTGGCCTGCCATCCACAGTCTTGGCAAGACACCTCAGGCGCTGAACATCGGTCACGGAACTGACGGCTTCCCTTGGATGAGCACCCCATTGTGGACAAGGAATCCCCGAATCGAGTTGCCTGCCGCTATCTCATAGTGCTTCGACAGTCCGAGCGTGGCTGCGAAATCATCTATGGCGGCATTTACCAAGCGACGGCCCTTAATGCTGATCTCGTACTGACCATCGTCTGTCTTCTCCAGCAGGCAGGTGTCCAAAATTTCTTGTGGCATTTTGCCTTCGTGGTTACAAAAGGAGGCCAGCATGTGCACCTGCGCAAGTTGCTCAGCTGGAGTCTCCGTCGAAAATCCGGCGCTGCGCAACCACCGAACGACGGTGGGGTCGGTCATGAGTTCTTCTGCAGTAGTCATATCGCTCCTCACTCGGGCAATCCGAGCATCCGCGCAAATCCGCGGATCTCCTTGTGTCGGTAGGGCAGCGGACTCGGCTCCTGGATCATCCGCGTCTCTCGAAGCCGCTGGGTCACGGCTGGATCCTCCTGCAACGG
>WLOK01000095.1 GCA_009699315.1 Actinomycetota bacterium
AGAGCCATTTGTCGCTGAGCTCTTCGCGATTGAACCAGCCCGCAAGGTGGCAGGTGCATTTATGCGCCCAGCTCCGGCCCGGGTGGGTGCGTAGATATTCAAATCGCCTGGTCCCGAGACGGTGACTGACGCGTTCGCGTTATTCACGATCGCCGCCTTCACCATTGCTGGAGTCCAGGTGGGATGCTTTGCAAGGACGAGTGCCGCGAGCCCAGCAACGTGTGGAGTTGCCATCGAAGTGCCTTGATAACTCACGCCACCATTACCGCTGCCCACCCACGCGGACAAGATTGCCTGCCCTGGTGCGGACACATCGGGCTTGCTGTTGCCGTCAAGAGTCATACCGCGCGACGAGAACGACGAGAGTGAATCCGTGGGATCGGGAAAAATTCTCATATGAATCGCAGCGTGGAGAGAGAGCGAAGATTCCACCGTCACCGCTGTCGCTGACTCCAATGAAGTTCGAAATGCATCGGCCGTTGCCTGACCCATGATGAACGCCGGAATTGGGTCGACCGGCGGAGTCTCGGTTGCCGCGAATCCGTCACCGTAGATCGGGACGGGCTCTGTTTGGGCTGATGCGAAAATAACACCGCTTGCTCCGGCTAGTCGTGCGTTCTGGGTAGCCGTCCGGGAACCGCAGTAGTTCTCGCTCGTGTCATCCCAGAAGAGCACAGCGACTTCACCTGCTCCGAATAGCGGAGGATCAGCCGGGTTATGTGTCGTGCAGCCGGCGGATGCTTCGTCACCCCAAACGGCTCCCGGCCACTCCTTGGCCGTCCCGACGAGACCTGGTTCGGCTATCCAGTCGTACGCGGTGCTCTGAAGTCCCGCAGCGAGGACTGGGGCGAGGGAATCAGAAACGAAGTTCAGTCCATCAAGGTGTGCTTGGCCGACGACGCTTGAGGCCACAGTGATTGCACCGGGTGCTGTGCCAGGACTGCCTGCAGTTTCGAACATGTCGCCGTTGTTTCCGGCGGCGACGACTACGGAAATACCGAGGTCTACGGCATTTTGGGTAGCCACCGAATCTGGGTCGTCCGCAGAGCCAAAATCCGAGCCGAGCGACATATTCACCACGTCAAGGTGATCTGCCGGATTGCCGTCGCCATTGGGATCAGCGGCCCAGTCCAAGGCGTCGGCAACCAACATGGTGCTGCCTTCGCAGCCGAAGACCTTGAGTGCATACAGCGTCGCTTCCGGCGCCATCCCGGGGACAATATCGAAGTTCGCCAAATTAGTCGTGGTGTTGTACGACCCTGCGTACGTTTCACCGCCCGCGACACCAAATCCAGCCGCACTACCTGCCACGTGCGAGCCGTGTCCTTCGCAATCCAGTGGGTTGTTATCGGGCCAGGGTTCATTGAAGCCGGTGTAGTCGTTGCCCGCGAAGTCGTAGCCGCCTGCGACCTTGTCGGGTTCGGGATAGTCGGCTGCGACACCACCTTCTTTGGCTGTAAGCGCAGTCTGGTAATCAAGTGGCGTGCCCGGTCCGCCGAAATCAGCGTGGGTGTAGTCGATGCCGGTATCGATGATGCCGATGGTCACGCCTTCGCCCGTACCGCCAGGATTGGCCCAAGTCGACGGAGCGCCGGTGAGGTACAGGTTCGCGCCGTTACTGAGGCTCTTCGCGGCCATGCGGTGCACAGCGTGAACTCCCGGCAAATTGCTGAGTGCACGCAATTTTGATGTCGTCGTGCGTACGGCGAGTCCGGAGTAGAGCACGCTCGTGGAATACAGCACGGTGGAGTTCACGTCGAGTCGGCGCGTGACGTCAGCGGCAATCGCCTCGATTTTGTTGGCCTGATTCATTGAGGCCGAGCGAGGCGAGCGACCGCGGCTGCGCGCTCGTTCGAAGACCTGTGCACTCGGCGCCGCGTTGAGCTCGAGCATGACCGTCACTGGCTGATCGAGAGCCGGCCCCGTGACCGGGAGCGGAGCCTCTGCGTGTGCCGGGATCGTCGCCAACGCAATCGACGAGGCAACCAAGGTCAGGCTGGCGATGAGGGCAATGCGGCGCATGGGGCCTCCGATCAGGGTCCCCTCACCGTAGCGGTATCTACGCTTTGACTCAGGAGATAGTCGCTACCAACGTGATGGCCGCCTTTGCTGGGAGCGTCACTTGCACGATCTGGAGCGTGCGCCCATCGGAGTCCTTGCCGTCTGCACTAGTCACGGACACCACCGCACCTGCCGGCAATCTGGAGAAGTCGATGGTGACTGATGACTGCCCCTGAGTGAGCCGAACCGCGTGCGCGTTGAGCTTTGTCGCAGCGGCGGGCGTCACCCAGCGCCAAATCAGGGCCGCGGAGTTCTTCAACGTGTCGGTGATACGCAATGTGCCGTTGGCCGCCAAGCTCACACAGCGATTCGCTGAAGCGACGCCCATCAGCGCGGGCTTGAGATTGACGTTCACCGTCGATCCATTCAGAGTCATCGGCGTCACCCCACCCACGATCTGCCCGGGGTTGGTTGCCTTCGGCACGGTGCTTAAGGTGCTGTGTGCCTCAACCCCGGGGTTGAAGTACTTCCAGCGCCTTCCCTCAGGAGTGAGGCCATCGAAATAGCCTGGCTGGTTGTAGTCGCCAGCACCCGGGTCGATGCCCCACTGAACGCCGTCGCGAATGAAGCTCACGCCGCCGGCTTGAAGGTGCTCGTGGAGTCCGATGGGTGTACCGGCAGTCACCCATGCGGTTGACGAGGTGCCGCGCAACACGGTGATCCCTGACGTTGCAAAGGTCGCACTGCCCAAAGTGGGAGCAGCGGGGCTCGCCGTAGGCCACCACAGTTGCTGGATGCCGATGCTGGTCGCAGCTTCCTTCGCTAATGCGACTGCTTCGGCTGTCGGGTTTTGGCTTGCGATCCAGGCAGGCAGAGTGCTGCGCAGTGACTTGCCCTGCTTCTTTGCGTCGGAAAACGTCGGCGTGATGTCGTTGATTACGTCGGGCACCTGAAAAGCGAACTTTGCAGTCTTGGTGAAGTTGGGGAGATTCACCGGGCCATTGGCGCCAAAGATCTGATCCCACGTCGAGAGCAGCCCAGCGACTGGCACGGACTGAAGATTCCAGTACGCCGGGCCTTCCGGGGTTCCTCCATCAGCAGCGAGCAACCGCAGCCCGGGAAGGTCAGCGGTGATTGCCTTCTTGACGAGCGCCGCTGCGACCTGCGGCCGAGATGATGCGTCGATGAGTGCAGTGAGCGCGACTGCCGTTGTGGTGACGACTGCAATGTTGTTCGCTCCACGCACCATCGAGTCACCGCGGGCGAGCTTGCACGCGTATGGGCCCATCCAGCGGACCCAGAGGAGCTCAGAGAACTCGGAGTTTCGAATGCCGCCCGGCTGGGCCCAGTTGAGCGCAGATGCGGCGACCCACATGTAGAAGGAGCCAAAGAAGATGCCCGGACCACCGACTTCGTCGGGTCCGGTGGCAAGTAGCTCTCCTGCGATGCGTACAAGAGCGGCCTTGGCGTCTGTGCGCTTTTGCGAATCCGTGTCGGCCAGGGCCTGGTAGCCAAGCCTGCCAACAGTGTTCATCGCTTCATTGGCGTCCGTAGGGTGGGAGTTGACGAGGTGTGCGTTGTTTACGCCCCACAGCAAGCGGTTGTGTGCGACTGCTAATTCACCCGTCGGGTCAGAGCTCAGCGCCGTTGCAACTCGTGCGTTATAGGCAGCAAGGGATGTCGGTCCGGTCCATGCGCGCAATCCAGGAGTTGCGGCATCACCGACCCACGTGGCGACATCGGCCGTAGGCAACGCGCATCCTCCCGGGATCCCGATAAGACCCGTTGCGGTGGCCACCGTAGAACCTGCGCTGGCTTTGGCGGCCTGAGCCGGAAAGGTACGCGCAGGGGCTATAGCGCCAGTAGGAATCGCCTTGAGTGCCGAGTTTCTATCCTGCATGGCCCACGTACCCGCGGCTGCCCATGCAGTCTGCTTCCGAGTGTAAACGTCACTGCTAGTGGTGCGCGATCTCAATGCGTTAGTCAGAGCAGTCTGCCCTTGAGCTGCCGCCGTATTCATATTGGTGAGGGCGCGACGAACCCATCCTGCCGTTGCTACAAAGCGGTTGCTCAGTGTTTGGATACGGTCCACCGTCGTACCTACCGCATCAACCTCAGCGGCACCCTTGGCGGCACTCAGCGCGGTGACTTGCTTCTTCAACTGTGCGAGTAGGTAGTCACCGCGATCTTTGATGATGGCGTAGTCGGCCCTCGGAACTTCCCTTGAGTCGGTCACGCCCTTCCACACGTATTTGCGCAGTTCATCTATGTGGTCGCGTACCTGCTGGCGATTCTGGTATGCAGGCGCACTTCCCGCGCTCGGGGCAAGCACGGCGGCTAGGGCAAGCGTGCCGGCGACAGCTACGGCCACTGCGACGCGATGAAAGCCCACTCGATCATTGTTCCCGGGAAATGACTTGATGTGAACTTGGCGAGGTCAATTTCGGGTGAAATCTCACGTGGGCTGCGTTTAGGCTCGTTCGGACCACTACGGTGAAGGCCTAAGAAAGAGGAGTCTGTGAGCGAGATCGTCCCCACGCCATCAACGCCTCAGCCACCGACGGTCCATGAGACCCCGGCGAACCTGAAGGCTTGGGCAGGTACCACGTGGCGCTTGCTGGTCCTGCTCGCTGGCGTTGTCGTCCTGTTTACGGCGATCGGGTGGATCGCACCGATCCTCATCGCGATCTTTTTCGCCATGATCTTCACCGCACTTGCCGGGCCGGTTGCGCGGTTCTTTCAGAGGGTGATGCCTAAGGGTTTGTCCATCGTCCTAGCGATTGTGTTGATTGCGGTAGCGGTGCTCGGAGTCCTCGGCGCAGTCATTAACTCAGTGATTCATGAAGGCCCCAAAATCGTTACTTCTGTCGAGAGCGGCTTCGCGCAGTTGCAGACATGGCTCAAGGATGGGCCGCTTCATCTGACTGACACAGCCTTCAACAACTTCATGACTCAGTTGTCCACGTGGGGCAAGCAGATTGCCGAAGGGTTCCTAGGCGCGGTCGCCGGATCGCTCGGCTCGATTGGCACCATCATCGTGGCGGGTTCGGTCTTTATTTTTGCAGTTATCTTCTTTATGAATAACCCCCAGTCGATCTGGCGTTGGGTCATCTCGTGGAGCCCGCCACGAGTGCGCAACACCGTTGACGTGGGTGGTCGTATTGCGTGGGACAGTGTGGCGAGTTACACGCGGGGCATCGTTCTGGTGGCTCTCTGTGATGCGCTCTTGGTCTTCATAGGCCTCGTCATATTGGGTGTGCCGTTAGCGCCTGCGCTGGCAGCTGTGGTGTTCCTCGGCGCCTTTATTCCTGTCATTGGTGCACCCATCGCCACTTTCTTCGCGGCGATCGTCGCGTTGGCGGAGTGTGGGCCGCTCATTGCGTTGCTCACCATCGGCCTGACCATCGTCGTGGGGTCATTCGACGGCGACGTGCTGCAACCGCTTGTCATGGGCAAGGCGGTCAATATTCACCCGCTGGCAATCGTGGTCCTGATCGCGGCCGGCTCGCTGACTCTCGGCATCATCGGTGCCTTCATCGCCGTGCCGGTGGGTTCGGCGATCTATGGCGTCTTTAAGTTCCTCAGCGGTCGCGACCCTGAGCATCCGCGGCCGTGGGCGTGGGGAGCGCCAGGAGTCGATCCTGGCCAACCGGCGTTTGCGCCGCCAGCTGAGCCCAAAAAGCGGCGCTTCTGGCACCGCAAAAAGAAGTAGAACTCTTAGTCGATGCGTACGACGCCATTGGGCGTGCGGAAGGTGATGGCCTGAATTCCGGCGTCATCGTCGTCGCTCCACTGGACCTTGATGCCCTTGAGCGGATCACGGCTGCTCTCGCCCAGCCACGCGTCGACAACATCTACATCGCCGCTGACCTCAATCAGGTCGATACCGACATTGGATCCACCGGCGCTGGGGTGTTCTGCTGCGACGCAGTCCCACCTGACGAAGAAGGGAAGCTGCGGGTCGCTCATCAAGTCCAGGACCCCAATTTGCTGCCAACGAAGTTCGTGGCCATCGGGACGCACGCGGCTACCAGGTACTGCCGAGCGACCAAGCCGTGCTTCGACCTCTGACATGTCATCAACTGCGACGACCCAGCCCATCCAGCCGCCACCGTCTTCGGCGCGCCGACGCACGGCCTGACCGAAGGGAGCCTTCTCAGCGGCCGGGTGGTCGAGCGCGGCCACGATCTCGAGGTAGGTGCCTCCCTGCAGCGGGAGAATGAAGTTGCGGGTGCCGAACGCGGGGTGTCGACCCCCGTCCTGAAACGCAGCGCCGAGATCGGCGCCGATGCGCTGGACAACGTCAGCTAACTCGCCAGAAGTGCAGGCATACGAGACATGATCGAGGTGCATGGGCGTCATCCTGCCCAACGCCATTTGGGGGGTGGATCCCGCCCCCCTCTTCTGGCTGAGGCGGCCGGTCAGCGGGCGCACGAGGCACTAGGGTCTAGCCAAACGATCCGAGGAGTTTTTGATGTCTGACGAGCCCACTCCGGCTGCGGATACCGCGCCCGCGCTCGACAAGCGCAAGTCCATCATTCTCGGCATTATCGGTCTGGCATTCATAGTCCTGATCTTCTGGAAAGTCATTCCATCACTGGGCAGTTACGACGTGGCGTTCGCGCAACTTCGCGCAATGGGCACGGGCGCGATCATTGGCATTGTCCTCGCGGTCCTGCTTTACCTCGGGCTGTATGGCTTGACTTTTCCGGCTGCGACCAAGGGTCTTGGTTACTGGCAAGGCCAGCAACTCAATCAAGCGGCCTTCGCGATCAGCAACGGTGTTCCCGGTGGTGGGGCGGTGGGCCTCGCGGTGCAGTACGGGATGCTCGCGTCCTACAAGATCGCACCCGCCGCTGCCACTGCCTCCATCACCACGGTCGGGCTTTGGAGCACCTTCGTCACGCTGGCATTCCCAGTC
>WLOK01000096.1 GCA_009699315.1 Actinomycetota bacterium
AGCGCCACTATCACCACGCTTGGTTGGGAAGTCAGCGCCATTTGAGCTTCTAATTGGGGAAAGCCCCAACGAGCCGTCCTGCCGCCGTACGCAACCACGGTGAGGTTCCACCCAGCCTCCGCAAAGGCCGCCACATAGTCGTCACGCGCACGCGCGACCAAAGAATCTCCGATAAGCAAAGCCTCTGGTGCTGGCGCACAAAGCGGGGTCTCTGCCATGACAGATTCGGACGCAGCGACGGGTGCGATGGCGGCCGGGAAGCCCAGCCCCAGAGAGACCACCAGAGTGAGCGAAGGCGCGGCTTTCATTACGACCCAGCGCATGCCTACCTGCCCTCCGCCTACAGAGCTCTCATCCTATCGGGGGAAGGTCGCACATTCGCTACTGATGTGAGGTTCAGAATTCCTCGTCGCGTGCAAAAGGGGCAAGTACGAAGTAACCGGGAAAGTGCCCGATAATTCCTGGAAGCAACACTTTGCGATCATCAACAAACGTAAAAGACGTTGGCCGCGCTCCCAACCGGAGTCACGGCCAACGTCTTTCGCTTAGATTAACTTTCTGATCACGGGACCAGAATCGTTGCGAGATACGGGTACACAATCGACGAGCCGCTGTTGACGTAGACGCCAATCGCGTAGTTCTCGTAGACCGAGTTGCCGCTAGTAATGGCCGAACCTGGGTTCTTCAGCTGCACCCAAGTGGCGGTACCAAAAGTGCCATTCGAGCGGGTCGGCACGTGCGCAAAGAAGCCGAGTCCCTTGGAGCCAGCTCCCACACCGAGCCAATCGCCGGTGAGGTTGTAGCCACCATTGCCGTCAGGCGTGATCCCGTCGAAGTGAGTGACACGCACAGCAGCCGGACGGTTCTGGAAGTCGTAGCTCGCCCAGTTGCTGAGAGTCTGCGTCGACGGGTTATAGGTCACGAGGTAACCGTGCTCGACTGGCGACTGCCCCGTGTCGGGGGTGAAGTATCCACCGGCGATCGTATAGTTGTTGGTCGAGTTCTGCCAAATGCCGTAGGCGGTGATGCTCACAGCGCCAGGCTTGGTGATCTCGAACCATTTCGAGCCCGTTGTCGTGGTGACGAAGGCGCGTCCCTCAATCAGACGTGTATCGAAGTTGCCCACGACGAGGCCGCCACGATTGCTATGGGCGATCGTGTTCTTGAGGCTGTCTGTCGTCAAGGCGGCGTAGAGGCTGCCATTGACCTGACCATTTGCCGAACCGTTGCCGGGATTTGCCTGCTGGTATGCCAACAATGCCGCCTTGGAGCCGCTTCCGAACGTGCCGAGAGGCGCAGTCGAAGTGCCCAGACCGGGGATCTCGAAGCCGCGGGCTACGAGTGCCTTTTGTACTGCCGCAACAGTCGCACCTTGCGATCCAAGAGTGATCGTGTTGTTGAAGGCCGGTGCCTTCCATGCATGTGCACCGGTGGTTACGAGTGACGTCGCGTCAAGTGTCGTCCACGTCTTTGCTCCACCCACGCCATTCGGCGCCGAGAGGATGACACCGTGATCGAGTTTGCCCGTCTGAGTCGTCTTGTAACTGCCCACGACATTGATGCCAGTTGTGCCGATATTGTCGGGGCCGTACAGAGCCGTGCTCGAAGTAGTCGCACCTGCCGTGCTGGGGCGATTCAGCAAGGTCCAATCACCACCGCCGGAGAGCGCGCCCTCGTAGAGGAGGCCCTGAGTGCCCGCGCTCGTTTTGTAGACCCCGCTCATGAAGACCTGAGAGGTATTGCTCGACCCGTTTGTGCGAATACCCGTGAGCAGAGTCGAAGAGCCTGTCGCGGCATCGGGGAATGCAAAAGCCGCAAAGGTAGCCGCAGGTGGCGGGCTAATCGGCGCAGGCGCAGCTTGGGCGGGAGCCATGGCACAGGCCATCGCAACCGCAATCACTCCGGCGGCACCGGCCGCAACCTTGGAAGATCGGTTTTTCATAGTTAGCCTCTCGAGCCTGAGCACGGTTAAAGTTTGACTGGTCAACGCTAGCCCCAATGTCTAGGCGAGGGAAATCGAATCGCACGGAAATACCCGCATAGAGGCGAAATCAATGCTGGGGAACGTGCGACTTAGCGGATCGCGCGCATGATTGCCTTGGGAGTGAGCGGAAGTTCGGTGATTCGGACACCCAGCGCCGCCGTCACCGCATTGGAGATTGCCGCACCCGTGGGACCGGCTGCCGCCTCCCCCGCACCTAAGAATGGCTCGCCAGGTCGGTCAATCACGTCGGCAATCACCGGCGGAACGTTCGAGAAGCGGGCGATCGGGTAGTCCGCCCAGCCGTGGACGTTCATTGCCTCTTGATGGATTGGCGCACTTTCGTGGAGCGTCCAGCTCAGTGACTGGAGAGCCCCACCTTCAAGCTGGTGTAGAACTCCATCGCGACTTGCGACCTCGCCGACATCGGCGACAACAATGAGCTGGTCTACCTGAACTCGATCAATGCACTCCACATCGGCCACCACCGCACACCAAGCACCCGTGCCCTTGTAGCGGGCCAAGCCGATGCCGCGGCCATGCGCTTCAGCAGTCGAGGGCTCACCCGACAACTCCACGGCACGCAGCAAAACCTGAATCGCTCGCTCATCTGAGAGGTGGGCCAGTCGATACTCGACACCGTTGATGTCATGGGTCCGCGCGATGTCTTCCATCAATGCTTCGATCGCTATGACATTGAGATATGCCCCAAGCGATCGGATTGCCGAAGTCCTAATATCCGATGGCCTCAGAGTTGACTCTGTGCGTCGCACGGTCACGTCGTAGAGAGGTCGGGAGTTGCGGGTGATGCCTCCGCCGATGGCCGGGGCCGGATCAACAGAGGCTGGCATTGGAGATCCACCCAAAATCTCGCTGTGCGCGAGAAGCGCGATTCCGGTCAGCGTGCCCGGCCGGGACATATGGCCTTCGCCGCTGCCGTACCAGTCCCAGCCAACGATGTGACCGGTGTCGTTGGTCTGGGCTGCCACTTCAACTTCCATAGCCGGCCCCACCGGGCCGCACGACAGGTCTTGGGCTCGCGACCACGTGACGTGGACAGGGACACCAGGCGTCGAACGAGCGAGCAACACAGCGTCGTAGGCCACATCATCCGCACCGTTATGGCCATAGCAGCCGGCTCCGGGAACGTGCACAATATGGAGCGCGTTCACATCAAGACCCAAAGCACGGGCGATCTCACGACGTAGCGGGTGCACGCCTTGGCTGTGAGTCCATACCTCGACGCGTGATCCGGATTCATCCCAGCGGGCTATCGCGCACGCAGGACCAATAGAGGCATGCAAAAGGTGGGGACGCGTGACGCGAAGGTGATGGTTCCTGGCATCCGCCGCGGATGCACGATCACGCACGTCCACGCGCGCTGTCTCTTCGTCGACTTGAGATTCGGCACTCACCCATTCAATAGCGGCATCCATCCGTTCTGCTGCAGAAATCGCCGCATGTTCGGTACGTGCTAGTACTCCAAGGAAATTGCCGTCACGGACGATCTTCAACACGTCGGGGTCCGGCACCTTGCCAGGATCAATCACTGAGCCATGTGCAAGGTCTGGTCGACATCCGGCTCGCCTAATGATCCGCCCGTAGATCTGCCCGGGGAGACGTAGATCGTGCACATAGAAAGGCTGACCTGTGAGTTTGCTGACCAAGTAGGCATGTGGTGCATCGCGGCGTGGCATGGACGGAACAAGGGCATCGGTAGGGATTTCTGCAATGACGTCTAAGACGCGCGCGTCGAGATGAGCAGTAGTTACCGAAGCGAGGTCAACTGGGAGACCATCACCTGTCGCGGTAACCCGGCGCAAGGCGCGCGACACCAAGCGCAGCGCGGTTCCAGACGTAGACATCGACAGCGATCCCGCGGTAAACCCCTCATCGGGACTCTCCGTCGATGTTGGAACACAGACGACGAACGTCGGATCAATCCCAAGTTCTGCCGCCACAACACCAACGAGTGCCGCGGTGATCCCCTGACCTAGCTCGACTTTGCCTGACCGCACGGCGACGTGATCGTCGGTGATGCCGATCCAGTCACCGATCCGATGTTCCGGATTCAGCGAACCCACTGACATTGTCATTGCTTAATGCTCGCCGCCTGCAGAACCGCGGCGACGATCCTCGTATGATCGCCGCATCGGCACAGGTGGGCATCGAGTTCGAGACGTACGTCTGCTTCTGTGAGATCAGCTCCTAGTCGCTCGATGAGAGCGGCGGCACGCATGAGGATGCCGGAGATGCAGTAGCCACACTGACCGGCCTGCAAGTCGAGGATGGTCTGCTGCAGGCGATGGAGGGTGCCGTCCGGGGAGGCCAAACCTTCCACCGTAGTGACGGGCTCACTGACGTCACCCACTCGGATCGAGCATGACGTGACGGGTCGGCCACCGATGAGCACGGTGCACGCACCGCATTCACCTTCACCACAGCCGAATCGTGTGCCTACAAGATTTAGGCGATCACGCAATACCCATAACAGTGGCTCGTCGTCCGGACTCTCAACGGTCGCTATCTCATTGTTGATGGTCAGCTGACGAGCGACGGTCACTAGCTCTCAATCCCCAACAGCCATGCTGCCGTGGTGCTCGTGATCAGTTGGCGCTCCTCGTCAGTCAGGCCGACAACGGAGTTCAGCAGACCGAGCGGATCCTCCTCCCCCATGTCATAGGGATAGTCCGTGCCGATCACGACGTGGTCAGCGCCGTGAGTGTCAATGAGATGACGAAGCATTTGAGGATCGAAGGTAATCGTGTCGACGTACATGCGTCGGAGGTAGGTAGACGGTGGCTCCGAGATCACTGTGCGACAGTCTTCGCGCGCTCTGTGTGCGTGATCCATGCGCGCCCAGTAGTGCGCAAGATAACCACCACCATGCGCGAGTAGGACACGCAGGGTCGGATGGCGCTCCATCACCCCATCAAAGATCAGGTGGCTCGCCGCAACAGTCGTCTCCAGCGGGTTGCCGATGACGTTGTTGAAGTAGTGGTCGCTTAGGCGACACGCATCGCTGAAGCCATTGGGGTGAATGAACAGCACTACCCCAAGTTCGGCAACACGGGCGAAGAAGGGCTCGAGACCAAGCGCCGGGTCGGTCAAGTCAGCGCCGTTGACGTTGCCGTTCACTTCGACTCCGCGCATTCCGAGCTGGAGTACCGCGCGGTCCAATTCGGCAATCGCGGCGTCGGCGTCTTGGAGTGGCACCGTACATAGGCCAACGAAACGATCCGGATGACTTGCGACGACCGCCGCGATGCCATCGTTGACCGATCGGGCAAGTTCAGCGCCCAGAACGGCATCGGCCATGTAGTAGTACTGGAACGGCGAGGGCGACACCGCCTGAATATCAATCCCCATCCGATCCATCATTGCCAAACGGGTAGGGATGTCGGAGAGCAAGGCGGATCGCTCCTGCATCTGACGGCTGTTCACCTGCCGGGTCAAGTCGTTGGCGAAGATGTAGGCATGCTCCTTGAGCACCGGGTTGATGGCGCTGGCCAAGACGCCCGCCTCTGGGTGGACGTAGTGGCAGTGCAGGTCGATCCGCATGACGCCTCCTTGGAGTCCATCCTGACAGCGCCCAACACCCCGGGCAATGTCCTCAGCGACATCCGAAGGCGAGCGAAGTGTCAAAAGTCACCACAGGTACCGAAATTGCCTCCCGATCTAGGGGCCGCGAACCACTAGGACGGCGGATTACGGTGCCCAAGGGACATCGGTCACTCTCGCGCTTCGCTTCTCACCTCTGACTGTGCGAGAGTCGAGAAATGCGCAAAACCTTTGGCTCGATCCTGGCCACTACTCTCGTCGGGGTGGGTCTCGTGACCGCCGTACCTCAGGCCATGTCAGCGCCAACCGCAGGTGCCCTATCGCAGCCCACGATTTTGAGCGCCGCATGGGGCTTGAACAACACCGCTTCTTGCCCCTCGGGCGAGGCTGGTCTCGACAACATCCCAGTCACGCTGGACTGGTTCATCCAAGTAGCCTCCGTGAATAGCGACATTTTCACTTTCACGCGCAGCGATGGCACAAAGGTGCATCCGACGTGCTCGCTGATGTTCCCGCCGAATGAATCAAATGAACGGCAGACGGTGAATCTCATCGGCGACTTTGGGGACCCTGCGGGAGCACGACCCGTGCGCATCACCATCAGGGCGGGGCTTCGCGGTAAGCCCATCGGCACTCGGGTGTGGCGATCCATCGACGCGGGACTAACTCACACCGTGACCCAACTTGAGGCTGGACCCTTCATCACCGACGCCTGGAAACTCACCCCTCAACAACTAGTGGGAGATGCAAATCAATGCCCCACCGGGACCACCTCAATACGGGTGGTGTGGTCCAACGGAATGGCTGCCTATCCGACCGGTGCCGAAGTTGGGCCTGCTGTGACCAATTCCTACCGGGCCATATTTGCGAAACGTAGTGGCAAGCTGATTGCCGTTGCTCCAGTGGCAGTCGCCGATCTCAATGACCATTCATCGCCGGTCATGGCGGACAACATGCACGATCTCTGCCTAGCGACCGTGCCGACTCACGCTCGGCTGACTGCCATCAGAGTGGGGCCAGAGTTGCTACAAGACCCCAACGGCGACCCGAACCTCACCCAGCGATTTATCGTGCGGCGCCTCGGAACCTAGATTTCAGGTCCGAGGCGCTCATCCCACGAGGGAATGTGGTCGGGCTGACAGGATTTGAACCTGCGACCCCTTGACCCCCAGTCAAGTGCGCTACCAAGCTGCGCTACAGCCCGCCGCCCCTAGGGGCCTGCTTACCCTATCCCACTCGTACGCAGCAGCCGCCTGAGGATCTTGCCCGAGGCCGACTTAGGGATCGACTCCACAAACTCCACCTGACGCACTCGCTTATACGCAGTGAC
>WLOK01000097.1 GCA_009699315.1 Actinomycetota bacterium
ATGGTCACGGCCACTCAGTCGGTCGATGACGACACCCTGAAACTGCTCGGTGGCGAACTCAACTACAACGTTGAGGTTGTCTCTCCTGAAGACGAAGATCGCGAGCTACTCGAGTCCTTCTCGCTGGAGTTTGGCGAGCACGAAGGCGAGTCCGACGACTGGGAGGCGCGTCCCCCAGTCGTCACGGTCATGGGGCACGTCGATCACGGCAAGACCAAGCTGCTTGACGCACTGCGTCGATCCAATGTGGTGGCTAAGGAGGCCGGTGGCATCACTCAGCACATTGGTGCCTACCAAATCCATGCCCCGCATGACGGCATCGATCGCGCTATCACCTTCATCGATACACCCGGTCACGAAGCCTTCACGGCTATGCGTGCACGTGGTGCGAGGGTCACCGACATCGCGGTGCTCGTTGTTGCTGCTGATGATGGTGTGAAGCCTCAGACGATTGAGGCGGTTAATCATGCACAGGCTGCAGGCGTGTCGATCGTGGTGGCGGTCAACAAGGTCGACAAGGAAGGTGCTGATCCCGGTAAGGTCCGCGCCCAGTTGACCGAATACGGTCTCGTGGCGGAGGAATACGGCGGCGACACCATGTTCGTCGACGTCTCGGCCACCAAGCGCACTGGCCTTGAGGAACTGCTCGAAGCGGTTCTGCTCACGGCCGATGCATCGCTCGATTTGCGTGCCAACCACGGCCAGGATGCTCAGGGTGTTGCGATCGAAGCGCACCTCGACAGGGGTCGAGGTCCGGTGGCAACCGTGCTCATTCAGCGAGGCACATTGCGTCCAGGCGATTCAATCGTTGCGGGCGATGCATTTGGTCGCGTCCGAGCCATGCTCGACGAGGATGGCAACGTTCTTGACGAAGCTGGCCCATCACGTCCAGTGCAGGTTCTCGGTTTGACGTCCGTACCTTCCGCAGGAGACACCTTCTTGGTGGTTTCTGAGGATCGCATCGCCCGTCAGATTGCCCAGACGCGTCAGGCGCGCGAGCGCAACGCGCAGTTGGCGAAGTCGCGCGGTAAGCGCACTCTTGAGGACTTCTTGCAGGCTCTGGAGAAGGGCGAGGTTGAAGAACTCAACCTCATCCTCAAGGGCGACGTGTCCGGCTCGGTTGAGGCACTCGAGGACGCACTCACCAAGATTGTCGTGGGCGACGATGTGTCGCTGCGGGTCATTCACCGCGGTGTAGGCGCAATCACTAAGAACGACGTGACACTGGCGAGCGCATCCAAGGCAATCATCATCGGCTTCAACGTTCGGCCAGAAGGCAAGGTTGCCGCTCTAGCCACCGACGAAGGCGTTGAGGTTCGTTTCTACTCGGTCATTTACCATGCGATCGAAGAAATCGAGGCGGCGCTCAAGGGCATGCTCAAGCCGGAATACGAAGAGGTGCATCTTGGGCGGGCAGAGGTCCGAGAGGTGTTCAAATCCTCGAAATTCGGCACGATTGCTGGCTGCCTAGTTCAAGACGGCGAGATTCGACGCAATTGCAAAGCGCGTGTCATCCGCGACGGTGTCGTGGTTGCCGACGGAGTGTCCATTGCCGGACTGCGTCGATTCAAGGACGATGCAACTGAGGTGCGTGAGGGCTTCGAGTGCGGCATCAACCTGGGGTCGTTCCAAGACGTCAAGGTCGACGACGTCATTGAAACCTTCGAGATGCGCGAGAAGAAGCGCGCCTAATCGCCGGTTCGTCGTAAGGCAAGTCAGACAGTGTGAGGTGGCGCAATGGCATCGCAGGAACGGGCTCATCGGTTAGCCGATCGCATCAAGGTGATCGTGGCGGAGTGTCTGGAGATGCGGATCAAGGATCCGCGCTTGGGCTTCGTCACGGTCACTGACACGCGGGTCACTGCTGACCTGCGCGAGGCAACCGTCTTCTACACCGTTTTTGGTGATGAAGCTGAGCGAACGGCAACCGCTGCCGCTCTCGAGTCTGCGAATGGCATCCTCCGAACTGAAGTAGGCAAGCGCACAGGCATCAAATTCACACCGTCGTTAACTTTCATCCTCGATGCACTTCCTGATACGGCAAAGCAGGTTGATGATCTTCTCGCCCGTGCGGCAGCAGCCGATGCCGAAGTGCACGCTCGTGCAGTAGGAGCTACGTTCGCCGGTGACGCGGATCCCTACCGTGTTCCTCGTATCGAGAATGCCGACGACGAGGTCGAGTCCTGACCGAGCGAGTGTCGGCAGACGGGTTGCTTGTAGTCGACAAACCAGCGGGGTTGACCTCTCACGCTGTCGTCTCACGAGTGCGCAAAGCAATGTCGACCCGAAAAGTCGGCCATGCGGGCACTCTTGATCCGATGGCAACTGGCGTTCTCGTGTTGGGCGTAGGTCGAGCAACCCGCTTGTTAACGATGCTTACCGGTGCAGATAAGTCCTACAAAGCCACAATCCGATTCGGTTGGTCGACGACTACGGACGACGCCGAAGGCGAGTTACTTGGTCAGGTCTGTAACGCCGGTGACGTTACTGCTGCATCCGTGGCTGCTCACCTAGCATCTTTTACGGGCACGATCTCCCAGGTTCCTTCGACCATCAGCGCCATCAAGGTTGATGGCAAGCGGGCTCATGCTCGTGCCCGAGCTGGTGAGGACGTAGTTCTCGCGGCACGGCAGGTGGTCGTGAGTCGCTTCGAAATGATGAGTGAGATTCGGCCCAGTATCGACGGCTCCGTCGAATGTGACGTCGCGGTCGACTGTTCTTCGGGCACCTATATCCGCGCGCTGGCTCGCGATCTGGGTGAAGTACTTGGAGTAGGTGGGCACCTGACGGCACTTCGGCGAACTCGGGTGGGGCCTTTCACACTTGACGATGCTGCGAACTTAGAGGGTGTCGAGCCAGTTGATCTGCGGCCGATGGGCGATTCCGCGAAGCGTTTCATCCCGTGGTGTCACGTAGATCCTGAAGCCGCGAATTTGATTGCACATGGCGTACGTATCGAATGGCCGCGTGAAGGAGTATCTACTGAGCACTGCTCCGATGCGCCACAGATCGCAATCATCGGCGAGCAGGGTGAACTAATTGCCGTCGCCAGCGTTGGTGCAAAGCTTCACTACGACGCGGTGTTTATTTAGGTCTTCTACCTCAGTCGCGAGCGAGCGTTCCATCGGCCGTCTCAGGAGAGATGTCCTCGACGAGCACGCGGGTCCATTCGTCACAGACCATCGCGAGCGGGAACGACGCACGCACCTGGCGATGCGCATCGGCCGCCTCGTCCTGCCAGCGACCCGAGCGCACGGTGTCGAAGATCGCGTCAGCCATGGCGTCGGTGTCGGCGTGGATCCAACGCCTGTCGTAGATCGAGTCTGAACCGGGCCACGGCAAGAGAGCAGGCACCGCACCAGAGGCCATGCCCTCCGCAGGAGCGAGATGAAAGCTCTCGTCGTCGGAGGTGGAAAGTACCCAGCCGATTCGCCGAAGCCACACGGGTACGTCGCCACCAAAGCCATCAAAGGTTGTCGCTTCGTGTAGTCGTGGAGTATTGCGCAGGTGGTCATACATCTTTGTGAAGTAGGCCAATTCCTCCGGCCGGCGCCAGATCCACCAGTAGTCCCAGGGCTGCTTGGACTTAATAGACAGACGAAAACGTGAATCACGACGGCGCAACGAGTCGAGCACTGCAAGCCCAAGATCGGGGCGCTTGCGCAACGGGGCGATGCCGATCATGCCCAGTGTGTAGGGGGCGCCTTCGAGCTTGGGGCGGGAAAACATCTCCACGTCAACCCAGTTGGGAATGACCACAATCTTGTCGGCCGGCCACCCGGTGCGTTCACGGGTCAACTGTGCGTAGAAGGGACTGACACAGATCACTTGGTCAATCGCGTCGATCTCGATGTCGCGCAGCCATGGCCCATCTAGCTCGAAGCGGTGTAGTCGCATGATCAAACGCTGGCCAGGGCGCTTGTGGCGGGAGTACCAGACCGCATTGGGGCCAGCCCACTCAAGAATGACCACGTCGGCCCATGCGACGAGCTCTTGGCTCACTTCTTCATCGTGATTGTTGAGGGTTGCCCACGCGTCCACGCGCAGTTCGATCTCGGGTTCGACCGCGAGGTGGTCTTGGATGCGGGAGAAGAATTTCAAGTCGTGGCTAGCAACGACAACCTTGAGACGTTCTGATCGTTGCGCCAACTGTGGCGCGGCATCCGCACCGATAGGGAAAGCGCGATTGAGGTGACCTCTCATGCGCTCAACAGCGACTGGCATGGAGTATTGCTCGGATACAGCTCGGCAGGCGACCGTGGCACGGTCGGAGACCACTCGATCGCGAATAACCGTTTCGGCTGCGTCGACGACGTCGTGAATGTCGGCGGCGAATAAGGGGTAGTCGAAGCCGTAGAGGCCCTCATGCATGCCGGTTCGGTTGAGAATCACGGGGACATCGAGAGAACCGAATTCGAGCACTTTCGTCGACAACTCCAGGCTGGCGTCCATATGTGGTGCCCGCCATGACAGCCCCAAATCGCAGGCCGAAGTGAGTTCCATGGCCCGTTGGCGCGCAACTCCGCCATGCCAAATGACTCCGGGGGAGGTCAGAGCCTCACGCATTCGTACGGCGTAGGAGGGATCCTTGGGGTCGTCATGGATTTTGTCACCGATCATGTGAAGTTCGGCCTCGATGCCCCGCGCGGCCAGCATGGATGGCAGAGCGGTCATTTGCAGGGTGTTCCACATGGGGGCGAACTTGCCGGTGTAGACAAGGCGAAGAGGCCGAGCCTGCGAACCATCTGCATTGATCAGCGGTTCCCTAGTCGGTATAGCGAACTCCGGATCCGGAACGACCGGTGTCCACAAGACGCTGCGTCCGCAGGCCTCGTCTATCTGAGACTCAAGGAAATCGCGCAGATCTTCGGTTTGGCACAGCATGAAGCGACTTGAGGCTGCGACATTGCGCATCTTCTCGGAGTCCCACGACGCAAACTCAGTGACCGATTGCGGGATGTCGGTGAGATACGTCCACATCCTTCCAGCGAAGTGTCCGCGCTCGGCTAGTGCGGTGACTAGACGGATACCACGTACGACAATCAGGTCGTAGCGTTGCTTCTCGTCCAAATCCACCATGATGTGCTGGGCACCAATGGGCGAAAGAGGTGTGGTTCCTTGCGCGAGCCCTGTCTCGAATGGCCGGACGACTTCAACGCCTGTCATCGCTTCAATAGGCGCTACGAGGCGATCGGTCTCCACGTGAGCCTTGAGGAGGACGGTGACCTCGACGCCCGCGCCAGCGAGTGCCTCTGCCATTGATGCAACCCAGATGGCCGAGCCATCAATGATGTTGAGATTGACGTCGCCATAGACGAGGGCACGCAGTTTCCGACTCATGCTTCGACTCCTTCGAACCCGACCTCGAAGTCAATCGCGGCATCCAAGAGTTGTGTCTCCGGCCAGGCCAGAATGTCACGAAGTTCTGCTTCTACCACGTAGGGAGAATCCACGCCGTCGCTGATTTGCTCAGCGCTCGCGCTTGATCCAAGGTGGTGAACCTGCACGCCTGCGGCGCGCAACTCATCGAAGCCCGCTGGAGCACGATCATCCAATAAGATCAGTTCGGCAGGCCTTATCCGTTGGCGTATTAGGGCAGCAGCCAGGGTGGATGCGCTCACGTCGCTCGACAGATGTGTCACCAATGCAAGATTGCGACTGTTCAAAGGTCGATTGTGCAGTCCGAGAAGCGAGACCAGCCGCTGGAGCATCACCGGAGTGGCGTGTGACAAGAAAATCTCACGCAGAACCGCGCGGTGTGTCATGGCATCAGGGGCTCCAGCAGCAATCGCGTCGCGGACGGCATCTGCCGTAGATCCACTAGTCGCAACCGAGGTCACCACGTGTTCGAATCCGTCGAGATTTGGATCGCTTGGTGACACCACGCGCAACGCTCCGACTAGGAAAGCGGCTGTCGTGGGGTCGAGTAGGCCACGCGCGATGCGGCCCACCGGCACGATTCCTATCGCCCGCCCAGTGAGGGCTGTCGTGATGGAGTGCAATGTTGTGGGTTCACCGACTGCCGGGTGCAAGTCTGCAGGCCAAGGCGATGAGTACATGCTCACCTGGCCAGCCCAGTCGTGGATTGCGACATCGTCGGTGACACGGAGAGCGGCGAGTAGCGACTCGCGGGTGTTGACTGACCAACGGGCATCCGCGTGGCCAACAAACACGACACCGCTGCGATCCCCTGAGGGAAGCCACGCCGAGGCAAGATCGATGCCTACGTTCCATGCAGGTGCGTCGACACCATGTGAGGACGTGAGTACAAGGTCGCAGCGCTCAGCAAGGGCGTGCAAGGAAGCGGATCGAGATGGATCGCCGGAACGCACGAGAACGACGGGCCGGCCCTGGGAATGTGCCACGTCAATCAATTCGAGGAGTGCACCTTCGCGATCGGTAGCTGACGGATCGCCGAGGTGAGACCACGAAGACGGCGCCTGAGACGCAGCAGTGTCGATCAACACCAGATCGGCATCGACCATAGCCATTATCTGCGCTGCGTCGTGTGGGCGCACGCGAGTCACGGCTGCATATGCGGCAAGTGTGGCGGCGGTGCTGTCGGATGTCACGGCAACGATCGATAACTGCCCTAGCGGAGCGACCATTCCGAAACGTGGGTTAAGGAGTTGGCTTCCAGTGGCGGCATTCGTGGCATCTCGGTGTGTTCCTGACGCGGCTTTCTCGGCAGGAGATTTCGGCGATACTCCCTTGCGCCGTTGCGATCGAAGTTTCCACATCCTCCAGACATCTCGTGGCAATGTCGCGGTTGAACTTGGGTTCTTGGCTGCTTCGACCATGCGTCGACCCACGCGCATACTTGTCGAGGCCTCAATGCGAGCAAGTTGA
>WLOK01000098.1 GCA_009699315.1 Actinomycetota bacterium
ATGCCCAATCTGCGGGCCATCGCATACTTATTGCCATCGCCATCCTTCGCAAGCAGCCAACGAATGAAGGTTTGTGCCACTTTAAATTGGGCCGGATTACTTGAGTCGATCATCCAATCGATAGCGCGATATTCCTTGTGCTCACTCCGGTTCCCGTCTGCGCATTCTCGAGATGAATCGATGGCGTCTGCGAAGCCTGGATACGTGGCTTGGATGAGGGCAATAAGTTTGTCGGTGCCCGCCTTTGGCGCAAGGTCACAGATGCCCTGACTCTGGTATGCCGCCAGCGGATCGATTTCGACCGGCAGGTCACTCGGGATCGCAGGCGTGGGGATGACAGGTGGGGGCGCTACAGCGAGCGCCGGAGTTGGGGCCACAAGACCAAAGACAAGAGCCACCGGCACGAGCATCTGCAGGACGCGCAAGGCACGCCTAGGATGATCATTCACTGGCATGCTCGCCAGTCTACGTCGGCAATACGACCGAAGCCTGTACGCGCGCTGGAGGGATAGTCATGGAAGATCGGCTCGTGGAGCGCGTTTTAGTCGTGACTGCGCACCCAGATGACGTCGATTTCGGCGCTGGCGGCACTATCGCTCAGTGGACCGACTCCGGGATCCACGTGACGTACCTGATCATCACTGATGGTGACGCAGGTGGGTTTGACCCCGACGTGCCACGGACTGAAATTCCGGTGATTCGACGTGCAGAGCAACGCTCAGCAGGCGACTGCGTCGGCGTGCACGATGTGCGATTCCTCGGGTACCGCGATGGCGAACTCGCGGTAACACACGATCTACGGTGTGACATCTCCCGGGTGATTCGACAAGTCCGTCCGCAGCGCATGCTCATCCAATCTCCCGAGCGCAACTGGGACCGTATTCAAGCGTCTCACCCCGATCACCTCGCGGCTGGCGAAGCGGCGATTCAGGCAATTTATCCTGATGCGCGAAATCCATTTGCCCACATCACTCTCGGGCGCGACGAAGAACTCGAAGCGTGGTCCGTGCCCGAAGTGTGGGTCATGGCGCACCCTAACCCCACGCACTTCGTTGACGTTACAAACGAATTCGACCGCAAACTCGCCGCCATCAGATCGCACGCGAGTCAACTGCCAGACCCCGACGCAGTGGAAGGTTGGATGCGCACGCGTCTCGCCGAAATGGCTCAACGCGGAGGTCTCCCCGAAGGCCGTCTTGCAGAAGCGTTCTTCATAGCGCACACCGCCTGAACGAACTCGGCGGTTCTAGTTCCAGAAAACTGCGATCACAATATTGGCAAGTGTTAGTAACCCGATGATGCCCCACAGCACCGGCTGCGGACCCTTTTTACGCCGGCCAATAATCGCGAGCACGGTGATCACCAGCACGACGAGGAGTTTCACACCGATCTTGGCGTGGAAGCTCGAACTGGGCTGCATGTCGTCGATCACCTTGGATTCGATGATCCCGACCATGACGATGCCGGTCACCAGCTGGGTCAGAGCGCCATCGAGCATCCAGCGACTCACGCCCTTCTCCGCGCTCTTCACCTGGACGATGAAGCCGCCAAAGAGGAGGGCAAGACCGAGGAAGTGCAGAACGATGAACAGATTGAGGACGAACTGCATTTTCGCTCCTTGAGGCCGTGGAGCCCCCACGCTAGCCCCCTGCTCGGCCCTGACCGGGGTAGGCGCGCCCTCAAGCGACCTTCACAGGTCTGGCTCTCTGTCCTGCGCCCACGCCAATCCGTTGGTAGCCTTGGCCAGCGTCAATCGGCCAACCGGGAGGTCAGAATGTCACAGGAAAGCGAACAGGCGGGCGAGGTCCTGCGCGGTATTTGGCAGCAGACCAGTGACAACGCGTCGGATCTGGATGCCGACTGCAGCCCGACCAAATCCTGCCGCAACATGAAGGACGTGACGTACGACGGCTTCGCCGAGGAGGGTGTCGATCTCGGAACGGCGTGGCGCAATAAGCTCGCCAGAGAAGGCAAGCTCGGCAATGGCTCCCTCGCCGACCTCGTCTTCGGCCAGTCGAACTGATTTCAGTCTCGTGACTTCGCCGTTTGACACTCTTACAGTGCCCGCGCTCACCGATCAATTACGCGCTGAGGGCTACATCGCAGACCGGGGCTTGGCTACCGCGCTTCTGCTCTCACTCAAACTCGGTAAGCCACTTCTACTCGAAGGCGAAGTCGGAGTCGGCAAGACCGAACTCGCAAAGACTCTGGCAACTATGCTCGGCCGCGATCTGATCCGATTGCAGTGCTACGAAGGCATTGACATTCATCAAGCCATGTACGAATGGGACTACGCCCGCCAGATGCTCCACATCCGCTCCTTGAGCGCTTCCGGTGCGACTGGCCTCGAGGACGATTTGTTTAGTCCACGTTTCCTACTTGAGCGCCCGCTTCTGCAGGCACTCAAAGCTGGCGACCGTTGCGTATTGCTGATCGATGAGATCGATCGTGCCGATGACGAATTCGAGGCATTTCTGTTGGAGCTCCTCGGAGACTTCCAGGCCACCATTCCAGAGGTCGGCACAGTTCGAGCGGATACCCGGCCGATTGTGATCCTCACCTCGAACCGTACCCGCGAGCTTCACGACGCGCTCAAACGTCGCTGCCTTTATACGTGGATCGGCTTTCCCGAGCCCGAGCGCGAACTCGCAATCGTTCAGGAACGACTGCCTGATGTGGGAGCGATTCTCGCTACCCAGGTGGTCTCGGCAGTCAATCGACTTCGCGATATGGACCTCGAAAAACTTCCTGGTGTCGCCGAAACAATCGATTGGGCACAAAGCCTCTCGGCGCTTGGTGCCGACTCTCTCACCGAAGAAGCCGCTTTGGACACTCTTGGGGCGGTCATCAAGGACCGAGACGATCTCGACTACACCTCAAAGAGTATTCAGGATGTCATCGCCTAGCGGCTACGACGAGTTGCTCGTCGAATTCAGCCAGGCCCTACGTGATGCTGGATTACCCATCGGCTCTGACGACGTGCTCACCTTCGTCGAGAGCGTCTCACGCCTGAGTGTGACTGATCTTCTCGATGTGTATTGGGCCGGACGTGCGGCACTCGTGCGCAGGCGCGACCACATCGTCACCTACAACATCATCTTTCAGTCCTTCTTCCTTGACGTGCACCTCACCGCATCTGACGACCGCAAACTGACAATGCGGGCATCCTCAAATGCCGGGGCAACGCTCGAAATCCCAAATACCGAGACCGGCCTGCCTGGGGAGATGAGCCCCGACGAGGTGAAGTTGGGCTACCTCGCCAGCACCTCTGAGGTCTACCGGCACAAGGCATTCTCTGATTGCTCAGACGAGGAGTTGCGCCAACTACGCCGGCTTATGGCACGCATGCGCGTGACGCCACCGAAGCGTCGCACTCACCGAGCCGCTCGGGCCCGCAAGAGTGCGCGCCTAGACATGCGCAAGATGGCAAGAGACACCATGCGGTCATTCGGTGAACCACGCGAGCTTGCCTTCACCCAGCGCAAGGAGAAATTGCGCTCGCTTGTGCTGATTTTGGACGTCTCAGGCTCCATGGCAGATTATTCGAGGAATCTGCTGCAATTCGCATACTCAGCACGCCGAGCCAACGCCAAAGTGGATGTCTTCTGCTTCGGAACACGACTTTCCCGGATCACGCGCGCCCTCAATCGCCGCAACCCTGACGAAGCAATGCGCATGGCTGGCGAATCTGTCCTCGACTGGGACGGTGGCACCCGCATCGGCGACTCCCTTCGCCAGTTCACGCGCGAAGCCCGTCGGTCGCGGCTCGGCCGCGGTGCCATAGTCGTGATCTGTTCAGACGGATTAGATCGTGGCGAACCACAGGCACTTGCAGAGTCCATGGAGAGCCTCAGCCGCATCGCCCATCGCGTCATCTGGGTGAACCCTCATCGCGGTGACGCGGCAGAATACGTCCCAACATCAATCGGAATGATCATCGCCGACCCCTACATCGACGAGGTGCACTCCGGCCATAATCTCGCTAGCCTCGAGCGGTTGGCGAACCGTCTGGCGAAAGTGGGGTAGTTATGCGATTCAGCGTGTCACTACAGGCAGAGGGAGATCGTGAGATCACCCTCGATGAGGTCCTTGAGCTCGCCGACGCGGTAGCCCCGCTCAATGGGATTGCTTCGGGCTTTGGAACGTACACCTATGGCGCACAGATCGTCATTGAGGCCGAGGGTCCCGATCAGGCCGTAGATCAGGCGTTGGTGCAATTTGCTCAGGCAGTCGCGTCCACGTCTCTACCCGATTGGCCCGTCGCCTACGCCGAAGCCATCAGCGAGGACGACGACTTCGCGGACCTCGACGACATCCCGTCATGATCCGCCTTGGCAGTTTGGCCGGATATGCATTCGAGGGGCCGCGCACCCTCGCCGGTTGGACCGCCCCGGCAGAGCCAGCCGTCTATGCGATTGTGACCAAGTCAAACCCGAATCGTCAGCAGGAGTTCGCCGTCATCTACGTCGGGCACAGCGACGACCTGAGCGCCGAAGGATTCCCGTTCCGGCATCCTCGCTCAAACTCATGGATCAAGCGCGCCGAGGGCAAGTTCAACCTGCACGTGTGCTGGCTTCAGGTACCGGGCGGCACCCGGGCACATCGCGAGCAGATTTCGCAGGAATTAATGGCTATCTATAGCCCGACCTGCAATCTGGAGAAGTTCGACAACGCATGGAAGGACGAGTGGATCGGCGAGTACAACACGGTCGTCAATGATCACCTCACGACCGATAGAGATCCGTCCTAAAAGCTAGTCGAGATCGACGCCGACGGCTTCCATCAACCGCGAACGACGGGTCCCCATAGCGGGCTTGGCGACTCCCTCAGACTCATGATCCGCATGGACAAATGTGGCGCCAGCGACGATGCCTTCGCCCATGCCGTAGAGCAAGGGAAGGGCACCGGCAACAACCCGGCCAGTGCTATTGATCGAGGTGAGTCCGGGCTCGATCGCCTCGGCATCGCGCTTGATCTGCCACACCAACTCCGCTGCTGACTCCAGATCGTCAGCAACACCCTTCAGCTGCGAGCCGACTATGAACAAATAGACCGCCAGTCCAGCGATGAGGGCCGCAACGTCAATGGCCGTCCAGATAGCTAATGCGCTCATGACCTCACCTTGTCCAATACGCGTCCGAGGAAGAGATGGTGTTCAAGACCTTCCGCCAAGACCAGCTCAACGCCGCCAGCTGTAGCTGTGATCAAAGCCGTATCAGCGGTGTTGGCTTGAGTCGCGATGAGAGTGGCCTTGATGGCCGCCACGCGAACCCGGATCCGATGTACGAGGATCACCAGAATGGTGAGTAGGGCAGCAACTGCAACAACCACGACAATGCCGAGGATGTTAGCGATCTGCCAGAGCGTTTCGACTTGGGGATCCACGTCAGCCTCCCAGCCTTGTGCGGCCACGCTTGAGTCCGCCGATGATGGCGAGCGCGGATTCGATGGTTTCGTTGAGACCCTTGAGACCGGCCGTATTGACCTCTGCCTGCTCGAGAGACTTCAGGATGCGACCTGCCTGGGTGCCGATACGGCCAGCCAGAAACAGAATCGGAACCACAAGCGCTACGACAACAAGTACAACTACGAGGCCGATGATGTAGCCGATCAACCAGCCTTCGTGCCCAGTGAAGTCCATGTGCTCTCCTAGATCGATTCCGCGAAGCTGCGCACAGGCGCCAGACTCTGATTGACCGAACTTACGACCGGCACGACGGTGTCCGTCTTCGCCACGATGACCTGAACTCCGCCGTCAAGTGCGTCGAGAGTCGCGGCGACTGACTTGAGGTGCAAGATCACTCGGAAGAGTCCGATAGCCGCAGCCGCGATGATGAGTGCGCCGACCACGAGGGTAATGATTGCTTCAGCAGGCATGGCAGGTCTCCTAGCCCAGTAGTTTCGAGACAGGACCGGCATAGCGCACCGCTCCATTGGCAACTTCTTTGATGACGTCATCCGTGGTTTCTAGCAACTCGGGAGTGTTGTTGAGTTGGCCGATGAGAGCGACACCTCCACTCAGCGTGTCATCTGCCGCTCCGCGGATGCGCTCAAGCGCTCCGAGGAGCCGATTCAGCAACAACACCAATACCGGCACCACGATGATGATGAGAACTATGTTCCCTATCGTCCACAGGACCATTGACTACCTCCGAGACTAACGGCTGGATGCCGGCTGGTAGGGAAGAAAGAAGCGAGCGAATACTCGCTTCGCCGCTCGCGAGAATGCAGTCAAGCCAATCGCAAGTCCACTGGCTGCCTTAGGGCCACCGATTGCCATCGGGTCGCGACCCGCTGCGATTGCAGCCATTCGAAGTTTCATCGAATCGGCGGTCTGGTTGACCAGCACCCCGGTGACGTCCTGCACGAGGCCGCGGCCGTACTGAGCAGCTGCTCCAGAGATTTGCAGCTCCATGCTGATGTTGACTCGGGTCGCCCCGCCGAGCGGCTGCAGACTGATCGTCAACTGTGTGCTGGCAGCGCCGCGACCCTTCTTGTCGGCCCCGGAGCCATCAAGCACGAGGACCCGGCGCGCGTTGTCGCGTGAGGCGACTTTGACTGCACCAGAGAACTCCAGCTTTACCGGGCCAGCTGAGATGATGACGCCACCCTCGAAGGAGCCATCCTCCACCTCATTAGTGAGGTCAGCTCCGGGGATACACGCTGCAATCAGCGGAACATTTTCGAAGAAATTCCACACGTTGTCGACCGGCTGGTCGACATCGAAGGACTGAGTGATCAGCATGTGGCCTCCTGGTGGATGAACGAGCCCGGATTTTTCTCGAAC
>WLOK01000099.1 GCA_009699315.1 Actinomycetota bacterium
CCTCTTCCTCGACCGCGACAACCAGAAGTGGCCGGTCAGAGCTGATGATTCCGCGTAGATGTAGCACGCCCAAAGCCTAGTGGGCCAAGATGGGCCCGTGACATACACCGCGATCGTGCTCGCTGGCGGCACTTCGCGGCGCTTCGCCGGAGCAGGTGCGAGTCTTAACAAACTCACGCTTGCACGCGAGGGCCGCACGTTGCTTGCCGGTGTCATTGATGGACTTCATGAAGCGGCGGCTTCACAAATCATCGTGGTGGGCCAGCAGCAACCAGATCTTCCACCGGGCGTCGCCTGGACCTTCGAGGTTCCCACTGGCGGCGGACCTGTCGCGGGACTCGCGGCCGGACTCCAACTCGCCATGTGCGACGTGGCTGTGGTCCTCGCTGGCGATGCACCACGCGGCCCGCTCGCTGTGGCTGCCCTCATTGCTGCTCTCGATAGTGCTGACTCGCTGACCGCAGGCATTGTTCTCATTGACGATGCGGGGCGCCTTCAACCGCTATGTGCGGCATACCGAACTGCGGCACTTCGTTCTGCCCTTGAGTTAATGCCCGACCTCACTGGTGCACCCATGCGAGAACTCACCGCACGATTGAAGCTCGAGACTCTCCCCGACGAATGGCGTGCCGCCATGGACATCGACACTCCCACCGATGCAGCCCGCGACGGATACTCCTAACCCACATAGAGGATGATCACAAGATGAGCCATGAGAATCAGTTAGATCGATGGACAGCTGCCATCGCGCGCGAGCTCGCCGCAGATCTTGGTGTTGAACTCGACGATACGGTCGATCAGCAGTTGCTCTTGGATGTCGCCCGTGATGCGGCGCATGCAGTGGATCGGCCAGCCGCACCCATCACTACCTACTTGGTGGGTGTCGCTGTTGCACGATCAAAAGACCCGGACGCGCACGCGAAGGCCGCTGCCGCTGTCTCCCGTCTCGCTGCTCAGTGGGATATCGGCCTACAGAACTAAACCGGCAACTTGCCCCACGAGATCGTTGGCAGAGTCACGTGCACGGCAAATCCGCCCAGTGGGCTTACTCCGGCCTCGGCATCACCACCCGCCGCGCGAGCGGATTCACGTACAAGCGCCAAGCCAAGGCCGCTTCCACCAGGCACAGAAGTGGATCCGCGCTGGAAACGTTCGAACACGGCAGTTCGTTCCGCTTCAGGCAATCCGGGGCCGTCGTCACCAATGCGCAGATGCACCTGCGCCGCACCCATCGACAAATCGACGATGATCGCTTCGCGCGCGTATAGGAATGCATTGCCAAGCAACTCATCGACGATGCGATCGAAAACACCCGGTGCCACAAGCACCTGCACTCCATCACTCACCGACGACCTCAGGTCAATGCCACGTGCCTGCGCTTCAAGCTCAGCGGCGCGGACGCGCTGGTGCACAATCTCTGAAGCATCAACATAAGACGATGTGCCAGCGCCAGCGTCACTCCTCGCGAGGGCAAGCACCTGGTCAATGCGTCGCGAAAGGCGATCAACTTCGACCATTGCCGCAGAAGCCTGCTCTCGCACATCCGGTTCGCCACTGATGTCTTCGATTGCCTCCAACCGAAGTCGAACGCCAGTCAACGGGGTACGTAAGTGATGCGATGCGTCTGCAGCAACCCGTTCCTGACGCCGCAGGATTCCCGATAGCCGACCCGCGGTGGAGTTCAATGCATGCGCGATAGCGCGCACTTCCTGCGGTCCGCGGCGTTCATTAGCGCGCCGCTCAAGGTCTTCTGGAAGTACGGCCGCGACTTCAGCCACTCGCTGCATCGGAGCAGCGATCGATCGCGCAATGAACCACGCAAGAAGGGCCGCAACCACAATGACCGCAATGACGAACGCTGCTAGTCCCAGCCACGAGCGAAGGACGAGCTGATTGAGATTGCTCTCCGGCAAGGACAGACGAACAGCTGCAACGACCGAAAGCCCTTGCACAACGGGCGCTGCGACATAGCGCAAGTCAGTGTTTAAGGTGCTGGAGTAGCGACTTGCGGATGCTAACTCTCCGCTCAGCGCCTGTTGCATTTCCGGCCGTTCGAATGTGCGATCAAGTCCTGACGCATCTGAGTCAGCAACAAGTACGTAGGTAGTATCGACAACAACTACTCGCGCTCCCGTGCGGGTTGCCGTCGAATCTGCAGTCTCTTGCCACTTTTCTTGCGCCTGCGACGAAAACAGTGATGCCGCCGCTAAGGTTTCAACCTCGAGATTGGTGACAAATGCCGCGCGCTGATCCTGCGCGAAGATGTACGCGAGCGGCAGCGCCAAGGCAACGGCGACTCCCGCCACGAGGGCAGTCATCGCCAAAATCAGTCGCCGGGTCATGCCTCCGAGAGTCGGTAACCGACTCCACGAACGGTCTCGATGAGGTCTGGGTCACCAAGTTTGCGACGGACCGCCGACACGTGAACGTCTAGGGTCTTGCCGGTGCCGTGCCACACCGGATCCCATACGCGAGAGAAGAGTTCTTGACGCCCGACAACGCGGCCAGGCTCCTCTGCGAGCACCGCCAGTAGATCGAACTCTTTAGCGGTCAGGTCAATGGGCTGCCCATCGACAGTAACCCGGCGCCGAGTGCGATCAACATTGACGCGACCAGAACCTACAGGAGTTTCGATGCGACGACGTCGGCTCACTGCGCGTATGCGTGCGCTTAATTCTCGAACAGAAAATGGCTTGACCACATAGTCATCCGCACCAAGCTCGAGGCCAACTACGCGATCGGCTTCGTCACCGCGCGCAGTCACGACGATGATGGGCACATCGCTATATCGACGTACTTCGCGCAGGACTTGCAGCCCATCACCATCCGGCAGGCCGAGATCGAGCAAGATCACATCAACGTCATGTGCCGCATCGGCGACTCCAGCAGCGAAACCCACGTGCACAACCTCAAGGCCGTTGCGCTTGAGTCCTTCAACTAAGGGCACGGCGACAGCCGGATCGTCTTCGACGAGCAATACGCGCACGAGTCAATGGTGACACGTCGACCCGTTCACGCGGGCGTGGCACTACAGATTGTCGACGTCCGTGAGGCACGCTTACGGGGTGAGTAATGAATTGCCGTGGGATCAGGCCCGGCGTATCGCCGGATCGGCCCCCGCTCCCCTACCTACCGTGGCTGCACGCCTATCTGAGGCAGCCGGTTCACTGCTGGCAACTGCCCTGATCGCGATCACGGACCTGCCTGCCTTCGACACGGCCGCCATGGATGGTTTCGCCGTCGCGGGACCCGGTCCCTGGGAGCTTGACGAGTCGCTGGCCATCGTGGCCGGGGACTCACCTAGCGATCTGCCGCACGGCTATGCGACACCGATCGCCACGGGTGCGCCGATTCCAGTCGGGGCAACGGCTGTTCTGCGTTACGAACACGCCGCCATCGAGGAGTCGCACGGTCGGCGCCAGCTGCTCGCGGTCGATGTACTGACCGGTCTCCCCACCGATGACCGCAATGCTGTGCGCCCCGGCACAGATATTCGTCCACGGGGTGAGGAATGTCGCGCGGGCGATGCGTTGCTCGACTCTGACCGGATCCTTACGCCTTCGATGCTCGGTCTCGCCGCGGCCGCCGGCTACGACGAGATCGAGATTGTGCCCCCGCCAGTTGTTGGCACTCTCATCATCGGCGACGAACTTCTCAGCCACGGTCTTCCACGCGCTGGTCGCGTACGTGATGCACTTGGACCACTCATCCCGGCGTGGGTAGCCTCACTAGGCACACGCGCCAATCCACCGGTACGAGTGCCCGACACACGCAACGCACTCATCGCTGAGCTCGACGATGCGGCGGCTGATGTCATCATCACCACTGGTTCCACATCGATGGGTCCGCGTGATCACTTGCGCGAGGTATTACGCGACATCGGCGCACACTGGATCGTTGATGGTGTTGCCGTACGTCCCGGCCATCCAATGCTGCTGGCGCGGCTCGCGGACGATCGCTATGTCGTCGGGCTGCCGGGCAATCCCCTCGCAGCCGTAGCTGGCCTAGTGACTCTCGCGGCCCCACTCATCCGCGCATTGCGAGGGCTCCCTCCCATGGTGGCTACTTTCGCGACTCTTCTCGATGACGTGACCTCTCATCCGCATGACACGCGGCTGATGCCAGTGGCCCTCAGCGGCCCCGCCAATGGGCTGCTCGCTCGTCCCCTTCGCTTCGATGGCCCCGCCATGCTGCGCAGCCTTGCCGAGGCCGACGCTCTTGTCGTCATCGCTCCTGGAGCCGGTCAACGTGGCTCCACCTGCGAGGTACTGCCGCTTCCCACGCCGGTATGACGGTGAGCAGGTAGCCTGCGGGCGTGGCAAAACAATTCGGTGGTGGCAGCGATATGTTGACGCGCCTGCGATTCCCCAGCCGCCCATTCAGCCCCCTGCGCAGTATCGGTGTCCGTCTCACCATTGCTCTGGGTGCTCTTGTTGTCGCTGCAATTCTCGTCTTCGCCGAAGGCGACTGTTACCGCGACAACGGCGAAATGGGCGGCATCACCTGGATCGACGCTCTGTATTACGCGACTGTCTCTCTTTCGACCACGGGTTACGGAGATATCACCCCTGTCTGCGAGTCCGCACGACTAGTCAACGTTGTCGTCCTGACACCGCTCCGCTTTATCTTTCTTATTGTTCTTGTCGGTACAACTGTTGAGGTGCTCACCAAACGCAGCCGTCAAGAGTTCCGCGCACACCGTTGGAGGAAACGCGTGAATGCACACACCATCATCATCGGTTTTGGTGTCAAGGGAAGAGCGGCGGCGAAGACTCTGCTCGATAGCGGAATCCCTCGCGATCACATCGTGATCGTGACGCCTGATCACACGGCCCTCGCCGAAGCAAGCAAGATGGGCCTCGTTGTTGTCGAAGGGGATGCACGTCGCGAAGAGGTACTTATTGAAGCCGAGATTCACAAAGCGGCAAACGTCATCATCGCAACCAACGCCGATGACACATCCGTGCTCGTGACGCTCACCACGCGCCGTCTCGCACCGTCAATAAATATTGTTGCTGCTGCGCGCGAATCACAGAATGCCGTGGTACTCCGCCAATCGGGTGCAAACTCGATTGTGCCCACCGCTGAGTCCGCCGGTCATCTGCTTGGCCTCAGCATCGCATCACCCATCGCAGGCGCGCTCATGGAAGACCTGTTGGACACCGGACGCGGTCTTGAGGTGATTCAACGAGCTGTCGCGGAAGTGGAACTTGGATCCCTTCCCGCCGACATCGATCGCTCGGGCCAAATTGTGCTTGCCATCGTGCGCGGCGGCAACGTGCACCGGTTCGACACTTCGGATATTCGAGGTCTGCAGGTTGGCGACGAGCTCGTAGTTATCCGTCATGCCGGGAAGGATTAATCGTGCGCGCGATAGTTGTCGGTGAAGGCGGGGCGCCGGAGGCAATGCAGTGGACTGAAGTGCCCGACGCCGTGGCCGGACCGGGTGAAGTTCTCGTACGTGTGGCGGCGGCCGGCATCAATCGCGCTGATCTGCTTCAACGACAGGGGTTCTATCCCCCTCCAGTGGGCGCACCGGAATGGATGGGCTTGGAGTGCTCCGGTGTGGTGACCGCACTTGGATCCGGTGTCTCATCAGTCGCTATCGGCGATGAAGTGTGTTGCCTCCTCGCTGGTGGTGGCTACGCCGAACTCGTCGCGGTGCCCGTAGGGCAAGTCATGTCGATTCCTCGTGGGGTTGATCTCATCACAGCGGCCGGACTCCCCGAGGTGGCCTGCACCGTGTGGTCCAACCTCATGATGGTGACCCATCTCCAAGCAGGTGAGTGGCTCCTTATTCACGGCGGTGGAAGTGGAATAGGCACGATGGCGATTCAAATCGCACGCATGGTGGGTGCACGCGTCGCTGTCACAGCGGGATCGGAGCACAAGCTGCAGGCGTGCGCCGACCTAGGAGCGGAGGTCCTGATCAACTACCGCGAACAAGACTTCGTAGAACAGATGCTCGAGGTCACCGGTGGGCGGGGCGCCGAGGTGATCTTCGACAACATGGGAGCGTCCTACCTCGCCCGCAATGTTGACTGTCTCGCCCCTGACGGACGTCTCGTCATCATTGGCATGCAAGGCGGCGTTAAGGCCGAACTCGACATCAACGCCTTGCTGCTTAAACGCGGCACCATACACGCAACATCCCTACGCGCCCGACCGCTTGAACAGAAGGCAGAAGTGTGCGCACAGGTACAACGCTTTGTATGGCCGTGGATTGAGGCCGGCTTGGTCGTTCCCGTAATCGACCGGATACTTCCCATCAGCGAAGCTGCTGCTGGACATATCGCTCTGAAATCTAGTGAAGCTACGGGCAAAATCCTGCTTGCTATCTGACACGGAGCTATGACGCTGGTTTCTCCCACAATGCAATTGCCAAGTGCGCGCGCATCCCAACAGACTCATACAGACGCGTTGCACCGGTGACGTTTTCAGTGTCAACCGTGAGTCCAATCTCGGACATACCGCGATCGGCCGCATCTGCACATGCCGACAGCAGTAACCAGCGAGCAATCCCTTGACCGCGATGCGTAGAAACCACTCCCAAAGTGCGAACCCACGCGGTGGAGAACTCGGCACGACTGTCATCTTGGATACATAGGGCGACGGCTTGATCTCCTGCCATGGCGAGCCACCAACGTTCTGGTGTTGGTCCATCCCCATTAGCCAGACGATGGAGGTAGTCCTCCTCCGTTCGCTGCGTGAATCCGTAATGACGATCAAATGACGACATGTGAGTGCGATGCAACTGGCCAAGCTGCTCGGACG